>DATKXG010000316.1:0-5039 GCA_035529175.1 Ilumatobacteraceae bacterium
GGCGCGCTCCTCGGCGCGGCCTGACAGCGCGAGCCCGACGAGGAACGCGCCGATGGCGCCCGACACCTCGAGTTGCTGTGCGAGGCCGGCGACGAGCAGGGTGATGCCGAACACGGTCAACAGGAACGTCTCGTCACTGCCGCCCGCGACGAGATCGCTGATCCGGCGTCCGTACCGCAGTGCCGCGAGCAGGATGACCGACACGGCGACCAGTGCGACTGCAACGCTCGTGACGGTTGCGAGCACGGTGCCACCGACGATCAGCGCCGCGACGACCGGCAGGTACACCGCCATCGCCAGATCCTCGATCACGAGCAGGTTCAGCACGGCAGGCGTTTCGCGAAAACCCAGGCGTCCGAAGTCGGACAACGCCTTGCTGACGACGCCGGACGACGAGATCCACGTGACCCCGCCGAGCAGTACTGCGGCCAGTGGATCCCACCCGAGGAGCAGTCCGAGCGCCACCCCCGGCAGCGCGTTGAGCGTCATGTCGACCAGGCCTGGCGGGATCCCGGTCTTGAGCCCGTCGCGCAGCTCGCCCTCGGAATACTCGAGCCCGAGGGCGAACAGAAGCAGGAGCACCCCGATCTCCGCGGTGATCTCGAAGAAGTCGCGTGACACGTCGAGTTGGACCACGCCGCCCTCGCCCATCGCCAAGCCGGCGATCAGGTAGAGGGGAACGGCGGTGATGCCGAAACGTCCGGCGACCCGCGACAGCAATGCCAAGCCGAGGATGAGCGCGCCGATCTCGATGAACGCGAGCGCTGCATCGCTGGTCCCGGCGGCGAACAGCATCGGCGGAGCGTCAGCGCCGGATCAGCTCGCGCATCGCGGCGAGGCCCTCGACGGTGCCGACGGCCACGACGACGTCGCCGGCTTCGAGGGGAAACTCGGGGCCGGGCGCCGGGATCGATGCTCCCTCGCGGATCACGGCGACGATCGATGATCCGGTCTTCGTGCGGTACATGCCGTCGCCGATCGTCGCTCCCGACGCGGGGGACTCGGGAGTCAACTCGATCCATTCGATCGCGAGACCCTCGATCTCCTGCTGGACGGCCGACACGGCTTCGGTGACCCGGCTCGCGCCGAGGAGTTCCGACACGGTGCGGGTGTCGGCAGCGGACAGGCTGACGATCGACGTGCACCGGTCGGGATCGTCGGAGTCGTACACCAGGATCTCGCGCCGACCGTCGTGGTGCACGAGCACTCCGATGTCGTCGCCGTTCTCGGTGGTGAACTCGTGGCGCACCCCGACTCCTGGCAGTTTGGTCTCACGAACGTCGGCCATCGGTCCATTCTGGCAGGACGAGTACTCACCACCTCGGTCCTCCCTGGCCCCGTCCCCACCCGGACCGTCCACGTGGTGTCGGGACCACCAGGCAGGCGCGCAGGCGTCGCCACTACGGTGCAGTCCATGAGCGATGCCCCGAACGCACCTGGCACTCCCGTCGACGTCAAGCCTCGGTCTCGTGATGTCACCGATGGCATGCAGAAGGCGCCGTCGCGGGCGATGCTGCGCGCCGTCGGGATGGGCGACGACGACTGGGACAAGCCGCAGGTGGCGATCGCGTCGTCGTGGAACGAGGTCACCCCGTGCAACATGACGCTGCGCAAGTTGGCCGAGCACGCCAAGGTGGGCGTTCGGGAGGCCGGCGGCTTCCCGCTCGAGTTCGGAACGATCACCGTCAGCGACGGCATCTCGATGGGTCACGAGGGGATGCGCGCGTCGCTCGTGTCGCGTGAGGTGATCACCGACTCGGTCGAGACCGTGATGCACGCCGAACGCTTCGACGGCTTCGTCGGGCTCGCGGGCTGCGACAAGTCGATTCCGGCGATGCTGATGGCTGCCGCCCGCCTCGACCTCGCGAGCGTGTTCGTCTACAACGGCTCGACCATGCCGGGCGAACACAATGGGACGGCGACCGACATCACCAGCGTCTTCGAGGCGGTCGGGGCGTGTGCCGCGGGCACGATCACCGAGGAGGAGCTGCACGAGATCGAGGCGACCGCGTGTCCCGGCGAGGGCGCGTGTGGCGGCATGTTCACCGCCAACACGATGAGTTCGATCGCCGAGGCGATCGGGATGAGCCTGCCGGGCACGGCTTCGCCGCCGGCGATCGACGGTCGCCGCGAGGGCGATGCCGAGCGCGCCGGCGCGGCGGTCGTCAACCTGCTTCGCCTCGGGATCACGCCGCGTCAGATCATGACGAAGAAGGCCTTCGAGAACGCGATCGCCGTCACGTCCGCACTCGGCGGGTCGACGAACGCCGTGCTGCATCTCCTGGCGCTCGCCAACGAGGCGCACGTGGCGCTCGACCTCGACGACTTCAACCGCATCGCCGACCGGGTGCCGCACATCGCCGACATGAAGCCGGGCGGCAAGTTCCACATGAGCGATCTCGACCGCGTCGGCGGCGTGCCGGTCGTGCTCGAGCTGTTGCTCGACGCGGGCCTGTTGCACGGTGACGTGATGACCGTGACCGGCAAGACGATGGCCGAGAACCTCGCCGAGATCGATCCGCCGGCCGCCGATGGCGTGGTCGTGCATCCCCTCGATGCACCGATCCACGAGGCCGGTGGCATCAACGTTCTCACCGGATCGCTCGCCCCCAAGGGCGCCGTCGTGAAGGTGGCGGGGTTGTCAGCCGACCAGATGCAGTTCGAGGGACCGGCGCGCGTGTTCGACGACGAGTCGTTTGCGATGGAGGCCATCCTCGCCGGTTCGATCCAGCCCGGCACGGTCATCGTGATCCGCTACGAGGGCCCGAAGGGCGGTCCGGGAATGCGCGAGATGCTCGCCATCACCGGCGCGTTGAAGGGCGCAGGGCGAGGGTCGGACTGTGCGCTGATCACCGACGGCCGGTTCTCCGGCGGCACGTGGGGCTTCTGCATCGGCCACGTCGCGCCCGAGGCCGCTGATGGCGGACCGATCGCATACGTCCGCGACGGCGACCGGATCCGGATCGACGTCCCCACGAAATCGCTCGACCTGCTCGTCGACACCGCGGAACTCGCCAACCGGATGGACGGCTGGCAGCCCAACGCGCCGCGCTACACGACCGGCGTGCTCGGCAAGTACGCCAAGCTCGTCCAGGGCGCGGAAACTGGCGCCATCACCAACACGCTGTAATCCTGCGGGTTCGTCGTCCGCTCCGCTTCCTCCTCGCGCCGCGTCCGGCTCGTCGCTGGCGCTTCCCTCGCCGGCGTGACGGGGTGACGGGTGTCAGTCGACGAGGGCTTGCTGGACGAGCTGGTTCAGTTGCGGGCGGATCGGGTAGGTGCTCGACGGGAGCAGCTGGGTGAGGAAGAGCGCCACGATCTCGTTCGCCGGGTCGACCCAGAAGAACGTGCTCGCCGCGCCGCCCCACGAGTACTCGCCCTCCGAGCGCAGCACCTTGTTCGCTGCTGCGTCGAGCACGACCGCGAACCCGAGACCGAAGCCGACACCGTCGAAGCTCGTCTCGGCGAACAGCGGCCGCCCGTACTGCTCGAGGTCGGCGCCGCCGGGGAGGTGGTTGCGGGTCATGTAGTCGACGGTTCGACTCCCGAGTAGACGGACGCCGTCGAGTTCGCCCTTGTGCAAGAGCATGTGAGCGAAGCACAGGTAGTCGTGTGCGGTGCCGACGAGTCCGCCGCCGCCGCCGAGCATCGCAGGCGGCTTGTTCGACGCACGTCCGAGCGCCCCGGGCGCAGGGATCGCGTCGCCGGTCGCCGGATTGCGGACGTAGAGGGTGGCGAATCTGTCCATCGAGTCGTCGTGCACGTGGAAGTCGGTCTCGGTCATCCCGAGCGGCTCGAAGATCCGGGTCCGGAAGAACTCGTCGAGCGGCATCCCCGACACCACTTCGACGAGGCGACCGAGCACGTCGGTCGATACGCCGTAGTTCCACTCGGTGCCGGGTTGGAACGCGAGTGGCATCTGCGCCCAGAGCCGACAGCATTCGGCGAGGTCGGCGCCGGGTGGGTTACCCCATTCGAATCCGCCCTTGCGGTAGATGGCGTCGGTCACGTGGGTGTTGTGGAACCCGTATGTCAGCCCGGAGGTGTGCGTCAGGAGGTGCCACACGCGGATCGGCTCGATCTGTGGCTCGGTGACCGGCGCGACGAACGAGCCCGATCGGTACACCCGGGTCTCTGCGAACTCGGGCAACCACTTCGAGATCGGCGACTTGAGTTCGAGCAGGCCCTCCTCGTAGAGCATCATCGCCGCGACCGACGTGATCGGCTTGGTCATCGAGAACATGCGCACGACGGTGTCGTCGGTGAAGGTTGCACCGCTCGCGATGTCTCGATGTCCGTAGGCCGAGGAGTGCACGAGCTTGCCGGCCCTGCTGATGGCGATGTGCCAGCCGGCGAGCTTCTTCTGGTCGACGTATCCCTCGAAGTGGTGGTCGATCCGAGCGAGTCGGTCGGCGGCGAAGCCCGCGTCGGCGGCATCGGTCTCGATCTGCAGTGTTGGCATCGGGCGAGCTTGGCGCACGAACGGGATCACCGGCGAGTCGACGATGCAGGGTCTACGTTGTGGTCATGACCGACATGCCACCGCCGCCGCCCGAGAATCCGCCCGCGCCGGAACCGGCGTCCACTCCGCCGCCAGCGCCGCCTGGTGCGGCCGCCGCAACCGGTCCTCTCGGCACCCAACGTTCGATCGGGATGACCATCTTCCTCTCGATCGTCACGCTCGGGATCTGGACGTGGGTCTGGTCGTACCAGAACGGCGACGAGATCAAGCGCCACGCCAACACCGGCCTCGGCGGCGTCGCCTATCTGCTGATCACGATCTTCCTCTCTCCTGTCACCATGTTCCTGATGGCCGGTGAGGTCGAACAGCTCTACCGGCGCGAAGGCAAGGAGCCGCCGATCACCACCATCTGGGGCCTGTGGTTCCTGCTGCCGCTCATCGGCAACATCATCTGGTACGTGCGCATCCAGCGGTCGATCAACGACTACTGGACCGCCCACGGCGTCGCCCCCATCTGACGCTGACGCTGACGTCGGAGCCGGCCCTCCGGCGGTTTCGCGGTCAGTTCCGAAACTAG
>DATKXG010000317.1:0-2008 GCA_035529175.1 Ilumatobacteraceae bacterium
CGCCGAGGGGTCGAAACCGGTGGTCGGTTCGTCGAGGAAGAGCAGTTCCGGGCGTCCGACGATCCCGAGGGCCAGGTCGACGCGCCGTCGTTGGCCACCGGAGAGCGACCCGATACGCGCGTCGACTCTCTCGTCGAGTCCGACCAGCCCGATCACCTCGTCGAGCGGGCGCGGGTTGCGATAGCAGCCGCCGTAGAGCTCGATGACCTCTCGGACCGTGAACTCCGACTCGACGCCCGACGACTGCAGGACGATTCCGATTCGATCGCGGAACTCGCGGCCCGCACTGGCGGGGTCGACCCCCAGGACCTCCACCGCACCCGACGTGGCGGTCCGGTGCCCTTCGAGGATCTCGACGGCGGTGGACTTTCCCGCGCCGTTCGCGCCGAGCAGTGCGTAGACCTCGCCGGCCTCGACGTGAAAGCTCAGTCCGTCGACCGCGGTGACGTCACCGTAGG
Source organism: Ilumatobacteraceae bacterium (assembly GCA_035529175.1). Lineage (GTDB taxonomy): Bacteria > Actinomycetota > Acidimicrobiia > Acidimicrobiales > Ilumatobacteraceae > Sva-07. Next base: position 459 of record DATKXG010000317.1, read on the forward strand.
ACTTGTGCAGGTCGCGGACGTCGATGGCGTGCATGGCGGACGAACCTACCCGTCGATGCGCGACGTCGAGATGGGCAGTCCCGAATCGTTTCGCAGATGCTCGGCAGCCGGGACGAAGTACGCCATCAGCTCGGCGGTGATGTCGTCGGGCGTCGACCACTCGGCACCGACTCGCTCGACCGCCGCGGCCATGTGGACGAGCCAACGGTCTCGCTCGAGCGGGCCGACGTGGAACGGGAAGTGACGCATCCGCAGGCGCGGATGGCCTCGCTCCTCCATGTACGTGGTGGGCCCTCCCCAGTACTGGGCGAGGAACAGGGTGAGGCGATGGCGGGCGCCCGTGAGATCGGGTTGCTCGGGATACAACGGCAGCAGTACCTCGTCGGTGGCCACGCCGTCGTAGAACGCATCGACCAGCGCTTCGAAGAACGGCATGCCGCCGACCCGGAAAAACAACGTGGGCGCCGTGTCGTGCACGGCGCCCACGTTAGGGGGACTTCTCCGAGAAGCGGAAGGGGGGACGCCTCCGGGAGATCTTGGTGGCCGGGCTGGCCCGACCGATGCGTCAGCCGAACAGGGCTTCGGCGTCGAACTTGCGGTACTCGACGAGTTCCTCAGTGTTCAGTACGAACGGGGTGGCGCCGTCGCAGGGATCGAGGACGAGTGCGTCATCGGTTGCGAGCAGCACGAGCACGGTGATCACGTCGTCGCCCGACTTGACCTCGATCACGTCGCCGGCCTGCAGCTTTTCCATCAACATCGTCGTCATGTCAGTTCCTCGGGAGATTCGGTGTGCCGTGCGAAGCGATCTTCGCCGGCGTGTTCAAGACATCGGTAAGAACCACCGGCGACTTGAGAAATTCCCGAACCACGACGTGTCTGACGTCACCTCGGCGCGTCAGCGTCAGTGGAACTCAGGCTCGACGTAGTCGACGAACAGGTCGGGCAGGCCGTCGGACACCTTGACCGGATACACCGGTGCCCGCTTCTCGAGGAAGCTCTCGACGCCTTCTCGTGCGTCAGCGCTCGCACCGCGCGACTGGATGCCGCGCGAGTCGACTCGGTGCGCCTCCATCGGGTGATCTGCACCGAGCATCCGCCACAACATCTGGCGGGTCAACGCCACCGAGACCGGCGCGGTGTTGTCGGCGATCTCACGGGCGAGTTCGTACGCGGCGGGGAGCAGGTCGTCCGCCGCATGGATGCTGCGTACCAGGCCCCGCTCGAGTGCCTCGGTCGCTGGGAACACCCGGCCGGTGTAGCACCACTCCGCCGCGGTGCTGATGCCGACCAACCGTGGAAGAAACCACGATGAGCAGGCTTCGGGCACGATCCCGCGCCGAGCGAACACGAATCCGAATCGAGCGTTGTCGGACGCGAGGCGCACGTCCATCGGCAGGGTCATCGTCACGCCGACGCCGACGGCCGCGCCGTTGATCGCTCCGATGACGGGCTTCTTGCAGTCGAAGATCCGCAGCGACACCATGCCACCCCCGTCGCGAGGCACCCCGACCGACGTCTGGATGTCCGAGCCTCCCTTGGCGAACGTC
>DATKXG010000318.1:0-5569 GCA_035529175.1 Ilumatobacteraceae bacterium
ACGGGGGCGACAGCCGGAGCCTCGACAACGCTGTCGCCCACTGGGCGCACCGATGAGTCTGAGCGCGGACAGGTCGCGTCGAAACTCATCGCACCAGCGTGCAGTCCAGCACCGATGAGTCTGCGCGCGGACAGGTCGCGCCGAAACTCATCGCAACGGGTGATATGTAACGGCGCACCGTGCCCGCGGAATCTGGACGTTCGGCTCTGGCGCCTTGCGCCATCGAGATGGCCCGATGGTGGCAGGACAGTGTTCTCGACCCAGGGGAGGACGAGATGAAGACCGAAGTGAGTGGACCCCCGTTCGATGGGGTCGCTGCGGATGCGAATCTGCTGCAACCGCTGCAACGATTGGCCGAACACGACGGCGATCGGGTGATCGCGCTCACCCGCGAGGGTGATCGATTCGTCGATTGGACCGCGGAGCAGATCGCCGACCGCGTCAGGGCCGTCGCAAAGGGGCTGGTGGCGTCTGGTGTCGAGCCGGGCGACCGTGTCGCTCTGATGTCCCACACGCGCCTCGAGTGGATGATCGTCGATCTGGCGGTCATGACGGCCGGGGCTGTGACCGTTCCGGTGTACGAGACGTCATCGGCCGAGCAGCTCGCGTGGATCCTCGAGGACAGCGGTGCCGTGGTTTCGGTGGTCGAGACCGCGGAGATGCTCGCGCTGTACCACGACGTCCACGAGCAGGCTTCGGCATGTCGGGACGTCTTCACGATCGAGACGGTCGACGGCGCGCCGGATCTCGACGGTCTCGAAGCGCTCGGCAGCGACGTGGACGACGTCGACATCGACCGCCGATCCGCCGCGCTCGGCGCGCAGGACGCAGCAACCGTGATCTACACGTCCGGAACGACCGGCAGGCCGAAGGGATGCGTACTGACGCACGGCAACCTCTGCGCGAACGTGGCCCAGACGGTGGACGCGCTCGGTTCGGAGATCCGGCCCGACGACGTCGGGCTGTTGTTCTTGCCCCTGGCTCACTCGTTGACCAAGGGCAACCTGCTGTTCAGCCTGGAGATGGGCGTGCGAACCGGTTTCGCCACCGGTGTTCCCCAGCTCCCCGAGGAACTCGGCATGGTCCGTGCCACGGTGATCGCGGCGGTCCCGCGCATCTTCGAGAAGGTCTACAACACAGCCCAACACACTGCGCACGCGACACGAAAGGGGCTGATCTTCGACCGCGCCGAGTCGGTGGCCGTGAGGTGGTCGAAGGAGAATCACCGCGGCCAGGTCAAGCCGTGGACGGCCCTGGAGCACGCAGTCTTCGAACGGCTGGTCTACGGCAAGCTGCGTCACGCACTCGGTGGTGGAATGCGGCTCGCGTTCAGCGGTGGCGGCCCGCTGGGGGAGCGGCTCACCCACTTCTTCGACGGGATCGGTGTCCAGATCTTCGAGGGATACGGGCTCACCGAGACGAGTCCCACCCTCACCATCAACCGTCCGGGCGCCTGGCGGCCCGGTACGGTGGGCCGACCGCTTGCCGGTACGACCATTCGCATCGCCGGCGACGGAGAAGTGCTTGCGAAGGGCCCGCAGGTGTTCGCCGGCTACTGGCGCAACCCTGCCGCCACCGCGGACGTGATCGACGACGAGGGTTGGTTCCACACCGGCGACATCGGCGAACTCGACGATGACGGGTACCTCCGGATCACCGGTCGCAAGAAGGAACTGATCGTCACCGCCGCGGGCAAGAACGTCGCTCCAGCTCCGCTCGAGGATCGGCTTCGCGCCCACCCGCTCGTGAGTCAGGCCGTCGTTGTCGGTGACGCACGCCCGTTCGTCGCAGCCCTGGTGACGATCGACGAGGACGCCTTCGTCGGGTGGGTGGCAGAGGCCGGACTCGATGCCGGAACCGTTGCGGAGGCGGCGGGCTCCGCCGAACTCCGTGAGGCCGTCCGCGCCGCAGTCGACGACGCCAACCGCTCGGTCTCCCGGGCCGAGTCGATTCGCGAGTTCGCGATCCTTCCCGCCGACTTCACGATCGAGGCCGGCGAGCTGACGCCCACGTTGAAGGTGCGCAGATCGGTCGTGCACGGCCGGTACCAGGCGGTCATCGACTCGATCTACACCGCCTGAGTAGGCTCGCGGCGGACATGGCCGAGACGACGGAATCGCGCAGTCGGATCGATGACCAGGACGGTGACACGGTCACGCTTCGCGACGGCGGGCGGGTGTTCATCCGGACCCTGCGACCGTCGGATCGCGACGAGCTCGCCGAGCGCTATCTCGAGCTGTCGCCGCAGGCGCGGCGTTTGCGGTTCTTCAACGCGCCTGATCATCTCTCGACGCGTCTGCTCGACTATCTCGTCGACGTCGACGGTGTGGATCGCTGCGCCCTCGTGGCGTTCGCGATCGACGACGAGGGTGCACCGGGTGTCGGCATCGCGCGGTACTCGCGCAGCCGTGAGGATCCGACCTGCGCCGAGGCAGCGGTGACCGTCCTCGACGACTACCACAACCGCGGAATCGCGACGGCGTTGCTGCTCCGTCTCGCCGACCAGGCTCGTGGCCATGGGATCTCGACGTTCACCGCCAGTGTGATGTGGGAGAACCGGGCGCTGCTCGACGGCTTGCGGGCGTTCGGTGCCGAGGTGATGCCGAGCGAGCCGGGTGTCGCGTCGGTGCGGGTCGCGCTCCCGCCGTCCGAGGCCGAGCTGCCCGAGACCGAACTCCACCGCATCCTTCGCATGTTCGCCGAACGAATCGGCGATGCGATCGGCCTGCGATTCGAGGGGTGACGGAATCCTCGACGAAGGGCCCTGTCCGCCAGCGCCACATTCGTGCAGCGTGAAGTCATGGATTTGGTGCGTCGCGCTCGCCTGGGGGTTGCCCTGGCCGCATCGGCGGTGGCGCTCGTCGCGCTTGCCGCGAGCATCGTCGCCGCCCAGGTGGAGGTCACGAACGCCGCCGTGGACGCGACTCGGACGTGCGGCTCGGTGTTCGACGCGGTCGCCGACCGCTCGGGCTGGGAGGTGTGGTGGGCACGGGACCTCGACGAACCCGACCCCGAGATCCGCTCGGCGCTCGTGCGGACCTCGGGATGTCCTGATGCCATCAACGGTCGTGTCGCGCTGGCCGCCCTGCTGAGCGGTGTCGCAGCGCTCGCGGGGCTCGGGGCGGCGGCGTTGCGCAGTGGCCGGAAGCGGCCGCGTACGCGCGACGACGTCGCGGACCGGCTCGTGCGCCTCGGACGGATCACCTCGTTCGTGGGGGCGATCCTCACACTCGCGGGAATCGTCGCGGTCGTCCTGCTCGTCGCTGACGCCGACTCGACGCTGTTCCTCTACACCGACCGCCTCGTCGTGGCCGTCGTCGGTCTGATCGTGCTGGTCCCCACGGCGTCGCTCGTCGTGATCGGCCGCGCGCTCACGATCCTCGGCGGGACCGACGACCGAGGCCGTGGTACGGATCCGGCGCCCCAGGATGCCGTCGCGGGAGACCCCGATGCGTGATCGCGCCGTCGCCGGGTTCGCGTGTGTCGTGCTCGCCGGCGCCATCGCGTTGGGTTGCGTCGCCGAGGCTCCCGACTCGATCACGGCCGAGACGCAGCGCTTCGACGAGATCGCCGACCTCCCGGCGCCCGACCTCACGGGTGAGGTCAGCCTCGAACAGACCCTCGTCGAACGGCGCTCAGGTCGCGAGTTCGCTGGCGTCGAGTTGACTCCGGACGTCATCGGCCAGCTGTTCTGGGCCGGACAGGGAATCACCGACGAACGGGGGTACCGGACGGCGCCATCGGCGGGTGCCCTCTACCCGCTGGAGCTGTACGCAGTGACGGCCAGCGCCGTGATGCACTACGTGCCCGACGGGCATCGTGTCGAGTCGCGGTCGGACACCACCGTGCTGGCTCGCCTCGGTGACCTCGCATTCGGCCAGGACGTCCTGACTTCGGCACCCGTCGTGCTCGTCGTGGTCGGCGTCGACGCACGGACCGAGGCGGAATACGGCGCCTTGGCCGCCGACTTCGTCGAGCGTGAGGCGGGTCACGCCACGCAGAACATCCTGCTGCAGGCCGCGGCACTCGATCTCGCAGCCGTTCCGGTCGGCGGTTTCGATCCCGCCGGTGTGGCCCGCCTCATCGCCCTCCCAGCCGGCCACGAGGTGATCTACCTCGTCCCGGTCGGCGAACCGGTCGGCGCCGACGGTTCGTAGGCGGTGATCAGCGGTTCTCGCGGACGTTCTTGACGAACATCCGCAGGAGAATCCACGTGGCGAGCGCGGTGCTGGCCCACACGATCAACGTAGCGAGCACCCACGTCACCGCACCGGTGATGTTCAGCCCGTCCGAGACCAGTTCGGTGATCAGCAACGCGAGGAAGGTCGTGATCAGCGAACTGAACATGGCGATGATCGAGAGATGCTCGTCACCGATCTGCTCGATCAGTGGCTCCAGGACGGCCGTCAGCACCACGAAGATCCCGATCGCGATCACGAACGCGGCGCCGTCGAGCGTCATGTCATCGAGCACAGCGGCGGCGACGATGAAGCCGATCGCTGCGCCGAGCAACGCGATCCCGACGCGGATGAGAAATCGAATCATGAGGCCCTCCCTCGAACACAGTGGTTGTGCCGGACAATCATGGCGCATCCGGTGCGCGCCGGCGTGCATGGTCGTCCGTGTCCGAGACTCCTGCGAATCGGCACCGCCGAACACTAAGGTCCATCGGGATGCAGCGGCTGTGCGGACGTCCCGGGTGTTCCGACGTCGCGTCGGTCGTCTACGGCATGCGCGCCGAGGACCTCGTGTTCTGGATCGACCGCCTGCCGGATCCGCTCGACGAGGGCGCGGCGGTGCTGTGCCGTCGTCACGCGGACTCGATGGTGGTGCCTCGAGGCTGGACGCTCGACGACCTGCGTGACCCCGACCTCCATCTGTTCCGGCCGCCACTGCCCGCCCCCACGGCGCGAACCCGGGCAACGCGGGCGCCGCGAGAGCGAGCCGTCGGCGAGCAACTCCGCCTGGACGCCGAGCCTGCGGCCGAAGACGCTGCGATCGAGATCGAGATCGAGATCGAGACCGACACGCCGGTCGGTTCGCAGACCGAACCCGACCCTGACCTCGGCCCGTGGACGCCGTCGTTCGACGAAGCCGACGACCTCGACGGCCTGCTCTCCGCTCGCAGCCCGCTGCTGTCACGGGCCTTTCGCACTGCCGACCGTCCGGCGGAGTGACGGCCGCGGCGACCACGACACCGATGCAGATCGAACGCCAGACGTCGGTGCCCGGTCCGCCAGAGCGGGCGTTCGCGCTCGTCGACGACCTGAGCGCGTATCCGAGGTGGATGGACCTGGTGCACGACGTCGGAGAAGTCGAGGCGACCGGCGGGCTTCGCACCTGGAACGTCGAACTCCAGGCGCAGGTGGGGCCGTTCGCCCGTTCGAAGCGGCTGCGCATGGTTCGGGTCGTCCATGATCCGGGACGCCGAGTCGTCTTCGAGCGCGCCGAAGTCGACGGCAAGCGGCACTCGCCGTGGATCCTCGGCGCCGCCCTCGATCCTGAGGCGTCTCACGGTCCCGGCGACGAAGGAACGATGACCCGACTGACCATGACGCTGACCTACGGC
>DATKXG010000319.1:0-8889 GCA_035529175.1 Ilumatobacteraceae bacterium
TGATGGCCGAGATCCCGTCCAACGTGCTCGAGGCCGAGGCCTTCGCCGAGATCTTCGACGGGTTCTCGATCGGCTCGAACGACCTGACCCAACTGGTCCTCGGCGTCGACCGCGACTCCGAGTCGGTCGCCGTGCTGTTCGACGAGCAGGAGGCCGCCGTCGAACGCGCCTGCTCGATGGTGATCGCCGCGGCGCACGAGAGTGGCCGCAAGATCGGCATCTGCGGCCAGGGACCGTCGGACCATCCCGAGTTCGCCGCGTTCCTCGTCGAACAGGGCATCGACTCGATCAGCGTCACCCCGGACGCACTGGCGCGGACCATCGCCCGAGTGGCCGAAGCGGAGGCCGCACTCGCGAGTTGACGGCGGCTGACCGTCGAGGCCCTCAGCGCGGCGTACCGCGGTGGTGCAGACCCGAGACATGAGGGTGTGAGTGCACGAGCAGGTCGTGACGATGTTCGTGCACATGGACCGGACGCACCGACACGGCGATGCCCGCCGCGGCGAGCAGAACCGCAACGACCTGAAGTGCACCGACGGGATCACCGAGCACGGTCCAGGCCATGACCGCACCGATGAACGGCGCCGTGGCGAAGATGAGCTGTCCACGCGCGGCACCGAGTTGGCGGGCACCTCGCACCCACAGCGTGATCGACAGCCCGTAGCCGGCGGCACCGATGACCAGCGCCGCCATCACCTGGGCAGCATCGGTGGACGGACCCCATCCGCCCGTCGAGAGACCGATGACGAGATTGACGCCACCAGCGGCAACTCCTTTCAGCGCCACGACGTGCTCGGGAGTGAGCTGTTCGATGTGGGCAGTGACGCAGTTGTCGAGTCCCCACGCGACACAGGCAGCGATGATCAGGACCGCACCCACGTCGACCGCTGCGCCGGGTCCCCAGGTGAGCAGGACACCGGCCACGGTGATCAGCACGACACTCGCCGACAGCCGACGCCCGATGTGCTCGCCGAAGAACAGGGCGGCGAGCAGCACCGTCGCGACGAGTTCGGTGTTCAGCAGGATCGATGCGGTGGCAGCCTCGGTCCGGGCGAGCCCGGCGACGAGCAACAGCGGCCCGATTGCTCCGCCCGCGACGACGGCAACCGACGCCGGCCGCCACTCTGCGGCGAGCGCCTGCCGACTCGGTGGACTCCGAACCACCGACGGAGTCACCGCAACCGCGGCACCGACGTAGAGCAGACCGGCCAACGTGAACGCCGGCAACGTGCCGGCCAGTTCGGACGTGAGCGGCGCGGTCACGCCGAACAGCACCGCCGCGAGCAGGCACTGGACGACGCCGGGGCGGCTCACCGGACCAGTACGCCGTCTCGCATCAGTTCCGGGCCGAGACGAGCCAGCCGGCAGCACCGAGCGTCACGCCCACGTCGGGCTCGTATCGCTCGGCGAGCGTTGATCTGACCTCCTGGACGGCCTGCTCGCGCTCGTCGTCGGCGAGGCGTCCGAGGAGACCACGAACCATTCCCATCCCGAGCAGGAACTCGAGCGACTCGTCGACCGTGCCACCCCCAGCGAGGAGCACCGTGGTCGCCACGGGCTCGACCTCCACGTGACCGAAGCCGGCGGACACCAGCAGCGCGATCGTCTCGTCCGGATGCTTCAGAGCGAACATGCCGGGTCCGCCGGCGCGCCCGCCGAATTCGGGAAGGTCGCAGTAACGCTCGACGGCGCGGCTCACGACCGTGAGCCACTCGTTGGCTTCGAGCCCCTGCCAGCACACGAGCAACAGCCGGCCACCCGGCACCAGCGCGCGACGCAGGTTCGCGAACGCCGCCTCGGGTTCATCGAAGAACATCAACCCGAACTGGCTCAGGACGAGCGTGAATTCGCCGCTGGGGAAGTCATGCGTCTGCGCGTCAGCCACGACGAACTCGGCAGTGCCGACCGCTGCGTCGAGCGCACGGCGCTCGGCGATCTCGACCAGCGGGAGGGAGATGTCGAGACCGACCACTCGCTTCGCGCGTTCGGCGACCATCAGGGTGGTGACGCCACACCCGCAGCCGACGTCGAGCACCGTGTCGCCCGGCCCGGCTGCAGCTCGATTCACCAACGCCGTCGTGAACATCGCCAGCTGGCGGTCGTAGCGGTCGGCGTGCGTGACGTAATGCACCGACTCGCCCCCGTTCCAGGCTTGGACCTGACCTTGGTTCGGGCTCATGACACGCCTCCCAGCGGTTCCCCGCGCGATGCCGAACGGTCCCTCGATGCTATTCGGGGAGTCCGCTGCGGAAACGCCCGGAGGTCGGAAGCGTTTCGCTGCTCGATCCGCCCGCCGCCCACAGCAGCCCACCGATGATCACCCAGACCCCTCCGAACACCACGGCGTTGAGCACGGCGGCACCCCATCCACCATCATCCTGCGCCAGCGACAGCCCGAGATCGACGAGAACGATCGACGCACCGCCGATCAGCACCACCGGTGCGAGCGTCGCTTCGAGGTACGGCCGCTTCCACACGGCCAGGCCGAGTGCGATGACCGCCGCGGCGAATCCGATCGTCAAGATCAGCAGGAACCACACGAGCGCCGCGACCGCCATGACGACGAACGCCGCCTTCTCCATGCCACCGGCCTGCCTCCACCGGACAGCTCGCGGTGGAGCGACCACTGGCTGGCCGCCGGCTCCTTCGACCTCCTCCATCCGGCGCTTCGCGCGGGTCAACGCCATCGCGACTGCGATCACGAGCACCAGATAGACCGGCATACCTTCACCAAACCGCCACGGCATCGCGATCGCCAGGGCCAGAGGGCCCGCTCCTCCCGCAGCCCAGAGAGCGCGACCGTTTCGCATGGCGTGTCGGCCATGCCGAAGGTCAGGGGCGGGGGGTTCAGGAAGTGGTGTCGTCCGGTGCGAACGCGAGGCTCGCGAGTTCCACGGCACCGCCGCCGCCGTCCGCAACCAGCGCTGTCCCGGTGACGATCGACGAGTCGTCAGAGGCGAGGAACAGACAGCACGAGGCGATCTCGTCGGCGGACGCGGGCCGACGGAGCGGGACTGCCGCCGACGCGAGCCGATAAGCGTCGTCCCGGCTGATCCCCCGCGCCGCGGCCATCGCATCCATGTCCTGGTCCCCCATCGGGGTCACGACCCAGCCGGGACAGACGGCATTCGCTCGAACGCCATGCGGCCCGAAGTCCACGGCGATCGAGCGAGCGAGACTGATGAGAGCTGCCTTCGACGCGTCGTAGGCCACGGCCCTGGGCGCGTTGGCGAGACCGTTCACGCTCGACACCAGCACGATCGATCCGCCGCCACGGTCGATCATCACGGGGATGGCCGCCCGGGCCAGCATGAGCGGTCCGGTGAGGTTCACGTCGATCGTGCGATGCCAGTCGACGTCCGTCACCTCGACCGCCGAACCCGGCCGGTCGATGCCCGCGTTGGCGACGACCACATCGACGCTGCCGAATTCGGCGACCGCGGCGTCGATCACGTCGCGAGCGTGGACGGGATCAGCGGCATCCCCCGGAACCGCGATTCCTCCCACCTCGGCGGCGATGTCCTCGAGCACGTCCCGGCGCCGCCCCGTGACCACCAGTCGCGCGCCCTCCTCGGCGAAGCGTCGAGTGATCGCCGCACCGATGCCGGACCCACCACCGGTCACCACCGCGACCTTGCCGGCCAATCGTTCCATTCCCATCAACGATAGGCGGGACGTCAGGCGTCGCCGGCCGCTCCCGGCCACCGGAACACCACGTTGGTACTCGACCACTCGGGCTCGTGCGCGTCGAGGTAGGTGGCGAGCTCGTCGTCGCGGTCCTCGGTGAGGCACAGCCGGCGGCGCGCCGACGGGATCCGGGAGGCGGTGTCGGCGGTCGCTCGTGCGAGCGGCGGCCGTGGGACGTCCCACCGTTCCGCGTCGAGGCCGAGCCCGGCGAGCACGTCGGCGAGGTCGTCGGCGGTCGGCTCGGTCGGGCGTTCCAGCCCCCAGAAATGGCGCCACGCGTCGTTCCATGCCGACAGCGGATGACGGGGCGGCAGGACGAGGACGACGGCGAGGCGTGCGTGTGCGGTCAGCGCGAGCAGGAACGGTTCGATGTCGGCGACGTTGTAGGCGACGTGATGACACACGACGACGTCGGCAACGGGCGTGGCATCCGCGACGTCCGGCCAACGACCTTCCACCGTCGTCGACTGCGCCCCCGCCGCCGCGGCGGCGCGTGAGAACTCGGCGAGCATCGCCGAGCTCTGGTCGACACCGATCACCAGCTCGGCTGGCGGCACGAGCGACAGAGCGGCACGACCGCCCCCACACCCCACGTCGAGCACCGAACCACCTGCAGCCGGAAGCACCGCACATGCGATCCTCGCGGCTGGGGTATCACGATCGAGTGTGTCGTCCACGACGAACATGGCCGTGTCGTGCTGCCACGGCGACACGGCTGCCTGGGCGAGGATCTCCTCGGGGATCGCCCACCGTCCGAGCCGGTCGGCCCATCGGGTCGCTGCGTCGGTGATCGTCGCCTTCCCGAGAGCGTCCCGGGCATCGCGGTCGTCAGCACTGCTCACGCAGCGAACGGTACCGGCCGAGCGGAGTTCCGCTGCGAGGGCCGGGGCGCTCACCACGACCCCGATCGTGGCGATCAGTGACACACTGCCCTGGTCATCGCTGCCCGGCAGCGGCAAGATGATTCTCGAACAGGATCGGTTGACGGTTGAGGGCCGACCGGGTTGGTCGACGACGGAGGGTTCGACTCCCTCCCCGGCCCCCAAGCGCCAAGCCGGTCCCCAACCTTCAGCTGGATTCGTCGAGCCGGACCACCGGCTCTCCTGCGAGTTCGGCGAGCGCCGCCAGCGCCTCGTCGAGCGCGGCGGCGTCATATTCGACCAGTCGGACGAGGCGCCCATCGGCGTTCCACGCACTGATCGCCAGCAGCTCGACCGTTTCGCGTTCGTTGAGGTAGCGCCGGCGCATCAGCAGATGCAGATCGCCGGCGACGGCAATCGGGTCACCTGCGACGTGCAGGTCCATCGTCTTCATCATCCGCACCGTGTCGAGCAATCCCTCGCGTCGTATCGCGATCGACCCGCTTCGGTGCGACTCCTGAACGAACTCGTCGGCGAGCACGTCGCTCAGCCCTTCTGGCCCGCTGGCCTCGATCGCACGATGGGCGGCCTCGGCCCATCGCTCCGCGCTTGTCGGCCGCTGCGGCCCGTTCGACGCCATCACCGGATTCTGTCACGGAAATCGCACCTCCGGGTGAGCGGACGGGCCGATGTCCCCTTGTCGTGTCGGCGCCATCACGGTATGGGTTGAGTGTGATGGATTACGAGCACTTCCTGGCCAGCCTGCTGGTGGACCTCGTCGCCATCTCGTTGCTCACCTACGGCCTCTACTACCGGCGCCACCACCGGCGTGATCTGACGCTCGGTCTCATGGGGGTCAACGTGGGATTGTTCGCCGTCTCCTCGTTCACCGCCACGTCGACGATGAGCGTCGGGTTCGGCATCGGCCTCTTCGCGTTGCTCTCGGTGATCCGCCTGCGGTCGACGACGGCAAGCCAGGAGGAGATCGGGTACTACTTCGTTGCGCTCGTCATCGGCCTCGTGAACGGGCTGTCCACCAGCAACGGGTGGGGTGTCACGCTCACGTTGAACGTCGTGCTGCTGGGCGTGATGTTCGTCGCCGACCACCCGCGGATGTTGCGTCACTCGCAGCGTCACCGGGTGGTGCTCAGAGGCAAGCCCCCGCGGCTGGGCACGCTGCAGGGCGAGGTCGAGGACCGGCTCGGTTACGAAGTCACCAAGCTGCGGGTGCTGGAGCTCGACTATGCACAGAAGCGGACGATCATCGACGTCCGTATCAACACGGCTCGCCCGGTGGCGAAACGCCGGTCCAAGGTCGAGCCACCCGCCGGGGGAACCCAGGAGGAGGTCCAGCCGCCCGCCGACGAACCCCGCGAGACGGTCGAACCGCCCGTCGAACCCCGCGAGGCGGTCGAACCGCCCACCGACGAACCACAGGAGGAGGAAACCCCGTGACCCTGAGTATTCGCATGCCGGCACTCGGCGTCTGCGTCGCCCTGCTGGCGGTCTCCTGCGGCACCGAGAGTGCCGCTCCCGCGACGTCGCTGCCCCCGCAGACGTCGGACGCCCCGGTCGAGACCTCGATGCCCCCGCCCGAGTCGAGTTCGCCGGTCGAGACGTCGGACCCGGTGGACACCGAGCCGCCGGCAACGACCCCGCCGACGACGTCACTGCCGTCGTTCTCGGAGCCGTCGGAGCGGCTGTTCGATCAAGCGGTGCTCCACGAGATCGACATCGTGATCAGCGACGAGAGCGTCGCGCTGCTCGATCCGCCCACCGACGACCGGGTCCCGGTGCGTCTGACGGTCGACGGCACCACGGCCGACGACGCAGGACTCCGGCTCAAGCAAGGATGGGGTCAGTCCCAGCCCTTCGACAAGAAGCCCGGGTTCAGCATCGAGACCGACGAGTTCGTCGACGACCTGACGCTGTTCGACGTCGACCGGTTCACGCTCGGAAATGCGACCTGGGATCACTCCTTCGTGAACGAGCCGCTCGTCTACTCGGTGTACGAGGCGGCCGGCATCCCCGCACCCCGTACTGCGCTCGCGCGAGTGACCGTGAACGGTGAGACGTTCGGCATCTACGTGATGCGCGAGACCTACAAGGAGCGGATGCTGGCGCAGCACTTCGCAGACCCCACCGGCAACCTCTACGAGTTGGCGGGTCTGCCCGAGGATCCGAACATGGGCTTGGAGCTGCGCACCAACAAGGACGAGGACGACACGAGCGACCTGGCCGCCGTCATCGAGGTGGTCGAGACGGCATCGGACGAGGAGTACCGAGCCGCAATCGAGGAGCTCGTCGACGTGGACCAGTTGATGACCTACTGGGCGATCGAGGCACTCGTCGGCCATCACGACGGGTACGCCTACGACCTCGGCGTCCCGGGTCTGTTCCCCGACGCCGTCCATCCGCCCAACATTCCGTTCTCGATCCCGAACAACTACTACATGTACCACGACCCCACGAGCGACCGGTTCGTGTTCTTGCCGCACGGTCCCGACATCGCGCTCGGAATGGGGGCGTGGAGCACCTACGAGGTGGGACCGTGGGCGCCGGTCCTCCTCGAACCCAAGGAGGCCGCCATCATCGCCTCGCGGCTCTGGGACGACCCGACGTTCCGCGATGACTTCGCCGAGCGCGTCGGGTGGGTGCTCGACGAGGTCTGGGACGCCCCGGCGTTGATCGCTCAGGCCGACCGCCTCGCGGAGCTCATCCGCGCCGACGGACTGGCCGGCTCGCGAGAGTTCGTCACCATGGCCGAGTTCGAGCGGTCCTTGGCCGACCGCAAGGATTTCGTGACGCGTCGGGCCGAGGAGGTGCGGGCCCAGCTCGCAGCATGGGACTCCGGAGCCAGCGAAGGAGAGGAGCCGTGAACATGGACCGACGCCGCTTTCTGAGAACGACCGCATCGGTCGGGTTGGTCGTCGTGGTTGACGGCATCGTCGTCTCGTGCGGGAACGACGGCCCGAGCGGGGGGCCGTCCGGGAGCGCGACAACGCCACCAAGGACCGACCCCTCGACCACGGCCGCGCCACCCCCGACCACCGGCGCCATGCCACCGTCGGACGTCACGACCTCCGAGGTCACCACCACGACCGACCGGCGTCGGGAGACGACTCGCTACGGCCCGCTGGCCACCACACCGGACGCGAACGGCCTGCTCCTGCCGGCCGGGTTCACCTCGGAACTCCTGGCCGCGAGTGGGCAACCGGTCGCCGGGACGGACCACCGCTGGCACCTGTTCCCCGACGGTGGCGCCTGCTTCCCCGTCGACGACGGAGGTTGGGTCTACGCAAACAACAGCGAGTCGCCGGCCGACGGTGGCGGCGGCGCAGGAGCGCTCCGCTTCGACGCCGAGGGCAAGGTCGTCGATGCCTACACGATTCTGGAGGGCACCACCTGGAACTGCGCCGGTGGCGCGATGCCGTGGGGCACGTGGCTGTCCTGCGAGGAGATCCTGGCGGGCCAGGTCTGGGAGTGCGACCCACTCGGCCAGGCGCCGGCGCAGCCGCGGCCGGCGATGGGTCTGTTCCGCCACGAGGCAGCCGCTGCCGATCCCACTCGCGGGGTCGTGTACCTGAGCGAGGACGAGCCCGACGGACTCCTCTACCGCTTCCGGCCCCGTACGTGGGGCGATCTGTCGGAGGGTGATCTCGAGGCGCTTGCCGTCGAGGCGGACGGTGCGATGAGCTGGGTCCCCGTCCGCGGGACCGGGGAGCCGGGCCAGTCCCCGACGCGCTACGACGCTCCCGGTGCAACGGCGTTCCCGGGCGGCGAGGGCATCGCGCTCGACGGGGACGTCCTCTACCTCGCCACCAAGGGCGACAACCGCATCTCCCGCCTGGACCTGAAGGAGTCACGATTGAATTTGTACTGGAATGGCCCGCCCCTCGAGGGCCCCGACAACCTGGCCGTGCACGACGCCACCGGCAACCTCTTCGCGTGCGAGGACGGGGGCGACATGGAGGTCGTGCTGATCACACCCGACGGCCATGCCGACCCCTTTCTCCGATTCGTCGGCCAGGACGGCTCCGAGGTGACGGGGGCCGCCTTCGATCCCACGGGGACGCGGCTCATCGTGAACTCGCAGCGGGCCCCCACGCCGCCGACGTTCGATGGTGCCACGTACATGATCTCCGGCCCGTTCTGAGGCCCCGGTCAACTCACCGACGTGAAGCTCGCAGCACGTGATGTCACCGAGCCACTCGAACGTCATGACCAGGTGCACATCGGCGGCTGGTTCGAATGTTCCGTGCCGGGGTTCGGCGACCCGTCGTTCACCGCTTGGGAGCGGCAAGGAGGAACAACACGCAGGCGACGAGGAACACCAGACTCG
>DATKXG010000320.1:0-3510 GCA_035529175.1 Ilumatobacteraceae bacterium
CGCTCATGGGTTCATGTAGTCCTTGTAGTAGACGAGCTGTCCGTTGCGGACCCGGTAGACGCCGACACCCTGGCGAACGCCCTTGTTCGTCGTCGCCTCCCACTGGGCCCACGCGGTCTCGTCGTCGCCCGAGAGCTCGACCAGGCGGAACGAGGCGCCGGCCTTGGCCATCTCCGTGTTCATCATGGTGAAGAACCCGGCGATGGCCTCGCCACCGACGAAGGTGCCGTACACAGGGTCGACGACCTCGGCATCGTCAGCGAAGAGTGGCGCCAGCGCGGCGTAGTCCCCGTGGTCCTGGATCTCCCAGAACCGCTTGATCGTGTCGTGTGCGTCACCGGCCATGGCCGCACCGTAGAGCGCCGCGTCCGGCCCGGGCGATGCAGACCGAACCGGCGCTGCGTCGTCCGGCTGCCGAAACCGGCCACTCGGTGAATTAGTTTCGTCTCCGTTCGGCCGAAACGGGTCGGGCGCACACTCGAGCATCGACACAGGAGACAACATGGACCTCGGACTCAGCGGCAAGAAGGCACTCGTCACCGGAGCGACCAAGGGCATCGGACGCGCCATCGCAGAAACGCTCTTGGCCGAGGGCGCATCCGTGGCGATCTGCGCCCGTGGCGCCGAGGGCGTCGACGCGGCGGTCGCCGAGATGTCGTCGCTCGGCACGGTGTACGGCAGCGCCGTCGATGCAGCCGACGGCGCTGCGCTCACGACCTGGGTGGCGTCCGCCGCCGATGAGCTCGGCGGGATCGACATCTACGTGCACAACACGTCCGGAAAGCCGGCGCGCAGCACCGACGCCTGGATCAACAACTTCCACATCGACCTGATGTCTCTCGTCCTCGGTGTCGGTGCCGCGACTGACGCACTCTCCGACGGCGGCGGTTCGGTGATCAGCATCGGCACCACCGCTGTGGCCGAGCACTTCGGGTCGGGCTCGGGCAGCTACAGCGCCTTCAAGGCCGCGGTGACCAACTGGACGCTCGGCCAGGCGCAGGTGCTCGGAGCGAAGGGCGTCCGCTGCAACGTCGTGTCGCCAGGACCGATCTTCATCGAGGGTGGCGACTGGAACATGATCAAGGACCACATGGCCGACTTCTACGCAGCGACCCAGAAGGGCCATCCCGGCGGAGAGCTCGGCACGGCACAGGACGTCGCGGATGTCGTGACGTTCCTCGCCAGCGAACGCGCCAAGCACGTCAACGGCGTGAACGTCACCGTCGACGGCGGCTTCCTCAAGCGCGTCGACTACTGAGCGACGTCATGGGTCGCATCGACGTCACCCTCGTCGCGGGAGGCATGTACCACGACATCGACTTCGCACGACGCGAGCTGCTCGCACTGCTCGGCGAGCACGAGGAGTTCCGCGTGCGCGTGCAACCCGACTACGAGGACACCGAGGGCATCACCGCCAGTTCGATCCTGGTCAGCTACACCTGCAACATCCGCCCGAGCGTCGAGGCGCAGCAGACGATCCGCGCCTGGGTCGAAGGTGGCGGGCGATGGGTGGCGCTCCACGGCACCAACTCGGCCCTCGACGTCGGCACTCCGAATGGGGTCGACTCACCGCGAGTATTTCCGCTGTGGGCCGACACGCTCGGCTCGCAGTTCGTTGCCCACCCACCGATCATGCCCTATCTGGTCGAGCTGGCGACCGACGACCACTGGCTCGTCAACGGGATCGAGCCGTTCGAGACCGACGACGAGCTGTACCTCTCGGAGCACGCCGACCGCGACGCCTTGATCCCGCTGCTCGAGACCACCTGGTCGGGCGATGCACGCGGTTTCGTCGAACACGACTGGACGGAAAGGCCCGACCATCACCTGGTGATGTACCTGCGCGAACTCGGCGACGGCGGCGTGCTCTACAACACCCTCGGTCATTGCCGAGGGCACTACGACATGGTCCCCGTGGTCGACTACTACCCGAACATCGAACGGGGATCGTGGGAGCAGCCGGCGTACTACGAGCTCCTGCGCCGTTCGCTGCGCTGGGCTCGCGGCGAGACTGCGTGACCGCACGCACGCCCCAACCGGCCCGCAGGGCGCCTGTGCGCTGAACCTTCAAGCCGTGGGCGCCGCCAACTGGGAGCCGTGCAGTTCTCGGCCGATCTGGTGCCAACTGCCGCGACCAGATCCGCCGAGAATCGTGGAGGCGGGCCATATCCACCCCGAGCCGACGGCCACCTCGGGCGCCAGCTCGACGCGCTGATCGACGGTTGGTTCACTACGACGGCCCGAGAAGCCGACTGCTACTGTTTCTCACCGAACGATCAATAATCGAGCGCTGAGGGGACCCACATGACCACCACTGTTGCCGTCGCAGACGGCATCTTCTCCATCGAGGACGGGCAGCCCAAGCTGCTCGGCAGTCGCTGCACGAACTGCGGCAACCACATGTTCCCGCGTCAGCGGGGTTGCCCCAAGTGCATGTTCGACGAGCAGGAAGACGTCGAACTCGCCACGACCGGCACGTTGTGGACCTGGACGGTGCAAGCGTTCCCGCCGAAGTCGCCGCCGTACCTCGGCCCGACCGGCGACGACTTCGTGCCATACGGCGTGGGGTACGTCGAGCTGCCCGGCCAGCTTCGTGTCGAGGCCCGGCTCACCGAGTCCGACCCCGACAAGCTGACCATCGGCATGGAGATGGAACTCGTGATCGATCCGCTCTGCATCGACGAGGACGGCAATCAGGTCGTCACCTACGCATTCGCCCCCACACCGTCCACAACTTCGCAAGGAGCGTCGTCATGAGCAACGTCGCAATCGTCGGCATCGGTATGCACGAGTTCGGCCGTACCGAGGGTGTCTCGGGCATGGACCAGGGCGTGACGGCCATCCGTCGTGCCCTGGCCGACTGCGGCAAGCAGTGGTCGGACATGCAGTTCGCCGTGGGCGGCTCGATGGACGGTGGTGCCGCCGACACGATGGTGAGCCGCATCGGTCTGACCGGGCTGCCATTCACGAACGTTCTCAACGGCTGCGCGACGGGCGGCACAGCGCTCGCCCAGGCAATCAACACGATCGAGTCGGGCGCCGCCGATGTCGGCGTCGCCGTCGGCTTCGACAAGCACGAGCCCGGCGCGTTCCGCATCCGTGGGCCTCGCGGCAAGGACTGGTACGGCGGTTCCGGCTTGGCGCTCACCACGCAGTTCTTCGGCATGAAGATCACCCGCTACATGCACGATTACGGCATCACCCAGCAGAGCCTCGCCCGTGTCGCCTCGAAGGCGTTCCGCAACGGCTCGATCAACCCGATGGCATGGCGGCGCAAACCACTGAGCGAGGAGGAAGTGCTCGACTCGTTGATGCTCTCGTACCCGCTCACGCAGTACATGTTCTGCTCGCCGGGCGAAGGTGGCGTGGCCATGGTGCTGTGTCGTGCCGACAAGGCCAAGGAGTACACCGACCGGCCGATCTACCTGCAGGCCGCCGCAGTGCGGACCCGCAAGTTCGGCTCGTTCGAGGTGCTCGCGCCGTCGATCTCGATCGAGCACGATCCGGGCC
>DATKXG010000321.1:0-11416 GCA_035529175.1 Ilumatobacteraceae bacterium
TACAGCTCCCACTGATCCGCGAGCGGCTCGGTGCGGTACTCGTCGCCGCGCAACCCGTTCGCGGCGAGATGACGGACCCCGGGCTCGGTCCAGGTCGCCGGGTCGTCGAACGTGCGCACCAGCTTCCACAGGTGACCGGCGCCCCCGGGTGCATCGGCGTCCTCGACCCGGACGACGATCCCCTCGAAGTTCGCGCCGACGTGGGCCGGCACCTTGATCCGCAGCGGTGCCGGGGGCTTGACGGTCCGGCCGATTCGACGGGCGAAGCGCGAGGCTCCGGTGTCGCCTTCGAGGATGTTGTCCCTGGTCAGGACATACACCGGGCGATCACGATCCGGCGTCATCTCACCATCGACGACCGGCATGAGGTTGCGGCCTGGAAGCGGATGCACCTCGCTGAAGTCGGCTCGCAGCGTCTGCGCCACCTCGGCCTCGTCGATTCCGGCAGCGCCGAGGAGCGTCGGGACGAGGTCGACGTGCGACGTCGGGGCGTCGTCGATCACCCGGGGCTCGGTTGGGCTCGCACCGAGGCGCACCACCTCGAACGGCACGCGGGTGGCCTCGTCGTAGAGGTTGAACCACTTCTGGTGCAGGCCGCCGTGGGCACCGAGGAGTTCGCCGTGGTCGACCGTACGCACGATCACGGCGTCGTCGCACGCTCCGGCTTCGTGGCCGGCGGTGATCGCCCGGCGTACTTGGTCGATCGGGGCGTCGACGTCGGCGTGGAGCCGGTAGTAGAGGTCCCGGTACTCCTGCACATGGTCGCGATACGACTTGCCGACCAGCGCCGCCGGTCCGTACCCGGTGGGATACGACTCCCGGTAGGCGATCTGTGCGGCCGGCTTGGTCGAGAGGTCCTCGTCGTCGGTCGGCGACGGTGCGACCGTCGGCGGATCGAGCGGGCCCGACTCGATCGGCATGCCCTGGCGGATCCACGCCGGGAACAGCACGATGTCGTGGGGGTTGACGAAGCTCGCCACCAGCAGGAACGGTCGCAGTGCCTCGGCCTCGCCGGCTGCTCGACGGGCATATCGGTCCTCCAACCAGGCGACGACACGAGCAGCGATCAGCGGGTCGCGACGTACGCCGGCGTTGGCGAGCCCTGCACCGTGCGGCTCCGGGCCCACCCAGCCGGAGAAGCCGTACGGCCTGAGCGGGTCGGCGGCGAGATACCGCTGCACGGCCGCCGCATCGACGTTGCCGTCGTCATCGTTGGTCGCAACGACCTCCCCGGTCGCGGCGTCGGTGAGGTCGGCATGGCTGATGTGCCACTTGCCGTCGTAGTGAGTGTCGTAGCCGGCCGCGCGGAACCAGTTGCCGAGCGTCGGCACCTCGCCCTCGGGAAGCCAACGCAGTCGCGAATCGTCGTGCAGCTTGCCCAGACCGTCGGTCTGTGTCACGCCGTGCAGATCCGGATACTGGCCGGTGAACAACGTCGGCCGACTCGGCACACAAGCCAGCGAGCCGGTGTAGTGACGTTGGAACGACACGCCGTGATCGGCAAACCACTTCCGTCCCGTCAGGGCCTCGTCGCGCCATGCGCGCAGCTCGTCGGATTCGTACGATGGTGCCGCCCGTTCCTGGTCGGTCATGATCACGATCACGTCGGGTCGTGTCTGGCTCATTTGGGTGTTCCCTTCGAGTCGGAGGTGAGCGTCGCTGTCAGATGGTCGGCCAGGCCTGCCAGCATCACGTCGGATGCCTTGGCCAGGCGGTTGCCGACGAGTCGAGCGACGAGTTGCTGCGGCGGTCGCGGTCCGCAGTCGACGTGGGTGGCCAGGGTCACGATGGTCCGGTCGCCGTCCATCGGGTCGGCGACCAGGCGCCACTCGTTGACCGCGGACTTGACCACCGGCGGCAATCCGCCCAGGTCGTAGGCGAGGCGAGCCGGCGGTTCCCACACGGTGATGCGCTCGACCAGGACGACGCGCCCTGCCTGAACCCGGCGCGCCCGGCCGATCATCTCGCCGTCGTCGGACGGCTCGTCGAGCCAGCACGTGTGGTCGGCGTTGTCGGCCCACTCGGCGAGCCGGTCGTAGTCGGCGAGGACGTCCCAGACCCGTGTCAGCTTGGCGGCGACCATACGACTGCGTTCGACGGTGATCATGTGCGCGGCTCGATGACTCGTGCGGCCGGCATCCAGTTCGGACCGGCGGTTGCGTCGATGCGCTCCACGAGCCGATCGCTCACCGGCTCCAACAGCGAGAGGAACCGCTCGGTCCCATCGGCGCCGAAGTTGCGCCACGCCACCGCCGAAAGGTCATCGAGGCGATCCTCCAGCGACTGTCGGTAGTCGATTCCAGCCTGGTTGACGACGCTGTCGGTGGCGAACCCCTTCGCCTCGAGCGTCCTGAGTGCGGCGGCGATGCCGTCGTCGTCGGCGCCGCGGCTGCGCGGCAACCAACCTTCGGGATACTTCCGCCAAGCGCCGTCGAGGACTCCGGCTTCGACGCCCCCGATGTCCTCGTTGATCTGGATCGCCCAGTGAGTGTCGCCGCGCCACTCGCGAATCGAGTTGACGGCGAGCCAGGCCGAAAGCAGCGCGTCGTCGACTGGCCGAGGCCAGACCCGAGTCGACGCGTACAGCACCCGCCCGGCGACCGGGAGCGAGTCCGCGGCAGCCCACAGGTCGTCGGCCATCGCTGCGAGGCCGTCACAGATCTCCGGCGTGTATTCACGCAGTCCGTCGACGACCGCCGCGTCACGCGCCGCCGCGGCGGCCTCGAACGTGGTGTTGGTACGGCACAGATCGAGCCCGAGGCCGACAAAATCGGGATGGATCGAGTAGAACGCGGCGGTCACGACCTCGTTGCCAGCGTGCCCGAGCGTCGCCCCGCGGCTGGCGATGTAGTACCCGAGGCCGTCGGGCACGCCGAGCGCCGCGTAGTTGGCGACTGCCCGCGGATCCCAGTAGATCCAACCGATCAGTCGGTGCGACTCGAACGCCGCCCGTCGGCTGAGGTCTCGCCAGTCGGTGCTCACGTCGTCAGGCGCCGATGAAACCGATGAGGAGGTGGGCAAGTTCGGGACCGCGATCCTCCTGGAAGAAATGGCCACCGCCCTCGATCGTCACATGTGGTTGACCCTGCGTCCCGGGCACCTTGGCCAGGAACGGCGCGTCGCCGCCCTTGGTGACCGGGTCGCTGTCGCTGAAGCACAACAGGAATGGCTTGTCGAATTCGGCCAGCACCTCCCAGGCGCTGATGTTCGCGGCGCTGGCCGGATCGTCCGGGCTCGTCGGCACCAGCGTCGGAAAGATCCGGGCACCGGCCTTGTAGGTGTCGTCGGGGAACGGTGCGTCGTAGCCGGCGACGACCTCGGGCGAGAGGTCGGTCGTGGTGGCGCTGTTGATGAGGAACCCGATGTCGAACACCGGGGTCTCCTGCGAGAACTTCTGCCACGCCATGAACGCATCACTGGCCGGGCCGTGGCCCGTCGGGAGACCGGTGTTGCCGATCGCCACCCGGGCGTAACGATCGGGATCGAGCGCGAGCACCCGCAGGCCGACGAGGCCACCCCAGTCCTGGCCGAAGAACGTGATGTCGCGGAGGTCGAGGTGGTCGAACAGCAGCTCGCGCATCCAGTCGACATGGCGGGCGTAGGTGTAGTCGCTCTGTTCGGTCGGCTTGTCGCTGCGTCCGAAACCCACGAGATCGGGAACGATCACCCGGTGTCCGGCGGCGACCAACGGCGGGATCATGTGACGGTACAGGTAGCTCCACGACGGCTCCCCGTGCAGCAGCAGCACGGGTGCGGCGTCGGGCGGACCTTCGTCGAGGTAGTGCACCCGCAGGGTCCCACCATCACCGTCCGCGACGTCGGCGTAGTGCGGCTCGAACGGATATCCGTCCAGGCCCTCGAACCGTTCCTCAGGTGTGCGCAGCTTCTCCATGATGATGTCCTCTCGTCGTGGTTACACCGTAATGCGGTGGAGGTCGTCGCCGAGTTCGACGCGACCGGTGAAGTGTTCCGCGGCGAGCGCCCGCCAGTCGTCGCCACCCCCAGGAGGGATCGCCGGGACGTAGTGCGTGAGCACCAGGGTCTCCATGCCCGCCCGGGCCGCGGTCTGGGCGGCTTCCTCGGGTGACGATTGATAGTCGATCGTGTCCTGCAGCCGTGGCACCGGGATGTTGGTGATGATGTCCTTGCGGATGACCGTGTGCACGAGCGCTCGAGCTCCCGCACACAGCCGGTCGAGTCCCTCGCACGGCACGGTGTCACCGGCGACGACGGCAGCCACACCGTCGTGGTCGAAACGAAACGCGATACTCGGCTCGACCGGGCGATGGTCGGTCGGCGCCGTCGTCACCCGGACGCCGCCAACGGACACATCGGGTTGTCCCTCGCCGTCGGTCTCGGTGATCTCGAGCAGTGGAGGCTGATCGAGGTCGTGGTGGTGTGCGAGGCGGTAGCCGATGTCCGGGCCGAGCGAGGCGAGGATGTGGCCGACGACCTCCCTCGTGCCAGGGGGACCGATGATCCGCACCGGGGTCGGTTCGAACGTCGTGATCCACATCGAGGTGATCACGTCGTTGAGGTCGGTGATGTGGTCGCTGTGCAGGTGGGTGATGCACACCGCCGTCAGCAGCCCGACGGGCACGCCCGCAGCGACGAGGCGCATCAACACGCCGCGCCCGCAGTCGACGAGGTAGTGCTCGCCGCCGGCCTGCACCAGCGTCGCCGGCCCCGCACGGTTGGGGTCGGCCATCGGGCTGCCGGTTCCCAGGAGCGTGATGTCGATGGTCACTGGCGGCTCATCTCCGCTCGGGCGATCGCGTCGCGGGCTTCGGCGTCCTCGCGTGACAGCAACTGGATCTCGATCTCGTGCAGCGTCCCGGCGAACGGGAACGGCGCCTCATACCGCTGCGACACCGCCGAACCGTGGTCCTCGCCGATGCTCGGCCCGACCGACGACATCATCGACATGAACAGCGGCAGTTCGACTGTCCCCGCCGGTGCGCCGTCGACGGCAACGTGAATCGATCCGGTCCGCGACGCACCGCGACGAACGCTCACGGTCACGGTCACGTCTCCGTCCGGCAATGCCACGTCCGATTCGAGGATCGTGTGGTCGTCGAATGCGTTGTAGTCGACGACCAACCGGTCGTGCTGCACGAAGACCGACACACCGCTGTTCTCGGTGCCTGTCGCATAGAGCACGCCATCCTGGCCCGCCGACCGCGTGAGGCAGGCGGTGAGATCGAAGGCTCGACCCCCGATCGCGGCCGATGCTTGACCTGGCAGCGGCGACATCGGTGGCCGATACAGGTACCGGCGATCGGTGGAGTGCGGCGAATGGTCGCGGAACCGGGCGCCGAACAGCTCGAACATCCGGTCGTCGAGCGGCAACACGCCGTGGCGGTCCGCCTCCTGCCACCACAGAGCTTGCAGCTCGGCGAGGCGGTCGGGCTCCTCGGCGGCGAGGTCCCGGCACTCCGAGAAGTCGGTCGCCAGGTGGTAGAGCTCCCACGGCTCGGTGTCGTAGTCGGCACCCTTGTCGTGTTTGCAGACCGCCTTCCACTCCCCCGCCACCAACGCCCGACTGCCACCCATTTCGAAGTACTGCATCTCGTTCGTTGCCGGCGCGCCGGCGTCGTCGAGAACCGCTGCGAACGAGTGCCCGGTGACCGGCAACTGCTCGACGCCTCGGTACACCTCGGGCGGCGTGACGCCCACCAGCTCGTAGATGGTGGGGGCGATGTCGGCGACGAAGGTGAACTGATCGCGCCGGGTGCCGGCAGCCTGACCGGTGATCCGCTCGGGCCAGTGCATGATCATCGGCACGTGGACTCCGCCTTCGTGGGTGTTCTGCTTGTACCACTTGAACGGGGTGTTGCCGCACTGCGCCCAGCCCCACGGGTAGTTCGTGTGGCTGTGCGGGCCACCGATGTCGTCGATGCGCTCGACGGCCTCGTCGGGCGTCTCGAAGATGCCATTGAAGAACTTCATCTCGTGCATGACACCGAAGGGGCCGCCCTCCTGCGAGGCACCGTTGTCCGCGAGCACGACGAGCACCGTGTTGTCGAGCTGGCCGAGGCGCCTGAGCCCGTCGACCAGGCGGCCGCTCTGCACGTCGGTGTGGTCGAGGAACGCGGCGAACGCTTCCTGGAGGCGACATGCGAGGCGTTGCTGGTTCGTCGGGAGATCGTCCCAGGCGTCGACACCCGGGTTCCGTGGCGCCAGCTCGGTGCCGGCCGGAATGACACCGCGTTCGAGTTGGCGTTCGAACCAGCGTTGGCGGACGACGTCCCAGCCTTCGTCGAACATGCCGCGGTACTTGGCGAGGTACTCGGGCGGCGCCTGGTGCGGTGCATGGGTCGCCCCGAAGGCGAGGTACGTGAAGAACGGCCGGTCGGGCCGCACGCCAACGCTGTCGGAGATCATTCGCAATGCCTGGTCGACGAGATCCTCCGACAGGTGATATCCCTCGTCGGGGCCGGCGGGCGGTGTGATCGGGTGGTTGTCGGCGACCAATTCGGGGTGGAACTGATCGGTCTCGCCCTCCATGAATCCGTAGAACCGGTCGAAGCCGCGGGCGAGCGGCCACTGGTCGAAGGGGCCGGCCGCCGAGCACTGCTCCATCGGCGCCAGGTGCCACTTGCCGACGGCAAACGTGGCGTAGCCGGCGTCGCTCAGAACTTCGGCCATGGTCGCCGCATGGTTCGAGATGTGTCCGAGCATGTTCGGGAAACCCGTACGAAAGTTCGACACCGCGCGCATGCCGACGGCGTGTTGCGACCGGCCGGTGAGCAGCGACGCCCGAGTCGGCGAGCACAACGGAGTCACGTGGAAGTTGGTGAACTGCAGTCCGCCGGCCGCCAGAGCATCGAGGTTCGGCGTGTCGATGTCGGAGCCATAACAGCTGAACTGGGCGAATCCGGTGTCGTCGAGCAACACGACCACCACGTTCGGTGCCTCGTCGCCGGGGTGCGGCGGCTCGTCGTAGTACGGCGTCGACTCGGCGACGGTGCGCCCGATCGTGCCGTCGAATCTCGATGGTCGTGTCATGTCAGTTGCCGTCCTGTTCCCAGTCGTCGATCAGTGCGTCGATGCCCCGGCGCCAGCTGGTGGCGATCTGGTGCCGCGACCGAGCATGTGTCCCGCGCATCACGTCCCATGCCTCGACAGAGGTGAACGCGTCGATCACCGCGACGAGTTCGGCGACCCGGCCGGGCGGCCTGCCCCGCGATTCCGTTTCGAAGGTCGCGCGGACCTGGTCGGCGAGTGCTGCCTTGGTCTGGGTCGACGCTTCGAGCAGGGGTTCGTGTTCGAGCGCGCGCAGCCGACCCAACGCCATGATCGCCCCAGCCTGCTCGTAGAGATCGAGCCGCGACTCGACCAGGGCGGCGACGCGCTCGGCGCGAGAGCCGTCGCCGACCGCTGCCACCAGCGGAGCGAAGCGTTCGCGGAAACGGCGGTGGGCGTGCACCTGCAGGTCGTCGAGACCGTCGAAGTACCGGAAGATCGACGCCACAGACACGCCCGAGCGTTCGGCGACGAGCTCGGCCGTGGGCGGGATCTTCCCCTCCTCGGCGAGTTCGAACACCGCGTCGATCACGGCGGTCCGCCCGCGCTCGCGCCGGGCACGTCGTCCGTCGATCGGTGTGGCCTCCCCGACTGCTTCCCCCATCGGGAGCGAGTGTAACTATTGCGAGTCAGATTCGCAAAAGAAACTCTTCAACCCCATCCCC
The DNA here is from genome assembly GCA_035529175.1 of Ilumatobacteraceae bacterium. Taxonomy (GTDB): domain Bacteria; phylum Actinomycetota; class Acidimicrobiia; order Acidimicrobiales; family Ilumatobacteraceae; genus Sva-07. The sequence continues at coordinate 7,692 of DATKXG010000321.1, forward strand.
AGATCACCAACCCCATCGATTCCCACCCGAGCGATTCCCAACCCCGCGATGAGCGAACCGCCCGAATAGCGGCCTTTCGCTCATCGCAACCGGGTGCGCGGCTGCGTCAGCGGCGGAACCAGCTGGAAGGGCCGCCGGACGAGGCGCCCGAGCCGCACTGGCAGCGATCGTTCTGGGGGACGTGGCCGAGCACCTGCTCGACGTGGGCTCCGCAGCCGGCCCAGCTCGGCCGATTGCACTTCCTGCAGGTGGTTTGTCTACACATACCCCCAAGGGTATCAATGGAACCGGAGGATCGCTACTCGCCCCGCGGGAACTCGACGATCACCGTCAAACCGCCGCCCACGGTATCCGCCAACACCGCACGCCCACCGGACGACGTCGCGAGCATCTCGACGATGGCAAGGCCGAGACCGGTGCCGGGCCTCGTGGGATCACCGCGCCAGAACCGCCGCATCGCATCGGCCTTGGCGGCATCGTCGAGCCCCGGTCCGTGATCGACGACCCGCAACTGCACGAATCCGTCCCGGGACGATTCGCCACCGGTGTCGATCTCGACGTCGATGCGTTGACCGCCAGTGGAGACGGCCAGCGCGTTGTCGAGCAGATTGTCGAGGATCTGCTCGATCGCGCCCGCAACACACCTCACCGGTGTCGGGGCGCCGGGAGGCGTGTGACGCAACTCGATACCTCGCTCGTCGGCGATCGCCGTCCAGGTGTCGACGCGATCCCCCACGAGCGCGACCAGATCGACGACCTCGGTGACCGGTCGGGCGTCTGCACGAGCAAGCTGTAGGAGACTCGACACGAGCTCGGTCAGCCGCTCGGTTTCACCGATCGCCCGTTCCAACGCGTCGACGGCACGTCCATCCGGATCACCACCTCCGGCCTCGAGATCGCTCTGCAGGTTCTCGAGGCGCAGCCGCAACGCGGTCAACGGCGTCCGCAGCTGGTGCGATGCGTCGGCGACGAACCGGCGTTGATCGGTCAGCACCGCGTCGAGTCGCTGCGCCATCGTGGTCATCGTGGTGTCGAGCGCTCGGATCTCCGGAGGGCCGTGCGCGACGTGATCACCGACCGACAGATCGCCACTCGCGAAGCGTTCCGCCGACGCAGTCAGCTCTCGCAGGGGCCGGGTGACCGATCGGGCGATCACCCATCCGATCAGCACCACCGCGGCCAACACGATCGCGGCGATGGCACCGAGCGCCAACCAGAAGTTGCGGATCCGCTGGTCGACATCGGCCGTGTCGAGCGTGATTCGCAGGGCGCCGTGCACCGTGCCGCCGGACGCCACGGGCACGGCAACGTACAGCAGGTCGGTCCCGAGGGTGTCCGATCGGCGGGTGCCGGAGGTCCGCACGCCCTCCAGCGCAGACTCGAATTCCGGTCGCGTCGAGAAATCGCGGTTGACCTCGGCACCGGTGTCGACCTGGGAGATCCCCGCACTGTCGACCACCACGACGCGCGCGCCAGTTCGATCCTCGTACGTGTCCGCAGGCGTCGGATCGAGCGCCGTGCCGGTCTCGAGATCGTCTTCGTACAGCGTCGCGATGACGTTCGCATCATGTTCGACGTCCGCCGCCAGCCGCTCACGTTCGCGCTGGGCATAGAAGACGCCGAGGGGCACCATCAGCAGCACCAACACGATCACCGTGATCGTCAGATAGCCGGCGAGAAGTCGGCGGGTCACGGTGAGCTGTACCGATAGCCGACCGATCGGACGGTCTCGATCACCTCGGGCATGAGTTTGCGCCGCAACGACGCGACGTGGACGTCGAGTGTCTTGGTCGAACCCCACCAGTGCTCGTCCCAGACTTCACGCATCAGTTGCTCGCGCGTCTTCACCGCTCCGGCGTCGAGGGCGAGACAGACGAGCAGGTCGTACTCCTTCGGCGTGAGTGCCACCGGCGCGCCGCCGAACGTCACCGCGTGACGACGGCGATCGACGACCAGGTTCCCGACCTCGACGAGCTCGGCATCGCCGACCGCGCCGTCGGGCTGGCCGGTCCTGCGCAGCACCGCCCGGATCCGTGCGACCAGCTCACGGAACCCGAACGGCTTGACGACGTAGTCGTCGGCGCCGAGTTCCAGCAAGACCACTCGATCGATCTCGTCGCTGCGGGCCGTGACGACGATGATCGGCACGTTGCTCGACGCACGAATCTCCTGGCAGACGACGCGCCCTTCGAGATCGGGCAGCCCGAGATCGAGCAGCACCAGGTCGACCGGTTTCGCAGCGAGCGCGGCAGCACCCGTCGATGCGAGCTCGACCTCGAACCCCTCACGGCGCAGCCCTTCCAGCAGCGGATCGGAGATCGTGGGATCGTCCTCGACGAGCAACAGGCGCACGAGGACAGGTTCGCGCACCCGCCCTCGCAGTCCGGGATCGCTTACCCAACGTTTGCCTTGGTCTTGCCCCCTGCTGGAACGCGTGTGCGTACGGTCGCTCACATGACTTCGACACCTCCCGCAGCCCCGTCGGGCCCTCCCGCCCCCCGCCGAACGCTGACGAGTCGCACGACCCTCGTCACGGCGGCAGCCATCGCCGGCGTGCTCATCGCCGGCACGGCGGCCGTTGCCGCCAACATCGGCATCCTCAACGCCGCCGACGACAGCACGCTGGGCGAACTCGCCGCCACCGACGAGCTGCTGCCGTCGGAGCCAGCCAGTCTCCCGACGACCGTCGCAACGGTCGCGACGACAGCACCGTCCTCCACCGCTCCCGAGACGACACTTCCGACCGGGGTCGCCCAGCAGTACGACATCGAGGGGGCAGGCTCGGTGTGGCTCATGACGACCACGAGTGGCCTCGCGCTCGACCACGTGGAGGCCGTTCCCGGCTGGAGCCCGCTGCTCTCGCAGGGTGATCTCCGCTCACTGCGCGTCGACTTCACCAACGGCGACCGAACCATCGTGTTCACCGCATCGCTCGGCGCAGACGGCATCGTCGTGGTCGACGTGACCGAACCGAGCACCGTGTTCGCCCAGGCACCCGCCGCAGGAGCCACGCAGAACCCGGTCGGCGCCTCACCGACCAGTGGCGGCTACGACGACGATCACGACGACGACGAGCACGACGAGTACGACGAGTACGACGAGTACGACGACGAGTACGAGGACGACGACCACGACGAGTACGAGTACGAGGACGATCACGAGTACGAAGGCGCCGACGACGATGACTGACGTCGATCCCCTCCTCGGCGGGAAGTCGCTGCCCCCTCCGACAGCGACTCGGGCGGTGACGCAGACGGCGACAGGGGCGCCATCGCGGCGTCGCAAGCGCCGGCACCCCGCTCAGCGAGCCCGGATCGCGACGGCCGGGATCGGTGTCTCGACGATGTTCGGCATCGTGGCCTCGATGGGCATCGCCGCTGCGGTCACCGACGAATCCGCCGACACCACGCCCACGACGCCGGCGAGCACGCCGACACCGACGCCGACGACTCCAGTGACCGCCGCGCCGTCGGCGACCGTGTCGACGCCGACACTGACCGACGGGACGGCACCGGCGGTCACGACCCCGGCACCGGCGGTCACGACCGCAGCACCCGTGGTCCTCACCGCCCGCCCGGATGTGCAGGTGATCACCGCGCCCGCTGCACAGGCACCGACGGCGGCTCCCGCTCCGGCCCAAGCACCTGCGGCGACGACCAGTGGCAGTCGCTGAACATCTGGGACGCGTGATGGCGAGCGAGCTCCAGCTCGTCGCCATCACCAGC
>DATKXG010000322.1:0-2943 GCA_035529175.1 Ilumatobacteraceae bacterium
CGTTGCCTTCGTCGACGAGGCCCTGGACGCGCTCGGAGCGGTCGCCGTCGCCGGTCGGGGTCGACTCGCTGGCGGTGACGCCGAGTTCAGCGACGGCCTGGTCGAGGCCGGCGCCGGCTGCGTCGTTGAACGAACGGTCTCCACGGCCGGTGATGTCGAACACGACACCGACGGCGCAGTCGCCCTCGGCCATGGCATCGGTGGTGTCCGAGGCCTCGGTGCTGTCCGGGGCGTCGGTCGACGCGCTCCCGGAGTCGTCGTCGCTTCCGCATGCTGCGAGGCCAAGTGCGGCGATGACGCCGATGGCGAGCAGCTTCTTGCTCTTGATCATGTTCTCCCCTTCAGGATGAATTGTTTGGTTCATGATGCCGACCGGCGCGGTTGCGCCGGTCGTGTTCACGTCCTGACAAGCTACCCGCTGGTAATGCACCTCTCGCGCAACCTCGGTGCAGCGGTCATCGAGAGTTCACACTCGCAGGTGGATCACGGGGCGCTGCCGCCGTCGGCTCGAGGTGGGCCCGTATCCTGGGAGTTCCGTGTCCACACCTCGATCTCCCCGTCGCCGCCACAGCAGCCGGCGCTACGCGGTCCGCCGCGCCGGCGCGCTCGTGGTCGTGCTGCTCGTCGCGTTCGGGCTGTTCCGTGGCGCGACCGCACTGCTGTCCGGCGGCGACGACGGCGTCGCAGACGCAGATGGGACGGACACGTCGGATCCCGTTGGGGTCGACTCAGCGTCTCCGGTCGCGAACTCGATCGATGCGACCGGCGGCGCGGACACCGTTGGCACGGAACCGGAGGAGACACAACCGGTCGACACCGAACCGGTGAACACCGGCCCGGCGAGTGCCGCCAACCCCGCGACCGTGTTCATCGTCGGCGACAGTGACGCCGGCACGTTCGGACCGTACCTCCAGACGTTGCTCGACGGCACCGGTGTCGTCGAGACGCAACTCGACTACAAGGTGTCGTCCGGGCTCGCCCGCCCCGACTTCTTCGACTGGCCCGCCGAGATCGACCGCAAGCTCCCCGAAGTCAACCCCGACATCGTCGTGGCGACCTTCGGCGGCAACGACGCGCAGGGACTCGCCGTCGCCGGCGGCGAGTTCATCGTCGGTGATCCGGTCGCCAATGAGGCCGAATGGACCGAGGAGTACCAGCAACGGGTGGGCGCCGTCATGGATCAGCTGACCGAGGGCGGACGCACGCTGATCTGGGTCGGGATCCCGAACGACGACAACCCCGACGTCACGGCCCGGATGTCCATCCAGGACCAGGCGGCCAAGGCGGCGGCAGCCGAGCGGCCGGAGGTGATCTTCATCGACACGTGGAAGCGGTTCTCCGGTCGTGACGGTGGTTGGGCCGAGTTCGTGATCGACCCCCGCGACGGTGAGGGCAAGGACGTCCGCGCCGACGACGGGTTCCACCTCAACCAGACCGGCGCCGAGATCCTCGCGATCGACATCGCCCAAGCGATCCGCGACACCCTCCGCGCCCAAGGCTCCGCGATCTAGCGCGGGGTCAGACCGAGGTCTGACCCCGTCCGCGGGCTTGGATCGAGGCGCGTTTCGCGGCGACGGCTTCGGGGCTGAAGCTGGTGCGACGCCAGGCCCGGCTGTCGCGTGCCTCGATCTCCCAGTGGTCGTCGTCGAAGGCGATCTGGGCGTAGGTGTCGCGGATCTGACGAACCCCTGGCTGATCGTTGCCGATGATGTCCGCCGCGAGCTGCCGCGTGAACGGGATCAGTTCGGCGTGGGGCACGACGTGGTTGACCAGCCCGAACGCCAGTGCCTCATCGGCGAGCATGAAGTTACCCGTGAAGCTCATCTCCCGAGCCCGCCGGATGCCGATCGCCTGGGGGAGCAGCACGGTGAGTCCCCAGCCCGGCATCACGCCCACTCGCGAGTGGGTGTCGCCGAACTTGGCCTGCTCGCTCGCCACCAGGAAGTCGCAATTGAGGGCGTACTCGAGCCCGCCGGTGACCGCGACGCCGTTGACCGCGCCGATCAGGGGCTTGGTGAGTGTCGGGAACGGACCGCGCACGCCGTAGCGGTTCCGGCTGCCGTCGGCGCCGGATCCGCCCGCCAGGTTGCTGCCGTCGGTGCCCAGTTCCTTCAGGTCGAGCCCGGCGGTGAAGGCCGGGTCCGTGCCGGTCAGAATGATCACGTCGACGTCGTCGTCCGCCTCCGCATCAAGCATCAGCTCGGGAATCCGCGCCAGCATCTCGCTCGTCAGCGCATTGCGCGCCTCAGGTCGGTTGATCGTGATCGTCGCGATCCGCTCGGACACATCGTACAACACGTCACTCTCGGCCATCGGGCCATCCTGCCACGCCACAGATGTCGTCCCCCCGGTCCGACCCGCTCGCGGCCCAACACCTCGAAATTCGGAGCGGTCGTTGCGCCTGGCGCAAGATCGGCTCCGAATTTCAGATGGGGGCGACCGACCACTGCAAATTCGGAGCGATCGTTGCGGTGAGCGCAATCCCGGCTCCGAATTTCGGGTTCGGTTCGGGGTGGAGGGGGGTGAGCGCGGTCAGTCGACGTCGTCGGCGGGGTGGAACTCGAGGGGGAGGTCGCCGAGCTTGACGAGGGTGGAGGCGATCCAGCCGCCGAGCGCACCGAAGTGCTCGTCGAGCAGCGTGCTCGTGCCGTCGGCCACGGTCTCCTCGGCAAGTTCGTACAGCCCCTCGTAGGTGATCTCGGCGGCGTAGTCGGTACGCAGGTCGAGCGGATCGACGTCGGTGTCGGGGTGCGAGGTCTCCGAGGTCAGCCCGGCCCGTTCGAGGCGATCGTCGCCGACGAGCGGGCTCTGCTCGGGGACCGTCTTGTAGAGCACCGCGGGGTCGGCAGGCTCGGCGAGGCGCTGGTTGCGCAGCACGATCTCCATCTCGATCGCCGGGCGCTTCTCGAGTTCCTCCTCGACGTACCTCTGCCGGTAGGCCGC
>DATKXG010000323.1:0-5073 GCA_035529175.1 Ilumatobacteraceae bacterium
TTGCGCTCTGCCCCTGCTCGGGCACCGCAGATCCGACGGCCTATGCGGCCGCCGTCGACGCGGCGGCGAGCGCGCTGTCGGGCGACCCTCGGGTGGTCGTCGACCGGTTGCGCGACCGCATGTTCGACCTCGCTGCGAACCAGCGATTCGAGGAGGCGGCGACCACCCGCGACCGGCTGAGCACGTTGCTCGGCGCCGTTCGCCGGCACCTGCTGGTCGACGCGCTGCGTTCGGCCGAGCGTGCCGAGGTCAGCGTTGGCGACTCGACGTGGATCATCGACCGCGGGCGGCTGATCGACGCCACCCGACTCGGAGCACCTGGGCGGGCACTGCCGGTCCCCCCACCCGAGGCGTCGACCGCTGCGGTGCTCTCGCGCGAGCAGATCGACGAAGCCCTCTGTCTCGCCCGGTTCTGTGACAAGCGCGCCGATCGGCTGGTGGTGAGCTGTTCGGGCACGTGGGCGTTCCCGATCGGCGACCGGCTGCCCGAACTCGCCGCGCTCGTCAACCGGGCTGCGTGACGAGGTGAACGCCGTGCGGGGCAATGTGCAGGTGCTTCACGTGCCCGCTGCCGGGCAGCGCCGCAGCGACGGCGGACGCCACGTCGCCGTCGACGAGGAACGCAACCGTCGGCCCGCTGCCGGACAGCCAGCCGCACCAGGCGCCGGCGGCGCGGCCTGCCGTGAGCGCTGCGGCAGCTCCGGGGACGTCGGCGACGCGCGTCGTCTGGTGGAGCCGGTCGTCGGTCGCCCCGTCGAGCAGCGACGGGTCGTCGTGCTCGATCGCCGCCACGAACTGCGCCATCCGCCCGAGGTTGTGGACGGCATCTCGCCGTGTCACCGCCTCCGGAAGCGACCCTCGCGAGCTGTCGGTCGACGTCGTCACCTCCGGGATCCATGCGAGAACGGATGCCCCCGCCAGGCGCGGACCGACACGCAGTGCGATCACCCGTCCGTCGACCCAAGCGACGATTCCGCCACACACAGATGCTGCCGCATTGTCGCCATGACGCTCCAAGCGGGCCGCCGTCGCGAGCACCCCTGACCGCCCGGCGGCCAAGTCGGCAGACGGATCCTCGGACTCGCCCACGACGGCCAGCGCAGCGCCCCCGACACGGGCGGCACCACTGAATCCCAGCCCGCGCGCCATCGGGATCGACGAACGCAACCACAATGGACGGGGCGGATCGGCGCCGGTCACCGCCGAGAACGCCGTCGATGCCGGGTGGTACCGGTCGATCGGCCGAGCGCCGTCGGGAGCGTCACCGAACCCGATGTCGAGGTGCAGGTCGAGTGCCATCCCGAGCACGTCGAAGCCAGCGCCGAGGTTGGCCGACGACGCCGGGACTCGTACGACGAGCGACTCGTTCACTCGGCGTGCGCCTGCGACACCCGGACGAGCGCGTCGAGGGTTCCCTGCGCCCGGCCCTCGTCGATCGCGAGTTCGGCGGTGGCGAGCCCCTCCGCCAGGTCGGCGACGGCGCCGCCGACCACGAGGCCGGCGGCGGCGTTGAGCACGACGATGTCGCGGTGCGGCCCGCGCTCGCCGGCGAGCACTCGTCGGATGACATCGGCGTTCTCGTCGGGATCTCCGCCGCGGAGGTCGTCCGTGGTTGCGGGAGCAAGTCCGAGCGCCGCGGGGTCGACCGTGAACTCGTCGATCGAGCCGTCGGCGAGTGAGAGCACCCTGGACGGTCCGGTCGTGGTGAGCTCGTCGAGGCCGTCGCCGTGGACGACCCAGGCGTGTGTGCGGCCTTCGCGCTGCAGGGTCAGCACCATCGGTTCGACGAATCGGGGGTCGGCGACGCCGATCACCTGTCGGCGCACCCGGCCGGGGTTGGCCATGGGCCCGAGCAGGTTGAATGCGGTCGGCACCCCGATCTCGCGACGTGGGGGCCCCGCGAACCGGAAGGCCGGATGGAACACCGGCGCGAAGCAGAAGCCGATCCCGGCCTCGCGAACGCAGGCGGCGACGCCGTCCGCATGGAGTTCGATCGCCACGCCCAGCAACTCCAAGAGGTCGGCACTGCCGCACTTGGACGACGCGGAGCGGTTGCCGTGCTTGCACACCGGCACGCCGGACCCGGCGATGACCAGCGCCGCCATCGTCGACACGTTGATCGAATGGGAACCGTCACCGCCGGTGCCGACGATGTCGACGCACCGAGCGCGCTCGTCGTCGGTGAGCGGCACGATGGTCGCCTGCTCCATGGCGCTGTCGAGCAACCCGGTCAGTTCGTCGACCTGTTCACCCTTGGCCCGCAGCGCCACCAGGAACCCGGCGATCTGCGCCGCGGTGGCCTCGCCGCGCAGGATCGTCGACATCACGTCGTGTGCGACCGAGACGTCGAGGTCGCGCCCGGCGATCAGCTCGGACAGGACCGACGGCCAGGACAGCGGTGCGCTCGACGACATCCGGCCGATGGTACGTGGGGCCGCGCCGCCGGGCGAACCCGGTTCGACGTCGCGTTCCGGGTCCGTGTTCAGCGCGCTCGGCGACGCTGGCGGATCATGCGTCGACGGTCGCGTTCGGTCGCTCCGCCCCAGACACCGGCCTTCTCGCGCTCGGACAGGGCATAGTCGAGGCACGCCGACTGCACCGAGCAGCTCGCACACACCGACTTCGCAGCGTCAGCCCCCTCGTCGTCGTCCGGGTAGAACACCGAGGCATCGAGCCCCCGGCATGCTCCCAGATCCCACCATTTCAGTTCCTGTACCGACACGTGCGGTGACTCCCCGTAGCTGGCCCCTCAGATCAGGGAATCTAGAACCGACACGGCCGCAGCGCCAGTGGAAATTTCGCGGTGAGTGCAAACGTCGGACAACTCCTGTCGGTTCATTCCTCGGGGATCCCGTAGGCGCGTGCCATCACCTGCAGCGGGTGCTGCGCGGTGCGTCCGGTCTGTTCGGCGATCGCGGTGTTGGCGAGGTGGCAGTCACCGGCGACGACGTCGCCACCCGCCTTCTCGATCTGCTCACCGAGCTTCTTGGCGATCGGCACCGAGATGTCCTCGTTTCCGGCCCGGAATCCCCACATGCCGTCGATACCGGAGCACTGCTGGACGAGCTTGATCTTGGCGCCGGTGAGCTTCATCAGGTCGCGACTCTCGAAGCCGATGTTCTGTGCTCGCAGGTGACACGGCGTGTGATACGTGATCGACTCGACCGTCTCGCCGGGGAAGGAGGTGTCGAGCGAGGTGTCGTCGCCCTTGTGGACCTGCATCAGGTACTCGGCGGCGTCGTAAGTGTGATCTGCGACGAGTTCGGCGTCAGCACGCAACGCCGGATCAGCCACGTAGTCGAGGTAGTCCTTCTTGATGATGTAGCTGCACGTCGGCTGCGGCACCACGATGTCGGTCCCGGCGCGCACCTCGGCGGCGAGGGTCTTGATGTTCTTCTCGGCGGCCTTGGTGAACTCCTTGACGTTGCCGGAGTGCAACCAGGGAGCGCCACAACAGCCTGCGTCGGTGTTGTTGCACTCGATGCCGTTGCGTTCGTACACCTTGACGAGGTCCTTGCCGATGTCGGTCTCCTGGTACTCGACGAGGCACGTCGGGAACACGGTGACCTTGCCCTGGCGCTTGGTGAGGCTGATCTTCGGGCGCTTCGTGAACCAGGTCGAGAACCGCTGCTTCGCGTAGGGCGGGAGCAGCCGGGCCGGCGACACCCCGGTGGCCTTCGCGACCACCTTGCGGATGCCCGAGCCGGGCTCCGCGTTGACGATCTTGTTGGCGATCGGACCGGTGCTGGTCGCGAGCATGCCGAGCAGATCGGTGTGGCCCATCACCTGCGTGGTCGCCCTGTCCCGAGCGGACTTGATGCCGTTGGCGTGCTGCATCGCGTCGGCGCGCAGCATCAGCCGGGGGAAGTCGAGGTCCCACTCGTGCAGCTCGGGGGTGTACGGGCAGTTGATGTAGCAGAGCTTGCACTGGAAGCACTCGTCGACGACCTGGTCCTGTTCGGCGGGGGTGAGCCAGCCGGCGTCCCGGTCGTCGTGCTTGTCGACCATCTCGAACAGCGTCGGGAACGACGCGCAGAACGTGAAGCACGAGCGGCACCCGTGGCACAGGTCGTAGACCCGGGTGAGTTCCTCGCGCACATCGGCCTCGTCGAAATAGAGGGGATGCTTCGGGTCGTACGTGGTGGTCATGTGACAATTCTTCCGCGGGAGAGTCACGCAAACGGGGTTTCTCGTAGCATCCGGCTGATGTCGGGACGTGTGGCGCAAGCCGAACCGCGGCCGTTCGAGCGCGGGGCGATGCTCGACGCGCTCCGAACCGGCACCATGGAGGATCCCTTCGACGTTCTGGTCATCGGTGGCGGCATCACCGGGGTCGGTGTCGCACTCGACGCCGCCGCCCGCGGGATGCGCACGGCCCTGGTGGAACGTGACGACTTCGCCAGCGGCACGTCGTCGAAGAGCTCCAAGATGGTCCACGGCGGTCTGCGGTACCTCCAGAACGGCGACGTCCGCCTTGTGTACGAGGCACTGCGTGAGCGCCGGCGCCTGATGAGGAACGCGCCGCACCTGGTCGAGATCCTGCCGTTCATGATCCCGATCCTCACCAAGGACGGTGTGGTGTCGAAGAAGGTCGCGAAGGCCCTCGGCTCGGCGATGTGGATGTACGACCTCACCGGCGGGTGGCGCATCGGCAAGCTCCACCGGCGCGTGTCGGCCGAGGAGGCGGCAGCCCACTTCCCGACCACCCACCTCGACAAACTGAGCGCCGGATACCTCTACTTCGATGCCGGCGCCGACGACGCCCGCCTGGCGCTCACCGTCGCCCGGACCGCCGCCGAGCGCGGCGCGGTCGTCCTCAACCGGTGCCCGGTCGTCGACGTCACCGTCGACCCGATACGCAACGAGGCCAACGGTGTGGTCGTCGAGGCCGACGGCGAACGATTCTCCGTCGCAGCGCGGTGCGTCGTCAACGCTGCCGGGGTCTGGTCGGACGAGATCCGTGCGCTGGACGAGACCGAGCACCCCGACTCGATCCGTCCCGCAAAGGGCGTGCACATCACCGTGCCGTGGGACAGGATCCGCATCGACATCGCCGTGATCATCCCGGTGCGC
>DATKXG010000324.1:0-3892 GCA_035529175.1 Ilumatobacteraceae bacterium
GCGGCCGTTGCGACCGTCGCCCATACCGGCCGGGTCGTCGCGTCGCCGCTCACCAAGCGGCTTGCGCTCGAGCGCAACATCGACCTTCGGACCGTTCGCGGCACCGGCCCCGGTGGACGCATCGTCGCTGCCGACCTCGACAACCTCCCGGCAGCCGGCGCCCCGTCGCTCCCGGCGCCCCCCGTCACCGCCCAACCCGTGCGTCCTGCGGCGACCGTGACGGGCACGTCGATGCCGGCCACCGCGGCCGCGCGTAGCCTTGCCGACCTCCTCGGCGTCGATCTGGCGCAGGTCCCGGTCGACCCGATCGAACAGCGCATCACGAAGGACTCCGTCGCCCTCCACGTGCGCGGCCTGATCGCCGGTGGTGCCGCCCCATCACCAGCACCAGCACCGACGCTGCTCCCCGCGCTGCAGGAACCGACGCGCACCGTCCGGCTCAGCGGGATCCGGGGCACGATCGCCAAGCGGATGCACGAGTCGCTGCGTCAGATGGCCCAGCTCACGCTCTTCATGGACGCCGATCTCGATGCGGTCGTCGAGGACCGCGAACGTCGCAAGGAATCAGGTTCCGCCCCGAGTTACACCGACTACGTGATCGCCGCCGCGGCGAGGGCGCTCGGGCAGCATCCGCTGGTCAACTCCCAGATCACCGACGACGGTGTCGCGCTGCTGCCGACCGCTCACGTCGGCATGGCCGTTGCGCTCGACGGAGGCCTGATCGTCCCGGTGATCCGTGACACCGCGTCGCTCGACCTCACCTCGCTGTCGGTCGAGTCGTCACGGCTAGCCGCCGCAGCGCGGTCCGGCTCGCTCGAGCTTCCCGATCTCGAGGGCGGAACGTTCTCGGTGAGCACCCTCGGCATGTACGGCGTCGACGGGTTCACGCCGGTGATCAATCCGCCGAACACGGCGATCCTCGGCGTCGGCCGCCTGCGCGACGAACTCGCCCTGAGCAAGAAGGGCAAGGTTCGCGTGCACAAACGGCTGACGCTGAGCCTGACGTGGGACCACCGGGCATTCGACGGTGCTCCGGCGGCCGCGTTCTGCAGGACCATCGCCGACCTGCTCGGTGATCCGGACGCGCTCGACGCAACGTGATCGGAGCACACCGATGATCGACTACCAGCGCGTCTTCCATGTCGGCGTGCGGGTCCCCGACCTCGGCGCGGCGATGGACGAGATCGGCGCCAGCATGGGCGTCACCTGGGCCGAGCGCCGCGAGAACACGGCTCAGAGCCTCTGGACGCCGGAGACAGGACTCCAGGAGATCCACCTGAAGTACACGTACTCGGCAGAGGGCCCTCAGCACATCGAACTGCTCGAGGGCCCCGTCGGCACGTTCTGGGACGGAACCGTGTCGGCCGGCGCGCATCACGTCGGCGTCTGGGCCGATGACGTGCAGGCCGAAACCGAGCGGCTGGTGTCGCTGGGCTGGACGCTCATCGGCGCCCAGCAGGATCCGAGCGCCGGCGCCGGTGTCGGGATGTTCACCTACCTGCAACCGCCGAGCGGGCTGATCGTCGAACTGGTCGACAGCGCCGTCCTGCCGTTCTTCGAACAGTGGTGGTCCGCCGCCCTCTGAGCCCGCCCCGGCCCGCCCTGCGATGAGCCAAGTGTCGCTATCCGGGCGGTTCACTCATCGCAGCACCCCCACCCCAACTTGCGATGAGCCAAGTGTCGCTATCCGGGCGGTTCACTCATCGCTGGGCGGTCAGGTGGCGGCGAGGGCCTGGTCGCGGGCCCAGCGGTAGTCGGCCTTGCCGTTCGGGGCGCGGTACACCTCGTCGACGAACACGACCCGTCGAGGTGCCTTGTAGTCGGCAATTGATGCCTTGACCGTGGCGATGATCGCCTCGGCGGGAGTCGGCTCGCGAACCGAGCACACCAGCACGACCGTCTCACCGAACCGCTCGTGCGGCACTCCCACCGCGTTTGCGTCGATCACGTTCGGATGCTTGCGGGCCGCGACCTCGACCTCCTCGGGGTAGATCTTCTCGCCGCCCGAGTTGATGCACACCGAACCCCGGCCGAGCAGCGTCACCGTGCCGTCCTCGGCGATCGTGGCGAAGTCGCCCGGCACCGTGTAGCGAACGCCGTCGATCGTGCGGAACGTCTGGGCGGTCTTGGCGTCGTCGTGCCAGTAGCCACGCGGCATCGGACCGGTCGCGGCGAGCATGCCGGGAACGTCGGATCCCCGGGGAAGCACCTCGTCGGTCATCGGATCGATCGTGACGACGTTGGGTGGTGCGGTGAACACCGCCGTCTCGGGCGGCTCGGTGCCCGGCATCGTCATCGACATCGCGTACGGCCCACCCTCCGACGCGCCGATCATGTCGATGATCACCGCGTTCGGGAGCCGGCGTTGGAAGGCGCGTTTCTGATCCACCGACAGCGTGGCCCCCGTCGACACGATGCGGGTCACCGACGTGAGGTCGTGGATCACCCCGTCGGCCTCGGCCGCGTCGAGTGCCTCGTTGAGCGGTCGGGCGAACGCATCGCCGACGAGGGAGATCTGTGTCACCCGATGTCGCTGCACGAGATCCCACAACTCGTTGGCGTCGAACGAGCGGCTCCCGAGCAGCACGACGCTGCCACCCATCACGAACGCCCCGATCGCGAGGAACAGCGCTGTCCCGTGCATCAGCGGCGGCGCACACAGCATCACCGGGCTCTTGCCCTCGGCGCGCAGTTCGGCAGCGATGCGACCCACGTCCTCGGGCGTGGTCGGCACCTCGATGCCTGCGGACATGTACGCCGTGAATCCCAACGCTCCGAACAGGTCGACGTGGCGCCACACCACGCCCTTCGGATTGCCCGTGGTGCCGCCGGTGTACAGCATCAGCGTGTCCTCGCCCGAACGCTCGATGCGGGCAGCCGGCTCGGAGCCCTGGACGGCGTCGTGGTACCACTCGGCGCCCTCGACGAGCGGCGTGCCGTCGTCGACCTGCAGCAGCACGCGTACGGTCGGCATCGACGCAACGGCGCCAGCCACCTGCGGACCGAGCGAACCGTGGAACACGAGCACCTCCGCCCCGGCGTTGTCGCAGATGTAGGCGATCTCGGGTGCCTTGTACCGGTAGTTGACGTTGACCGGTGTGGCGCGGAGCTTGAACGCCGCATACGACGATTCGAGGTACTCCGGACAGTTGTACATCAGCTGGGCGATGCGGGTCCCGACGCCGGCGCCCCGATCGGTCAACGCCGACGCGAGCCGAGCGGCGCGGTCATCCAGTTCACGCCACGTCTGCGACACCTCGCCCACCACGACCGCCGTCTGGTCGGGCTGGGCATCGGCGAATGCCTCCCACAACGTCGCCCAGTTCTCACTCAACCCGTCGCTCACTGCGACCCCCCTTCGTCGACTCGACAGTACCCGGGCAACAGGGCGCGGGATCAGCCGAGTGACTGGCTGCGAGCGACCACCGTGGTCGGCTGCAGCTCGAAGCTCGCCCAACGCCGTCCAGCCGCGAGCGCCTGCTCGATCTTCGCAGTGAAGGCCTCGGCGCCGTCACCCAGGTAGTGCCGTGCCGCCGCGGCGATGTCGGCGTCGAGATCGAAGTCGACCTCGCGCACCGGCCCCTCCAACGTGACGTAGCGAGCGATCGGCAGCGGCTGGTCGTGGACGCACAAGCTTGCCCTGCCCGTCGACCGCAACGCCGCGGTCTTCGACGAGCCCGTCGGACACTGGAAGCGTGCGATCCCGTCGACCCAGCGGAACCAGATCGGCGTGCCCATCGCCCGCCCCGAGGGCAGCACCACGCTCAGCACGGCATCGCGCGGTTCGGACAGGAACGACTCGATCTCCCTGTGGTCCATCTCGGCAACGTAGCGTCCCGGCTACGACCGGTACGGTTCCGACCATGCGTGACTGGGAGTCGTTCAATGCAGG
>DATKXG010000325.1:0-7674 GCA_035529175.1 Ilumatobacteraceae bacterium
AACCTCGGCGCGTTGCTGATGGCGCTCGGGTTGCCGTACGACTCCGATGACGGTCGCGCCTGGGCGGCCGCGATCACGTCCCTGATGACCGGATCGGCCTACGCCGCCAGCGCTCGCACCGCCGCACGGGTCGGCCCGTTCAGCGGCTTCGCCGACGACTCCGAGGCGATGCTCCACGTGCTCGAGATGCACCAGGAGGCCAACGATCGGCTCGCCGAGAACGAGGCCCTCCCCGACGATCTCGTCGACGCCGCTGCTGACGCGTGGGAGCGTGCCGTGAGCGACGCGCAACGACACGGCGTTCGCAACAGCCAGGCAACTGTTCTGGCGCCTACTGGTTGTCTCGTCGGGGGTTCGATGGTCGCTACGTCGAAGGGTCTCGTTCGGCTGCGGAGCCTCGGCGATCCGGACGGACCCACATGGCAGACGATCGAACTCGATGTCGCAACGGACGATGGGCCGCGCGCTGCGACGAAGTTCTTCGTGAACGGGGCGGAACCGGTCGTGGAGGTCACGACAGCGCGCGGGTACCACGTGGCGGGCACGACGATGCACCGAATCAAGGTGGTCGGCCCGGACAACCAGTGGAGGTGGACTCGTTTCGCCGATCTCGAACCCGGAGACCGGGTGCCGCTTGCGATGCACCAACTGGTGGGAGACCCGCAGCATGTTCGACTACCGCTACTGAGCGAGAAGATGACGTGGGCCGGCGAATGGCATCTCGTTGTCCCGGAGGCTGTCGACGAAGAACTCGCGATGCTCGTGGGCTACTTCATGGGTGACGGTTCCCTTCACAGTCGCGGTCTGCGATTCTGTGTCTCCGGCGGGGACACCGAAGTCGCGGATGTCCTCGTCCAGGCCGGGAAGTCGCTGTTCAACCTCGAGGCGGCCATCGCGGACCGAGAGGGCTACACCGAAGTGGCGTTCCACTCCACTCGACTGGTCGAGTGGTGGTCTGCGTCGGGCTTCGCCAGGCTCCCCCCGTCGCCGGGTCATTCCGGCAAGGGATACAGCGCTCGGGTTCCCGATGCCATCTTGGCCTCGAACGACCCAGAGGTGTACCGAGCATTCCTTCGTGGGTTGTTCGAGGCTGATGGATCGTCCACGGGCGGCTATCCCTCGTGGACGACGACGAGCCTCGAGTTCAGCCGGGATGTCCAGCGGCTGCTTCTTGCACTCGGATTCGTGACGACGCGTCGTGAGTGCACTTCCGGTATGGGCTCCACGCTCCATGTACTCAGACTGCTCAATCGCGAGTCGAACGTTCGGTGGAGCGAGGAGATCGGCTTCATTTCATCTCGTAAGGCGGCTGGAGTCCACACCGGGCAGGCCATTCAGAGCGCCCGCTACGACCACCTGCCCGTTTCCCGTGAACTGATCGACCGGGTGGCGCCGGAGAACGGGCGGAATCGCCGATGTGCCCTCATGGAGCTCCGCCGTCACGGAGCCATCACCCGACGGCTGGCCTTCGATCTCCTTGCAGAGCGGGACGATGAGGAGTTGCGCTGGCTGACGAGCTTCTTCTTCGATCGTGTCGAGGAAGTAGCTCTCTGCGATGAGGAGTTCAGCTATGACCTGTCGGTGCCCGACAATCTGACATACATCGCAAATGGGTTCGTCAGTCACAACACGATCGGCCTGGCCATGGACTGCGATACGACGGGCATCGAGCCCGACCTCGCGCTGGTGAAGACCAAGAAGCTGGTCGGTGGCGGCACGATGTCGATCGTCAACCAGACGATCCCGCGGGCGCTGCGTCGCCTCGGTTGCACGCCGGAGCAGGTCGACGACATCGTCGCCTACATCGACGAGCACATGTCGGTGATCGGCGCACCTCACCTGGCGGTCGAACATCTGCCGGTGTTCGCCTGTTCGATGGGCGACAACACGATCCACTACGAGGGCCACATCCGCATGATGGGCGCCGTCCAGCCGTTCCTCAGCGGCGGGATCAGCAAGACCGCGAACATGCCGGAGGATGTCACCGTCGAGGACGTCGAGGGCCTGCACATGCTGGCGTGGGAGCTGGGGTTGAAGTCGGTGGCGATCTACCGCGACAACTGCAAGCTCGGCCAACCGCTGTCGTCGTCGAAGGGTTCGTCGAAGTCGGCAGCCGCCGAGCCTGCCGGCGAGGTCGAGATCGTCGAGCGGATCGTGCACCACCCGGTGCGTCAGAAGATGCCGCGGACCCGTCGGGGCCGCACGTTCGAGTTCCGCGTGGCCGACTGCAAGGGGTTTGCCACGATCGGCGAGTACGACGACGGTCAGCCGGGCGAGATCTTCCTCACCGTGTCCAAGCAGGGCTCCACGATGGCCGGCGTGATGGACGCGTTCGCCAAGTCGGTGAGCTACGGCCTGCAGTACGGCGTTCCGTTGCGGGCGTTCGTCGAGGCGTTCACCAACATGCGCTTCGAGCCGGCAGGAATGACCGATGATCCCGACATCCGCTTCGCCTCGTCGATCATGGACTACCTCTTCCGCCGCCTGGCGATCGAGTACATGACCTACGACGAACGCGCCGAGCTCGGCATCTTCTCGATCGACGAACGGTTGCAGCCGACGTTGCCGGGCGTCGAGGAGCACGTCACGGCCACGAACCAGGGATCCGATCTCGCGCCGGACCCGAAGTCCGTCGACACCGGTCAACTGTCGTTCGCTTCAGCCGTCGAGTCGCCGATGGCCGGACGCGACGACAGGCCCTCGCAGGGGATGGTCCGGCCGAGCGATGCGCCGATGTGCATGCAGTGCGGTGTCGCCATGATGCGCTCGGGGAGCTGCTACGTCTGCACCTCGTGCGGCAGCACCAGCGGCTGCAGCTGAGACCGCAACGTCGCCCGCGGGTACCTTCTCGGGATGGCCGAGGAAGCCCGCGAACTGATCCGCTATCACGTCGAGGGCAAGGTCGGTGTGATCACGATCGACCGACCCGAGAAGCGCAATGCGATGACCTACGCCATGCTCGGCGAGTTCATCGAGACCGTCGGACGCGCTGACGACGATCCCGACACCGTCGTGCTCCTCGTCACCGGCGTGCCCGGGGCGTTCTGCGCCGGGACCGACCTCGCGGACCTCGCCACCGTGCCCGGGGAGACCCGTGGTCTGCGCGGCAGCGCCGAGGACAAGCACACGTGGTGGCCGATCGCCCAGGCACGCAAGCCGACGATCGGCGCCATCGACGGGCCAGCGGTGGGCATGGGCGCCGAATTCTCCTCGCAGTGCGATCTTCGCCTGGCCAGCGATCAGGCTCGGTTTGCTTGGAATTTCGTGCATCGTGGCTTGGTGCCCGACACCGGCGCTGGCACGTGGCTGCTGCCGCGCATCATCGGGATCCAGCCAGCCCTGAAGCTGCTGTACACGGGCGAGATGATCGGGGCCGAAGAGGCGTTGCGTCTCGGGTACGTGCTCGACGTCGTTGCGAGTGGCGAACTCCTGCCGAGGGCGATGGAACTGGCGAACACGATCGCCGCCGGGTCGCCCCACAGCCTCGGGCTGATCAAGTCGCTCGTCCACGAGGGGCTCACCGCGCCGGTCGGCGAGCACATGCAGCGACACACCACGGCCCTGGCCGCCTGCTTCAAGAGCGACGATCACCGCGAGGGGGTCGCGTCGTTCCTCGAGCGCCGTCCCGCCGAATTCACCGGCACCTGACCTCCAGGGCACCGGCTGCGATGAGCGAAGCGCCCGAATACCGGCTGTTGGCTCATCGGTGTGGTGTCGGCGCGTGTTGCGATGAGCGAGGCGCCCAGATGCTGGCTTTTCGCTCATCGTGGGGTGGGCTCGACGGGGTGCTCCGACACAGGTAGGTTGCCGTCGTGGTCGAGATCACCGACGAGGAGCTCGAGGCGGAGGCACTGGCGGCCGACCCGGACGTCCCGATCGACGGCGACGCCGAGCCGTTCGGCGGGTCACCCGACGCAGGGCTGCTTCCGGACTGGTACATGCCGGTCGGCGGACCGGTGCGCCGAACCCGCGCCCGTCGAATCGTCGTGGTCGGCATCATCGTCTCGCTGCTGATCGTCAACGCGGCCGGGCTGTGCGTCACCTACGGCTGGCCCGAGATCGCCTGGTGACTCGTGCCCGATCGAACGTGTGTGCGATCGTCGGGGTGATTCGGTAAGGTCGCCGCATGGCGATCGAGTGCGCGTACTGCAATGGGGAGCACGACACCCCGGCCCAGGTTCGCCAGTGCTGGAACGATGGTGGCCGTCAGGACATCGCCGTCGCCGACGACCCGATTCCACACCCCGCCGACTCGCTGTTCGAACCCGAACCACCCCGGAGGGCGACGACCGCAGCGCCAGCTCGGCGGGCGGCGACATCTGTGGTCGCACCGATCGAGCGGGGCGTGGCCGCGGCGAGTCCGGGCCCCGACCAGCTCGGTCGTCACCTCGTGGTCGAACCCGGCGGCGCGATTCCCGAGCCGTGGATCTCCTGTGATCGCCTGGTGATCGACGAGGCAACGCTGTCCGCGCCGGCGCGTGCTCTCGAACGGCTGCGACGAGCCCATCATTCGGCCACCCGCGTGGTCATCGAGCTCGCCGCATCGTTCGAGCGTGAGCCCATGCTGATGACCGAGGCAGCGCCCTACGAGCTGGGCCCGACCTTCCAGTTCGAAATCGAGGAACTCCATCACCTGGTCTGGGTCAACTCGGTCGACGCGCGTGACATCGAACGTCCGGTGTGGCTCGGGCTCGACCGGGCCGTCGCCGCGGGCGCCCGCGCCGTCGAACCCGGCGGTGTCGGTGACGTCGTCTTGCGCGACGGCACGGTTGCGTGGCTCGACGGCGGCCCGGTCCGTCACGTCGAACCCATCGACGGAGTGCCGGTCATCTCCGCCGTCGCCCTCGAGCATGGATCGATGGCGATCCCCGGACCGAACGTCTCGACCGCCGACCTCGCCCCCGACCAGCTCGCTGCGGTCACCCACGCCGGGGGCGGTGCACGCATCATCGCGCCAGCCGGATCCGGCAAGACCCGCGTCCTCACCGAACGTGCCCGTCACCTGCTCACCACGTGGAACCTTCCCCCGAGCGCGGTCAGTCTCGTGGCCTTCAACAAGCGGGCCCAGGAGGAGATGGTCGAACGCACACGCGACCTCCCGGGCCTCCAGGTGCGCACCCTCAACGCGATCGCACTCGCGATCGTCAACGGCACGCCGCCGTTTGCTGCGCAGCCGCAGCAGTGGCGCACCATCGACGAACCCGATGTGCGGCGCATCATCGGTGATCTCGTCGATTTCCCGCGACGACGAAACAGCGACCCGATCGGGCCGTGGATCGAAGCGCTCACCGTGGTCCGCCTCGGTCTCGTCGATCCCGACGAGGCGGAGGGTCGCTACGACGGCGACGTCGACGGCCTCGCCGAAACGTGGCCGCTGTATCGCAAGGCGCTCGAACGCCGTGGTGCGGTCGACTTCGACGACCAGATCTACCGAGCGCTGCTGGTGCTGCTGCGGGACCCGACCGCCCGTCGGGTGGCGCAGCGCGCGTGTCGGATCATGCTCGTCGACGAGTTCCAGGACCTCACACCGGCGCACCTCCTGTTGATCCGGCTCCTCGCTGCGCCCGGCGGTGCGGTGTTCGGCGTGGGCGACGACGACCAGACGATCTACGGCTACAACGGTGCCGATCCGGCATGGCTGATCGACTTCGCCGAGCTGTTCCCCGGCTCGGGCGAGCATCCGCTCGAAGTGAACTACCGCTGTCCGGCCGGCGTGGTCGAGGTCGTCGATCGGTTGCTCCGGCACAATCATCGGCGTGTCGCCAAGACGATCCGCGCCGCTTCGACCGACGCGGGCGGATGGTCGGTCGACGCGTCCGTCGATGCCGTCGGGGCATCGCGTCGGGCGGTCGAATCTGCACTCGCGAGCGGAGCGTCCACCTCCGACATCGCCGTGCTCGCCCGCGTCAACGCGCTGCTCGCTCCGGTCCAGGTCGCGCTGGTCGTGGCGGGCGTGCCGATCGCGGGCGGCGTCGGGCTCGAGTTCGCCGATCGCACCGCTGTCCGAACCGTGCTCGCCTGGCTCCGCCTGGCCACCGCCGGACGCGGCGGGTCGTTCTCGCCCGACGACATCCGCGAGGCGCTGCGGCGTCCATCACGATCGTTCCACCCGCGCATCACCGACTGGGTCAGCGAACAGTCGTCGGTCGTCGATCTCAACAAGCTCGCCGGGCGTCTCACCAACGAACGAGACGCCGAGCGGGTGGTCGACTTCGCCGCCGACGTCCAACGCCTGCAGCAGCTCGTCGGATCGGGTGCCACCACGTCCGACCTCGTGCTCGCCCTCATCGACGACATCGGTCTCGCAGGCTCGGTCGCTTCGCTCGACGCCAACCGGCGCGGGATGAACCGGTCGGCTCAGGGGGACGATCTCACCGCAATCACGCATCTCGCAGCGTTGCACGATGATCCGACCACCTTCGAGCGGTGGATGCGGAGTCAGCTCGCCGTCAAGCGGGCGCCCGGCGGCGTGTTGCTCTCCACCGTCCACCGGGTCAAGGGCCAGGAGTGGCCGCACGTGATCGTGCACCTGGCCGACGCCGAGCAGTACCCGCACCGACTGGCCGACGACGTCGAGGAGGAACGCCGCCTCTTCCACGTCGCGGTCACCCGTGCCAGTCGCCATGCCACGATCATCCCCGGGGCACACCCGAGCCCGTTCGTCGCCGAGCTCACCACCGAACCGTCCGCAGCGCGTGTGGTGTCGTCACACCGACCCGAGCCGGCGGCCGCGCGCGCCCGCAGCTCGTCGTCGCAGGCGTCGGCCGACCCCGCCGCCGACCTCGACACTGCCGGACAGCAGCGATTCGCCGCTCTGCGGGATCTCCGCAACGAGCTGCGAGACGGCAAGCCCGCCTATGTGGTCTTCGACAACAAGACGCTGGCGGCCATCGCCCGTCAAGCCCCGACCACGTTGCGTGACCTCGGGCGGATCTCCGGCGTGGGCCCGGCGAAGCTCGAAAAGTATGGCGACGCGGTCATCGCGTTGATGCAACGCCATCGGTGATACGCGAATGACCGGAAAGCACGAACCCCGCGAGAAGGATGACCGGCAGGGGGAGTACGGTGACATGCGTGAGTGACATCGCGATGCCGTATCTGCTGCAGGCCCGTCCGGCCTGGCGCGGCAAGCTGCACGTGATCGCCTTCTTCAGCGCCATCCCTGCCGGGGTGGCGCTGATCGCCATCGCCGACGGCGCCGCAGCGACCGTCGGCGCATCGATCTATGCAGCGACGTTGTTGCTGCTGTTCGGGACCTCGGCGGCCTACCACCGGCTGGCGCAGTCCGAGTACGCCCGCACGATCATGCAGCGCCTCGATCACTCGATGATCTACCTGCTGATCGCGGGCACCTACGTGCCGCTGTGCCTCGTCGCGCTACCGCCCGAGTGGGGAATCCCGATGCTGGTCATCGTCGGCACGCTGGCTCTCACGGGGATGGTGCTCAAACTGGTCTGGTTCCACGGAGCCAGCAAGGTCTCGTACGCGCTGTATCTGGTGATGGGCTGGGTGGCGATCATCGCGGCACCGGCGCTGGTCGACAGCCTGACGGGCCTGCAGCTCGGGCTGATCGTCGCCGGAGGGCTGGCGTACACGATCGGGTTCCCGGTCCTGGTGCTTCGCCGACCCGACCCGTGGCCGACCGTGTTCGGGTACCACGAGGTGTGGCATCTG
>DATKXG010000326.1:0-6593 GCA_035529175.1 Ilumatobacteraceae bacterium
CGGCCGTGAGGCGATCGCCGACGCCGCGGACAAGGTGGCCGCAGACCTGCGTGCCGACGATGGCGCGTTCTACGACCAGCTGATCGAGATCGACCTCGACGAGCTCAAGCCGCTGATCAACGGCCCGCACTCGCCCGACCGAGCCCACAAGGTCGGCGCGGCGGGCGTCGGAGCGGCCGCCCGCGACAACGACTGGCCTCTGGAGCCGTCCGCCTGCCTGATCGGTTCGTGCACGAACTCGTCGTACGAGGACATCACCCGGGTCGCGTCGATCGCCCGCCAGGCGGCATCGGCAGGGTTGACCGCCAAGTGCGAACTCCTGATCACGCCCGGCTCCGAGCAGGTGCGTGCCACGATCGAACGCGACGGTCTCCTCGCCGATCTCGAAGCGATCGGCGCCACCGTGCTCGCGAACGCGTGCGGTCCGTGCATCGGCCAGTGGTCACGTCCCGAGTCGATCACCGGGCAGCCGAACACGATCGTCAACTCGTTCAACCGCAACTTCCCCAAGCGCAACGACGGCTCGGCGAAGACGCTCAGCTTCGTCACGTCGCCCGACACCGTGTTGGCGATCGCGCTGGCCGGGCGACTCGACTTCGACCCCACCGTCGACACGATCACTGCGCCCGACGGCAGCGAGATCACGCTGGTCGAGCCGGCCGGGGAGGTGCTGCCCGACGCCGGCTACGACCCGGGCGTCGACACCTACACCGCTCCGCCGGCCGACGGTTCGAGCGTCGAGGTCGCCGTGTCACCGACCAGCGACCGGCTGCAGCTGCTCGCCCCCTTCCTGGCGTGGGACGGCAACGACTACCAGGGCTTGCCCGTTCTGATGAAGGCGCAGGGCAAGTGCACCACCGACCACATCTCGGCGGCCGGGCCGTGGCTGAAGTACCGCGGCCACCTGGAGAACATCTCGGGCAACCTGTTCGCCGGTGCGGTCAATGCATTCACCGGTGAGGCCGGGACCGGCAAGGACATCACCGACGGCGAGACCCGCCCGTACCCCGAGATCGCCATGCGCTATCACGAGGCTGGCATCAACTGGGTGGCGATCGGTGACCGGAACTACGGCGAGGGCTCGTCGCGCGAGCACGCGGCGATGGAGCCCCGGTTCCGGGGTGGTCTCGTGATCCTGGCCCGTTCGTTCGCCCGGATCCACGAGACCAACGCGAAGAAGCAGGGCCTGCTGCCGCTCACCTTCGCCGACCCCGACACCTACGACCTGATCGACGAGGACGACCGCATCAATGTGCTCGGCCTCCCTCCCGTCCCCGGTCAGAACGTGCAGTGCCAGATCATCAAGCCCGACGGCACCACGATCGACTTCGAGGCCGTGCACACGTTCAGCCCCGAACAGGTCGAGTGGTTCAAGGCCGGCTCCGCCCTCAACATCGTTCGCCAGAAGGTCGCCGCCGCCAGCTGACGTACACGATGTGCCAGGCACATCGTGTACGTCGGTACCGTCATGTCATGGACATTCGCGAGGCGATCAGGACCAACGGCACGGTCAGGGCGTTCACCGACGAGCCGGTCGACGACGCCACCATTTCGAGCATCCTCGACGATGCTCGCTTCGCTCCGTCGGGCGGCAACCGTCAACCGTGGCGCGTCGCCGTCGTCGCCGACAGGACGCTCCGGCACGAGTTGTCGACGCTGATGCAACCGGTCTGGGACGAGTACATGGAGACGGCGTCGATCGGCGGTAACCCGTTCAACG
Source organism: Ilumatobacteraceae bacterium (assembly GCA_035529175.1). GTDB lineage: Bacteria > Actinomycetota > Acidimicrobiia > Acidimicrobiales > Ilumatobacteraceae > Sva-07. The sequence continues at coordinate 1,721 of DATKXG010000326.1, forward strand.
TCGTCGACTACGTGAAGCCGACCGCGATCACCCCCAACAAGCACAACGACCTGTTGGAGCACATCGAGGAGATTCCCGTCGTGCTGGCGGTGGCCGCCGACCTCTCGAAGCTCGCCATGATGGACGCGGAACTCGACCGGGCCCCGGTCACCGGCGGCGCCTCGATCTATCCCTTCTGCTGGAACCTGATGCTGTCGGCGCGCGCTCACGGCCTCGGCGGCGTGATGACCACGTTCCTCAGCCGGGTCGAACCAGCCGCCGCTCCGGCCCTCGGACTCCCCGACCACCATGCGCTCGTGACCACGATCTTCCTCGGCCATCCCGTTCATCAACCGACCAGGCTGAAGCGCAACCCGGTCGAGTCGTTCGCGACCCGCAATCGATTCGACGGCCCCGTCTTCGGCGGGTAGTCGGCGGGTAGGTGGTACATCCGGGGTCTGAGCCCAGATGTGACAAGGTCACCGAGCGTCGATGGCAGCGCGGACCTCGGCGACGTAGTCGCCGACCGCGTCGGGTCCGGCGTCCATCAGCCGGCGAACGACGCTGGCGCCTTGGATCACACCGTCGGCGACCCTCGTTGCCTGGTACGCCTGTTCGGCGTTCGACACGCCAACCCCGACGAGCACCGGCGTGTCGGTGAGGTCCTTCAATCGGGCCGCCAGCGCCGTTGCCGTCTCGGCGAGCGACTCGCGTTCCCCGGTCACACCGAGCAGGCCGACGGAGTACACGAATCCGCGGCATCGGGCGACGACGCGAGGGAGACGTTCGTCGGGAGCGGTCGGCGCGGCGAGCATGATCGTCTCGATGCCCTCGGCGTCGGCGGCCGCACACCAGGGTCCTGACTCCTCCAAGGGCAGATCGGGCAGGATCGCCGCCGAGATGCCCGCCCGCTTCAGCTGTGAGGCGAACCGCGTCGGGCCCGGGTGGTGCACCAGGTTGTAGTACGTCATGACCGCCAGCGGGATGTCGACATCGAGCGACGGCACCTCGTCGAGGATCGACGTCGGCGTGACACCCAGCTCCAATGCGGCCTGCGACGCCTGCTGGATGACGGGGCCATCCATCACCGGATCGGAGAACGGGATCCCGATCTCGACCGCATCGGCACCATTGGCCGCGCAGGCACGGATCGCCTCCTGCCAGCCCGGATAGCCGCCGGTGACGTACGGGACCAGGAGCTTGCGGCCCCCGGCTCGCTTTGCCCGGAACTCCGTCTCGAGGCGTCCGTGGACCGTGTCGTCCGCGGTCACGAGCGCTCCGCGAGGATGTCCATCATCTGAGCGACGTCCTTGTCGCCGCGGCCGGAGAGGTTCATCAGCACCGTCTGGCCCTGAAGGTTCGGTGCCTCACGTGAGATCCAGGCAACCGCGTGCGCGCATTCGAGCACGGGGATGATGCCCTCGGTCCGCGACAGCAGCTGGAAGCCCTCGATCACCTCGTCGTCGGTGACCGACGGGTAGTCGGCTCGTCCGATCGATGCGAGATACGAGTGCTCGGGCCCGACGCCCGGGTAGTCGAGCCCGGCCGAGATCGACACCGCTTCTTCGACCTGACCGACCTCGTCCTGCATCAGGTTGCTGCGCATGCCGTGCACGACTCCGGGCACCCCTCGTCCGATCGCCGCGCCACCCGCGGGTTCGACACCGACGAGGCGAGTGCCGGCTTCGTCGACGAACCCGCTGAAGATGCCCATCGCGTTCGATCCGCCACCGACGCAGGCCACCACGACGTCGGGCATGTCACCGGTCATCTCCTGGATCTGACGATGGGCTTCCTCGCCGATCACGGACTGGAACTGGCGTACCATGTACGGGTACGGGTGCGGTCCGACGACCGACCCGAGGCAGAAGTACGTGTCGGTCACGTTGGCGACCCAGTGCCGCATCGCTTCGTTGACGGCGTCCTTGAGCGTCCGGCTACCGCTCTCGACGGAGTGGACTTCGGCGCCGAGCAGCTTCATGCGGAACACGTTGAGCTCCTGGCGGGCGACGTCGACGGCTCCCATGTACACCGTGCACTCGAGGCCCATCAGCGCTGCCGCCGTCGCCGACGCGACACCATGCTGGCCCGCACCGGTGTCGGCGACGATGCGCGTCTTGCCCATGCGCTTCGCGAGCAGCGCCTGGCCGATCACGTTGTTGATCTTGTGCGAGCCGGTGTGGTTGAGGTCCTCACGCTTGAGGATCAGCCGGATGCCGAGCTGGGCGCCGAGATTGTGGCACTCGGTCATGATCGACGGGCGACCGGAATACTGCTGGTGCACCCGGGTGAGCTCGGCTCGGAACTCGGGGTCGGCCCAGGCGTCGTCGAACGCGGCCTCGAGTTCCTGGCAGGCCGGCACGAGCGTCTCGGGCACGAACCGTCCGCCGAACTCGCCGAAGCGGCCGGTGGCATCCGGCGGTGCGGTGAGCGTGGTGGGGTTCCCGTCGAGTGTGGTCATTCGAAGTCCCAGTCGTAGGGCAGGTCATCGGCACCGAGATACGGGGCCGGGGCGTGGGCGTGGGCGTTCTCGATGAAGCGCTTGACGGCGAGGGCGTCCTTCTTGCCGGGTGATTTCTCGACGCCCGTGGCGACGTCGACACCCCACGGTTTCACCTCGGTGATCGCGGCGCCCACGTTCTCGGGCGTGAGTCCGCCGGCGAGAATCAGCTTCAACGAGTCGGGAGCGTCACCGGCGAGCGACCAGTCGAACACCTTGCCCGAGCCAGGCTCGGGTCCGTCGATCATGATCATGTCGGTGCCGTACTGATCCGCTCGCGGCAGGTTCTCGTCGTCGGAACCGAATGCCTTGATCACCCAGCGGAAGTGCTTGGCGATCTCGATGGTCTGAGCGGGGGTCTCACGTCCCGACAGCTGCACCGCCTTGACACCCGCACGGTGGGCGGTGTCGACGACCAGCTTCGGGTGCTCGTTGCGGAACACCCCGACCGTGAGGATCTCCGGCGGCAGACGGCGGGTGATGTCGTAGACGACCTGGGCGGCGACCTGCCGGGTCGAAGGGGCGAAGATGAACCCGACGGCGTCGGCGCCCATCGCCACCGACAGCAAGGCGTCGTCTTCGTTGGTGATCCCACAGATCTTCACGAACATCGACGGTCACGGTACCGGCCGGGAGCCTCCGACGAGAGATTCATCGATGCCGTGACCGCTCGCCTAACGTTGTGGCTGCATGGGACGACTCGATGACATCGACCTGACCGCGAAGCTGGGCAGCGAGGAGTACGAGAAGCGGCTGGCGGCAGCCCAAGAGCGGTTCGTGGAACTCCGGCTCACCCTCGGCGGCCAGATCGGCGAGAGCGGCGTCGGGCCCGGCCTCCTCGTGGTGATCGAGGGAGCCGACGCCGGCGGCAAGGGTGGAGCCATCCGCCGCATCGTCGAACGCCTCGACCCGCGCCATTTCAGCGTGTACGCCTACGCCAAGCCCGACGACCGAGAGAAGCGTCACCACTTTCTCTGGCGCTTCTGGACGAAGATCCCAGGCCTGGGCGGGATGTGCCTGTTCGATCGCAGCTGGTACGGACGCCTCCTGGTCGAACGAGTGGAGGGGTTCGCCACGATCGAGCAGTGGACTCGCGCCTACAACGAGATCGTCGAGTTCGAACGCAGCCTCGTTCTGGAAGGCGTGCTCCTCGTCAAGTTCTACCTGCACATCAGCGCCGACGAACAGCTGCGCCGCTTCGAGAGCCGGCAAGACGACCCCCTGCGCCGGTGGAAGCTGGTCGACGAGGACTGGCGCAACCGCGACAAGTGGGATCAGTACATCGAGGCCACCGAGGACATGTTCACCCGAACCGACCACCAGCTCGCCCCGTGGGACATCGTGTCCGGCGAGAACAAGAAGTGGGCCAGGGTGACGATCCTCGAAACGCTCAACCAGCGCATCGAGGACGGCATCACCCGCTGGGAGATGCTCAACACCCCGACCGGCTGACCGACCGCCGGCGTCCGTTCAGCCGATGAGGTCGGCGATCGCCGCAGCGGGATCGCCGCTGGTCACGAGCGTCTCGCCGACGAGGACGGCGTCATAGCCGGCGGCGCGCAACGACCTGGCATCGTCGGCTCCGCGGACACCCGACTCGGCCACCTTCACCGCGTGGTCGGGAATCACCCCGGCCATCCGGACCGCCCGGTCATGGTCGACCTGGAACGTGACAAGGTCTCGTTGGTTCACACCGATGAGCGTGGCGTCCGCCGCAAGCGCGTGCTCCAACTCCCGCTCGTCGTGGATCTCGACGAGAACGTCGAGGCCGACGTCGACCGCCAGCGAGTGCAGCGCAGCGAGTTCGGCCGGATCGAGGGCCGCAGCGATCAGCAGGACGCAGTCCGCTCCCATGATGCGGGCGTCGAGCACATCGCGTTCGCCGACCGTGAAGTCCTTGCGGATCACCGGCAGCGTGCATGCCGCCCGTGCGGCGTGGAGGTCGGCGACCGAGCCGCCGAAGTGTTCGACGTCGGTCAGCACCGACAGACACGCCGCTCCCCCGCGTTCGTACGACCTCGCCATCTCGGCGGGATCGAGGTCCGAGTTGAGGTCGCCCTTCGACGGCGAACGTCGCTTGATCTCGGCGATCACCCCGAGGCGATCTCGCCCTGCCAGCGCAGCCCGAAAGCCCCGCGTGGGCGGCATCGCCCGCGCCTCGTCGAGCAACGCCTCGACCGCACGGGTGTCAGCGGCGGCGACCGCTCGGTGGTGCTCGAGGATCTTGTCGAGGTAGGTCGCCACCATCAGGAACAGGAACAGGTGCGGGTCAGAGGCCCTTGCCGCGAATCGGCGTGAGCAGGGTCAGCTCGGGCCGGCCGGCGAGGATGCCGCCGAATGCGTTCATGATCTGCTTCATGACGTCGCTGGTGCTGTGCGCCTGGAGCGCGTCGC
>DATKXG010000327.1:0-17144 GCA_035529175.1 Ilumatobacteraceae bacterium
TCGACCGTCGACGCCGCGGGCACCACGAGCGCCTATGTCGCTCTGCCGACATCGCAGCGGCTCATCGACACCCGCCTGTCCGGTCCGATCCGTGCTGGTGGCACCATCTCGGCGGCCGTCACCGGTGCTGCACCGTTGCCCGCCGCCGGCACGGTGAGTGCCGCGGTCCTCAATGTCACCGTCGCTCCCCCCGCTGCGCCGGGCTACTGGACCGTGTGGCCGCACACCAACGCCCGACCGGTGGCCTCCAACGTCAACATCGACGAACTGCAATCGCTGTCGGGCAACGTCACACCCAACCTGGTGACGGTGCCGGTCGGCGCTGACGGGATCATCGATCTCTACACCAGCGGTGGGGGCAACGTCATCGTCGACCTGCTCGGGTACTACACGCCCGCCGCGTCGGCGTCGGCCGGTCGGTTCCAGCCGCTCGCTGCTCCCACCCGCGTCCTCGACACGCGCGGCTTCGGGGCGTTCCGACCGGGCGAGACACGCACGTTCACCGTCCCCCGTGCCGCCGGTTCCAGCGCGGTCGCCATCAACCTCACGTCGGTCACCGTCGCACGCGGATACTGGCAGGTCTTCGCAAACGGCAGCCCCCGACCGGCGACCTCCAACCTCAACTCGCCGCCGGGTCTCTTCGCGGTGGTGGCGAACCAGGCGATCGTCACGCTCGATGCCACGGGGAGCATCTCGATCTTTTCGCAATCGGGCGGAGACCTGATCATCGACGTCGTCGGCACGTATTCGGGGGCAGGAGCCGCCGACAGCACCAGCGGGCTCTTCGTGCCCATGGCCACGCCGACCCGCATCGTCGACACGCGCGACCCGGCATTGAACCCACTCGGCGGAACCACACGGCCCGCCCCGGGCTGGCGCTTCGAAGTGCCCGTTTCGTCGCACCGAGCGATCAATCGATCTGACGTGTCGGCCGTCGTGGTCAATGCCACCACCGCCGACCCGCTCGCCGTTGGATTCGTCACGGTCGGGACCGCCGGTGCCACCGACCCCCGGGTCTGGCCGACCACATCGACGATGAACGTGGTGCGACCCGATCAGACCCTCGCGAACCATGCCATCGTCCCGGTGTCCGTGCGTGGTTTCTCGATGTTCACGCAACCGGGCGGCCATTTGATTGCCGACATCGCCGGGTACTTCCTCGGCTCGCCTGCGCCGGCGCCGTTCGCTGCTCCCACCAACAGCGGCCCTGCGAGGTGTGCAACCCAAACCGTCGGAGCACCGGGAGCGCCCGTTGGGCCCATCGTGTACGGCTCGTCACGCGTCGCCGTGGCGAATCTGCAGACCCGACTCCTCCAACTCGGGTTCTGGAACGCCGGCGCGGATGGCGTCTACGGTCTCTCCACCACCCAGGCCGTCATGGCGTTCCAGAAGTGGAAAGGTCTGCCCGCGACCACCGCAGTCGACAACAGGACCGCAATTGCGCTGAACACCGAGATGTGCCGACCTGCCGCAGGACGCAGCGGCGACCTCTTCGAAGTCGACAAGACCAAGCAGATCGCCTTCGTCGTGCGCGGCGGCGCAGTGCAGTACGTCTTCAACGTGTCCACGGGCAATGGCAAGTCCTACGACGAGGAGGACCAGAAGGCTGCGGGACGGCGCGTGATCGGCATCGCCCTCACCCCGTCCGGCACGTTCCGCACCTACCGAGAGCACGACGTGGTGCGCTACGAAGGCGATCTCGGGTCGCTCTACCGCCCGAAGTTCGTCGTCGGTGGCATTGCCGTGCACGGCGCGCCACGAGTGCCGAACTATCCGGCCTCGCACGGATATGTTCGCGTCGCCAATCCCGTGATGGATCTGATCTGGAGCCGAAATCTGCTCCCACTGCGCTCAACGGTCTGGATCCACGACTGACGCTGCCCGGTGGCGGCGCCAACCTTGAAAGCCGGTGACAGCGAACGTCATCACCACGAGTGGGGCAACGATGAGCGCGGCGGGCCCAACGACATCAGCGGCCGATGAGTCGCTCGCATCGAGAACCAGGTAGGCGGCGTAGGCGGCGTAGAACGAGATCAGGACGAACCCTTCCCAGCGCTTGATCTGGAAGCCGTTCCACACGATCGGCACCAGGACGATCGTGGCCGCGAGCATCACCGGAAAGTCGAGGCGCAGCGAGACGTCGCTGACCGGAATGCCGTCGCTCGACACGATCGAGGTGAGACCCAGTACCGACATCAGGTTGAACAGGTTCGAGCCGATGACGTTGCCGACGGCGATGTCGCGTTGCCCGCGAACCGCCGCGAGGATCGACGTTGCCAGCTCTGGCAGCGAGGTGCCGATGGCCACCACGGTCAAGCCGATCACGAGATCGCTGACCCCGGCCGATTCGGCGATGTCGGTGGCGCCGTTCACCAACAACTGCGAGCCGAGGACGAGAACGACCAGACCGGCGGACACGAGCGCGAGGTTGAACCACAGCGGCCGTTCGAGCGCCGCTCCTTCGAGTGCGTCGACCGATTCGGTGTACTCGTCGATCACGTCCGTTCGTTCGCGACGCGCCTCACGGACGAGCCAGCCGACGTAGACGACGACACCGGTGAACAAGATGATCCCGTCGATGCGACCGATGTTGTTGTCGAGCGACATCAGCAGAGCGACGACGGACACGACGATCAGCAGCGGGATGTCGAAGCGGATGATGCGTTGCTGGACCGCCAACCCGCCCACCACTGCCGATGCTCCGAGGATCAGCAAGATGTTGCCGATGTTGCTGCCGACGACATTGCCGAACGCCACGTCGGCGTTGCCGCTGAACGCCGCCGACACACTGACCGCGAGTTCAGGCGCGCTGGTTCCGAACGCCACCACGGTGAGCCCGATCACCACCGGTGCGATGCCGAGCTTCGACGCGATCGTCGCTGCTCCTTTCACCAGGAGTTCAGCGCCACCGAGCAGGCAGACGACGCCGATGAGGAGGGCAAGGATCGTGAGTGAATTCACCGCTGCGTACTGTGCCATGAACCAAGCTGGTCCGGATGTTCACATCGGAGGTCACGCGAACCAGCCGACAGATCGCACGCATGCTGCGCGACCGCAGGGAGACCGTCGCAGTGGCCGAAGGTTCGGCCGGCGGACTCGTGTCGGCCGCGTTGCTGTCGGTCCGGGCGCGTCCGCCTACTACGTGGGCGGCACGGTGATCTACACCGTTGCGGCGAGTCGGGCCTGGATGGCCGGCGAGATCGAGGTGCCTCGGGGGATGCGCGGCGCCAGCGAAGCATTCGCGACGTATCTGGCTGCATCGGTGCGAAGCAAGGTCGACGCGACGTGGGGCATCGGTGAGGCGGGTGCTGCCGGACCAGCGAACCCGTACGGCGACCCTGCCGGCCACAGCTGGCTGGCGATCGCCGGGGCACGCACGGCGACCCGCAACGTGCTGACGGGCCTCGACGACCGCGAGGACAACATGGTGGCGTTCACCGCAGCTGCGCTGCAACTGTTCGCCGAAGTACTCGCCGACGAGTCGACCTGAGGCTCACCGGTGCTGGAGTTCCTGCACGACCTGTGCAGCCACGCGACGTAGCGAATCGAGCTGATCGTCGTCGAGGTGCCGCGGGAGGTAGTCGGCGACGCACAGCGTGCCGACACGGCTGCCGTCGTCGAGCGCCAGTGGCATCCCGGCATAGAAGCGCAGTCGAGGTTCGCCGGACACGAGCGGGTTCTCTGCGAATCGGTCGTCGGCGAGCGTGTCCTCGACCTGCAGGACGTCGGCACCGAGGATTGCGTGGGCACACAGCGACATCTCCCGCGGGGTCTCCTCGACGTCGATACCACGACGGGACTTGAACCACTGGCGGTCGGCGTCGACCAGACTCACGAGCGCAATCGGGACATCGAGGATGGCGGCGATGTCCTCGGTGTGGCGGTCGAAACGCGCCTCGGGGGCGGTGTCGAGGACGCCGAGGCCGTACAGCGCCGCGAGACGCTCGCCCTCGTTGTCGGGGAGTGGTGCGTTCTGCCACCGGCTTGCTCGGCGCAGGAGCCATGCGCGCAGCTTGGTACGTAGGAACGGCGGGCTTGCGGGCCAAACGAGCCATTCGGTGATGCGGGTCTCTGCCGCATCGGGACGGAAACGAGCCTCGTCGTGACCCACCATGATGATCGGCACACTGGTTCCGTTGTCCGTGCCGAGCGCGCGAATTGCTGTGACCAGGTCGAAGCCGCCATCGTCGACGAACGGCTCGATCAGCACGATGCCGGGTTCGACTGATCGAGCGACGGCGAACGCCTCGTGCAAATCACCGCTGACGATGACCTCGAGCGCTTCGGCTCGGGCGGCCGCGGCCAGTGCGTCGCCGACCTCGGAGGTCTGGGCGACCACGAGGGCGACGGTCGGCCGCTCGGCGACGGCAGATGGTTCCGCAGCAAGTGCTGCCCGGCCGGTGTTCTTCGACGGCACCCGATCTCCGCGAACCTCGACGGTGACACCTTCGGCCGCGGCGAAGATCTCGCCGTCGTACCCCACGCGCCGGGCGTGGCCTCGTGCCAGCTCGACGAGGTCGTCGACCTGGTCGTCGGTGCGATTCGGGTCGTGGTGATAGAGCGCGACCCGCTTGACGTCGGCAGCGCTCGCGAGGTCGACGACGTATTCGACAGTGCTGTGGCCCCAGCCGATGTGATCGGGGTACTCGGACCCGAGGTATTGCGCGTCGTGAATCAACAGGTCGGCACCGGTGACGAAGAGGGTGTGCGCCTCGTCGTGACGGTTCCGCTTCATGTCGCCGCCGACGGCGAGTGATTGATCGTGGGGCTCGTGGTCCGACGAGTACACGACGACCGCGCCGTCGACCTCGACCCGATAGCCGAGCGTGAGCGCTGGGTGGTTCAGGAAGCGGGTCACGATCGCGACATCGTCGATGTACAGCACTCCCTCGACGAGGTCGTGATGTTCGACGTTGGCCGACAGCTGCCCGATCTCGACGGGGAAGTATCGATACTCCATCTGTCCGGCCAGGATGTCGCCGAGCGATCCGCCGAGTCCGCTCGGGCCGAAGATGTGCCAGGTGTTGTCGTGGCCGAACAGCGGCGCAAAGAACGGCAGCCCTTGAATGTGGTCCCAGTGGGTGTGACTGATCAGGATGTGCCCATCGATCGGAGCTCCATTCGCCTCGGCCAGAAGGTGCTGGCCCAGACCATGGGCGCCGGTGCCGCAGTCGATGACCAGCTGCGTCCCTGCGTCGGATCGGATGGAGACACAGGAGGTGTTCCCGCCGAACCGCAGCGTGCTGGATCCGGCTTTGGCGATCGAGCCCCGTGTTCCCCAGAATGTCACCTGCATTCAAGATCCTCCTGCGCTGACTGTACGGGACCACGGGACCCACGCCGTACCGGGAGCCGAGTCAGGTGTCCATCGGACATCACCGCTCGCAGCGCATCGAGTGCGTGGGAAAACGGCAGGTAGTTGGCTTGACCGGGCCACCGATGTCGTCGAGATCGAACCAGGTGCCACCGAAGATGGTCAGAGCAGCAGCACGGCGCTGTGGAGACCGGTGGTGGCGTTCAGGGTGAGGAGTGCGCCGGCGGCGACGCCCAGCGCGACGTAGAACACCGCCATCGCCACCAGAACGGGCACGACGAGCAGTGCGCTTCCCTCGATGTCCATGTCCAGGAATGCACCGAGCCCGAAGACGATTGCGGACTGCAGCACCGCCAAGATCAGTGAGGGGAACGCGTAGGCCAGCACGAGATCGCTCGCTCGTAGCGGCGCGGTCATCAGCCGCGCGAAGATGGCGGTCTCCCGGTCGCGAGCGAGGGGCATCGACGAGGTGAACATCACCATCGCGAGACCGCCCACTCCCTGACCCGCAGCAACGGCACACAGAGCATTCTCGCCACGGGTGACCAGTCAGCCGAATCCAAACGGGAAGATCGTCTTCTTCCAGCGACGCGACCCGGAACGAGCGGTCCACGGCTCGGCGAACTCCATCGCACCGATCCGGTGACGGCCGTCGAGGCCGAGAGCAGCACCTGCGAACAGGTCCGCTCGACCCCGACGAGCGCGTCGCATGGATTCGGCCTGCCCGGGCGTCTCATAGGGTGATGAGTACGGGAGGAGTGTCGATGCGCAAGCCCACCGACGACCAGTTCGACGAGGGCCCGATCGCGTTCGAGATCATCGGCAACGACACCTCGTTCGCGGACCTGTACGCCGAGCAGTTCCTCCCGATGGTCCGACTCGCCACGCTGATGTGCGGGCGGACCGAGGTCGCCCGCGACATCGTTCAGGACTCCTTCGTGAAGTTGCACCTCAAGTGGTCCGGCGTCGAGCATCCGTGCGCGTATCTGCGCAGCAGCGTGGTGAACGGGTGCCGGTCGCGCGCCCGTTGGGAACGGCTGCGTTGGGGGCGGACCAGTCGGCGCGAAGAGTCGACCGAGCAGACGCCGGACGAGCTGTTCGACGTTCTCGGCACGCTTCCGAGCCGACAACGAGCGGCGATCGTCTTGAAGTACTACGAACAACGCACGGAGAACGAAATCGCCGACATCCTCGGATGTCGGCCCGGCACGGTCGGACCGCTGGTGTCGCGCGGTCTTTCCACGCTCCGGAACGAACTGGCTGATGGAGGTCGATCATGAGTTTCGAGGACGAAATCGTGGAACAGCTGGCCGACCGAGCGCGGCAGATCGACGCGGTTCCGGACGCCGAATGGGTGCAGGCGGAGGCCGGCAGACGCCACGTCACGCGACGAGTCCGGACCACGGCGTTGGGCGCGGTCGTCCTGATCGCCGTCGGGCTCGCCGGGGTCGTGTACGTCGCGAACGGCCGACCGAACCGTGCCTCCTCCACCTCGGAGATCCCGGCGTCCACGGACGCCACGGAGTCGACCGACCTTCCGACCGAGACCCTCCCCGCCCTCGCCACAACGGGCTCACCCGACGTGGACCCGGCCGCCGACGCTGCATGGCCCCTCCTCGAGCGCACAACCCAGGAGATCTACCGTCGGACGCTGACGGACCGCGAGATCGTCGTCCGTCGGAGCGATCTCTCGTGGGCCGAATTCTTCGACCTCGAGTGGCGTGCGCCGACCGGTTCGGCCGAGTTGTGCATGGGTGACTACGTCCTGTTCGTGAGCGACCCGGCGACGCCGATGAGCCCCGGGAACACGTGGTACCCGGTCGAGGTGTTCGACGAGTTCGAGGGCGAAGTGGCGGTCGACATGAGCCAGCTGATCGCACTCGTCCGCACCACCGGGCCCGCCGACGAGGTGGCGATCATCGAATCGGGCGACGAATACGACCGTGCCGGGTTCGTCGACGGTCTCGCCGTGCTCGACATGACCGACGTCTGGAACCGACCGGACTCCGGTCAGCCCGAGCTGGTCCTCGTCACCAGCGGGGTGACCGCGGAGCCGATCCCGTTTGCGCCCGGCTACGGACGCGCCACCGAGGAATTCCGCCAGGAGTGCCAACCCGGGCCGCCGCCGACATTGCCGCTGCCTCCCTCAGGCGTGCAGCCGCTCGATCCCGTCGCGGCCGAAGCCCAGATCCTCGACGCGTACGCACGGGCGCTCGACCGAACGATGATCCTCCCGGACGAGAACCCCCCGTCGGTGGACGACATCACCGGGATCCCGGAGGCCGCCGCGGAGGTCGATGCCGGCGAGATGGCCGAGGTTGCAGCTACGGCTGAGCACGACGTCGAGGAGTTGGTGTTCACCGCTCCGGACGAGGCCTGGTTCCGGTACAAGATCACAACGACCGCCGGGACGTTCACTGGACAGTTCGGGATCGCTCGCTTCAACGGCTCGGTCTGGCAGATCACACGCGACACCATCTGCCAGGATCTCCAGCGCGCCGGTGGTACGTGTGTCCCGGCCCCCGACCAGAACGTCCCACCGGAACCAGCTGGATGGTCCGAGGTTCTTGCCGACCACGAACGCTCCGAACAGCTGTACTGGTCGTGGGACTGCCTCCCGCCGCCGTTCGGCCCCCAGGAGTGCGAGGACGACATCGGCGGAATCGGCGACTAGCTCGATGCGTCTCCGCGGATCTGTCGGGTCAGGGAGGACCTGGCGGCGTGGCCGGGTGGTGAGGCTGCGGGGTGTCGCTTGCCCGTTCGGCGATCACCGCCGTGATGCTCGAAGGTCGGCGCCGACGAGTTCACATCTCCGGTCGATACACGGCCTCGTCGGCTCCAGCGAGCGCTGCAGCGAGTTCGTCGTCGGTCCACGTGCCCTGCCGTCGCACCCACGTCTCGCGGGGATGTTGCCACAGCGCGAGCTTCGACCCGTTGAAGGTGACCAACTGGCTGCGTAGGTGATCGGCCCGCTCGCTACACAGGTGCACGAGCACACGAGCGATATCCGCTGGGTCCCCGAAACCCATGTCGCGCGGTGACGGCGCAGCGGTGCCCTTCGACTCGGCTCGCTGTCGCACCCCGTCGAACACCACCTGGGTCATGTCGGTCTCGGCAACCGGCCAAAGCGCGTTGGTGCGGATCCCGAAGCGGCGCAATTCCAGGTCCCACGCGTACAGCATCCCCATGACACCGGCCTTCGATGCGGCGTAGTTGGTCTGCCCGACGGACCCGACGAACGCGGAACCCGAGATGACCTGCAGCAGGAGACCGCTGCCCTGGTCGCGCATGGCTCGCACAGCATGGCGGCTCACCGACCAGGTACCGCGCAGATTGACCGCAATGACCTCGTCGAACTCGTCCGGGGTCATGTTGAGCAGCGTCCGATCGCGGACGATGCCGGCGTTGTTGACGACGGCGTCGATGCCTCCGAACTGCTCGACGGCGGTGGCGATCAGCCGTTCGGCGATCGCGTCGTCGGCGACCGAACCCGGGCACGCCACTGCCGAGCCGCCCGCCAGGGTGATGTCCGAGACGACCTCGTCCACCAGGTCGCCGTTCGTACCGTTCACCACGACCCGAGCGCCGTCCGCTGCCAGCGCCTCGGCGAAGGCCCGGCCGAGCCCACGCGTCGAGCCCGTCACCACGATTCGTCGACCGTTGAGCTGTGACGTGACGAGTCGGCCGGAGGTGCAGAGATTCTTCTGCGCTTCCAGCCGCATCGCCACCACTGACCGACTCGTTCCACTCGCTGTTGTGGAATGAACAAACACCATTGACTGTCCCGTCAAATGGGACATACTAAGTCTCACGCACTGTCCCACCAGACGGGACATTCAGTGGATTCGTTGAGCAGACCGCTCCGGATTCGCCGCTGCGAGAAATCAAGAAGGAGGAGCACTGCCATGTCCAATAACACATCCAAGAACGCGTCAACCAAGCAATCAAGCCGAGCCTCAAGTGGCGGCGACATTGTCGTGAGAGCCACGCCCCGCCCAGAGCCGGATCTGCGCCGCTTGGCCCGCGCGCTGATCGAGCTGGCGCAGCAGGAGATCTCTCGCGAATCCGAAGCCCAAGAAGCCACCTGCGACATCGACCAATCGGCGGAAACGACGAACGACGACGAGGCGGCGGCGGCATGAGTAACAAGTCCAACCTCACGAAAATCGAGCTGGTCGGGTTTCGGGCGACTGTGAATGGGCGCCCGAGCACACCGCCCGCCTCGGTGATCCTGGGGCGGGCGGTTGCGCTTCTCGGCGCCGACCGTCACACCCGGTCGTCATCATCTCGGCAGTGACCGACGAACCGACCCCCGAAGATCTCGAGCAGCTCGCCCGCTCCCTCGCGATGTCGGGAGTGCTCGGCGAGCGGGCGGCTTAGTAGCTGAGCGTCCCGCTCCAGGTGGAGGAAATGGCCCCATTAAGAACGGACGAGGAGACAACTCCTTCGCCGCCGGCTCCAAGGAAGCGTCCAGTTCCGCCAGTGATCGAGTACGTGCCTTGAGGTTCAGTCAGACCCTCGCCGTCACCGCAACCGGTCACGGACGTGGTCGCCTCCAGGGTGTCTCCATTCGCGGCCACGAAGGTCGTCTGCGACGTCGACGCGAACTCGACGCCACCCGGGCACGACCTCAGGAAGTAGATCGTGAGCACTCCGGTAGCGCTGCTCGAGCTGAGGCCGAGGTGCGTCGCATTGCCAGTCTGGTCGAACCCTTGGTCGCACTCCAAGGTCGGCTCGCCGCCCCCGATGAAGACCAGATCGCAATCAGACAACGGCTCGTTGGCGACAGTGCCGCTCGTGCGCAACATGAACGGCCGCTCGACAGACGTGCCGGCCAGCACGGGAGCACCCGAAGCGGCGACGCCGCCAACGGTGATAGCTGCAGCCGCGACTCCAGCTGCCAGAACTTGTCGCATTCTCATAGTGGTCATCCCCTTTGACTTGACGCTCAGAGCGTCCCCCATTTGCGACAACAGACGCCTGTTGTCGTCGCACCCAATGTCGCAAATGTGCCCAAGACACGCAATATGGGATCCGTCACACCCCCACGCCAGACTCGCCACCGTGACCGACGTCGACCCCGAAGAACTCGAGCAGCTCGCCCGCTCCGTCGCGATGTCGGGAGTGCTCGGCGACCGGGACCGCATCGACGTCGTGACCGCCCTGCGCCGCCTCGCCGAAATCGACAAGGCGACACGCCGGCACCCGTCGGCCGGGCGACCTCGCAGCTCGGATCAGTGACGCCGCACGTTCTAGGATTTCGACCACGGAGCGGATCACCGCCACCCAGCGGCCCGCAACGAGGCGCCCGGCCGTGGCATCCAACCGCCTCCGGCCGGGCGCCGACGTATGCGTCGGCCCATATGCCGTAGAACCCCAGAAGAACCCCCAGCGGTTCCGAGGGCAGATGTCGTGTCGGAGATCTTGCGTTCCACCAGAGGTTGTTTGGTGGGCGCAGAGGTACTCGAACCCCCGACATCTTCCTTGTAAGGGAGTCCAGCGACGTCCGTGGACGTCCGTCAACGTCCGCATATGTCCTGCTAGCAGCTACTTTCGGAAAATCGACATTCGAGTTCGTCCGTCGTTGTACGCTGCCGTTGCCCACTGCGTTGCCCACTGCGCGAAGGAGACATCGTGCCGAACCAGCATCGAGGAAACGGCGAAGGCTCCGTCTATCGCGTCATGGTCGAGCGCAAGGACGGACCTGTCGAGCGCTGGATCGCCCAGGTCGTCGTCGACGGTCACAAGCGTCGCGTCACTGCCCTGACCGAGGCGGCCGCCAAGAAGGAGCTTCGCCACCTGCTCCGCTCAATCGACGACGGCAAGCCGATCGCCGACGGGAACCTGACCCTCGGCGCGCTGCTCACGGAGTGGGACTCCAAGGTGCTCGCCGGCCGGGACATCTCCGGCTCGACACTGATGCGACACCGCTGGGCGTTGGGAATCCTGCGGGCCGAACTCGGCAGCACCCGCGTCCGCACGCTGACTCCCGAGCGCGTCGAATTGGCGTTGGCGGCACGCGCCGATGCCGGTCTGTCGCGAGCGTCGCTGGAGAAGGTACGCGGCACCTTGTCGCAGGTTCTGAGCTGGGCGGTGCGACGCGAGATCGTGTTTCGGAACATCGCCTCGGTCGTCGAACTCCCGGTGTCGTCTCGACCAGCGAAGGAGGGTCGCTCGCTCACGCTCGACCAGGCACAGTCGCTGCTCGCCGCCGCGGCGGGTACTCCCCTCGAAGCCATGTGGACGACCATGCTCTTCCTCGGTCTCCGACCCGGCGAGGCGGCGGGCCTGTCGTGGCCGGACATCGACTTCGAGTCAGGCGTGATCCACATCTGGAGAGCACGTCGCCGAGACGCCACGGGCCGTTCGGTCATCTCCGATCCGAAGACCACTCAATCGGTTCGGTCACTCACCGCTCCCGAGCCAGTGCTCGATTCGCTCCGCCGCCACCGGCGGGAGCAGGCTCGCCACCGTCTCGAGATCGGCGAGACGTGGGCGGGCGAGGAGGATCTCGTGTTCACCTCCCCCACCGGTCGACCGACAGACCCAGCCGCATGCCGCCGAGAATTCGACGTCGTTGCCAAGAAGGCCGGGCTCGACGGATGGACACCGAACGAGTTGCGCCACTCCGCTGCCTCGCTCATGTCCGACGCCGGGATGCCCATCGAGCAGGTCGCCGATCAACTCGGCCACAAGGACCTCCGGATGCTGCAGCGGCACTATCGCCACCGGATCCGACCAACTGTCGACGGCGGGACCGTCCTCGGTGACGTCCTCGGAAGTCGATAGAGCCTGATCGTGTCGCCTGCTCGGAGCCGGCGGATCAGTTGAGGAGTGCGAGGCGGGGAAGCCCGGTGAACCGACGAGAAGTGAGCGTCCGACCGCCGCCGATCAGCTGCGTCGATGGCAGTGTGTCAGTCGTCGCGGGTGGCGCGTGCGGTGGCACGCCGTGCGTGACGCTTCATGAATTCGTTGAGCAACGCACCGATCAGCGAGATCCCGCTGAAGATGTAGAACACGGTGAAGAGCTTCGACGCATCGGTCGTCGGCGACAGGTCGCCGAAGCCGACCGTGGTGAGCGCTACGGCGCTGAAGTAGAACGAGTCGACCCAGCTCCAGTCCTCGAGGATGCGGTATACGACGGTACCGACAGCCAACGCGAGCAGGCTCAGTCCGCCGATGATCCTGGTGGAGTTCGCCTCCCACGACGTCGGCGCCGGTGACGTCTCCGACGCGATGTCGGTCCGCTTGCCGGGATCGCCCATGTCTCGTCCTCCAGATCGGTCTCCGGTGGCGGTGCAGTCGGTCATGGATCTACCCCTCGCCGGAGGCGCCGCCGACTGCGAGCGGGGCGTGACCGGGTTCCCAGA
Source organism: Ilumatobacteraceae bacterium (assembly GCA_035529175.1). Taxonomy (GTDB): domain Bacteria; phylum Actinomycetota; class Acidimicrobiia; order Acidimicrobiales; family Ilumatobacteraceae; genus Sva-07. Next base: position 12,685 of record DATKXG010000327.1, read on the forward strand.
CGACGCCATCGAGGATTGCGTCGTCGACGTTGCAGCGACCGGCGTCGGCGCCCGTGAAGTCGGCGCCCGTCAGATCGGCGCGGACGAATCGGGTTCCCCAGCGGTCGACGATCCGATACGCCAGCTTCCGCACGGAGAGATCCCGCTCGTCGCCCCTGAGTGCCCGCTTGGAGATGAGGACCATCGACACGCTGATGACCAGTGTGGCAAAGCCTCCATTGGCTTGCCCTGCGGCGAGCCCGCCGATGACCGCCACGATCGCGATTCCCCATGCTCCGAGCGCGCCGCCGACCGCTCGAGCGACGATCCCCGACAAGACCGCGAGCGCGAGCACGAGTGCGAGACCGACGCCACGAGCGGCGACGGCGATGTCGACGTGGCCCCAGATCAGCCGGATCACGAGGCTCACCCCGAGCACGACAGCGAACGTCCACAGATACGTCCTGATCGCGACATCGAGGCCCTTCCAGAACAGCACCACGACGAAGACGACGAGGATGATCAGGATGCCTGCTGCGCTCGACGTTCGTTCCCAACCCTCGCCGTAGAGTCGGTCGCGGACCGCGTCGATCGCGAATCCGGCAACCACTCCGAATGCCAGAGAGAGCGCGACTGCAGCCGCCAGGATGATCGCCCCGACCACGGGAGTCACGCCGAATCGGGCGTTGCGGAAGCTTGCGTTCGTGAGATCGGCCATCGTGAAGTCGGTGCCCCGGAGATCGGCACCTTCGAAGTTCGCAGCCTGCAGCGGTTGCGCAGCGAACGACTTCCCCCGGAGGTTCTCATTGCGATGGTCGGGATTCATCGTGCGGCTCCTCATGGGGTCGTCCCAGCTGTCCTGACTCGATTGTCGGGCCGCTGGGCCCGGCGAGCTAGACCCAGAAGGGTGCAACGGAGGAGCATCCCGTGGGACGTTCAACGGGCGTCACCAGCCGCTGATCCACGACCAGCTACTCCCGCGATGCGCCGTCTTGGTGCTTCCGACTCGGCGAGCGGGGGTGCAGGATCGGAAAGTCGACAGCGCACCGGATTCCCTCAGCACTGTTTGTCGTCGGAAGGAGGACATCGTGGCGGACGATCGGCTGTTCATCACCGCGACCTACGCCGATCTTTCGCAGGCGGACGGCGACTACGCGAGCATTCGACGCCTGAGCGACCAGTTCGGTGCGGCACTCGGGTTGGAAGCCGTCATCATCGGACGCAAAGCGTCGGGTGAAACCCGCTTCTACTCGAGCGACCGCGATGGAGGCCGACGTGATGCTGACGAACGAGCGTCGTGGAGCCTTGCGGCCGGATTGGCTGCAGCGCTGCTCCCGTCGGTGGCCGCGGATCCCCCGCGCAGCCTGGTGGTGCAGCGGGCGACGCTCTGTGTTGTCGCCGGGGAGGTCGCTCGCTCGCTCGGGCGTCACAATCTGATGGCGCTCGGTTCACATGTGGACCAAGCGCCGGCCGCGCTCATCGTGGTTGCCAAAGAGGAACGCGAGAACGGGGTACGTGAGGCGTTGTGCCACGCGAGCGGCGTCCTGGCCCGGTCGGCGGCCGTCGACCTCGATCTGATCCGTCGGGCGGCCGCCCGAATCGCTGCGGTCACGGAGTAGCACGCGAGGGCGATTCCTGCGTGGGCGGCGTCGTTCGCCATCGCTGCAGACCTCCGTCGAAGACCTGGCTCGACATGAGCGGTCTGCGCATCGTGAAGCGGTCCGCGCATCGTGAACTAATCTCGCCGCAGGTCGCCATCGACAGAAGGGAGCTCTTCGGTGCCGTCAATGGAGGATCCGCACGCTGATTCGGTTCTACTCGCCACGAAGTTCGTCGTCCCTTCACATGTCACTGCCGTCGATCGGCGCCGGCTCGTCGATCGGCTCGATCACGAACGATTCCCCTTGACCCTGGTCTCGGCGCCAGCTGGGTTCGGCAAGTCGGTCTTGGTGAGTCAATGGATCGGCCGAGTCGCCGACGCGTCGGTGTGGATCTCGCTCGACGACCGTGACAACGACCTTGCGGTCTTTCTCGCGCATTTCGTCGCGGGCGTCCAGCGTGTCGTGCCGAGCGTTCTGGTCGGCTTGAGCGAGGCCGGAGACATCACGGAGTCGCCGGCTCCGGCGACGCTGGTCCGGATGCTGCTCAACGATCTCAGCGAACTCGATGAGCCGCTGGTGATCGTGTTCGACGACTATCACGTCATCTCCAGCGACGCGATCCACGACGTGATGACCCGGCTCCTCGAACACCCCTCCGCCCAGCTTCGCTTGGTGTTGGCGACGCGGAGCGATCCTCCGCTCCCGCTCGCGCTGATGCGTGGACGGGGACAACTCTGTGAACTTCGAGCTGCCGATCTCGCGTTCGTCGACGACGAGGCGCGGGCCTTCTTCGACAGTTATCCGGAGGTCGATCTGGACGACGATTCGCTGCGCAGGGTTCTGGACGAGACAGAGGGTTGGCCGGCGGGATTGCGCCTGACCGTGGAGGCCGCACGACATCGGACCGGCGAGCCGGGACCCATCCGCGGGGCATCGCCGCTCGATTTCGCCTACGTCCGAGACTATCTCGGGGCCGAGGTATTGGAGCGACAGCCGGTTGGCATTCAACAGGCGCTCCTGGTCGCGTCGATCCTGGACCGGTTCTCCGCGTCGCTGTACGACGCGGTGGTCGCGGATGGGGATCGGGCAGAACTCGCCGACGGGCCCGCCGCAAGTGGCAGGGAGTTCGTCGACTGGCTGGTCAAGGCAGACCTGTTCGTCGTTGCCCTCGACCGTGACGGAGTCTGGTATCGCTTTCACCATCTGTTCCAGGACCTGTTGCGCCACGAATTCGACAAGCGCTCCAGCACCGTCGACGAATCACGCATCCACCGCCAGGCGAGCGCGTGGTGTGTGGAGCACGGTCTCTTCGACGACGCGATCGGGCATGCGGCGAAGATCGGCGACGACTTCGAAACCACGCGCAACCTCGTGGCCGGTTGGGGCTATCAACTCATCGAGGAGGAACGATGGCGGGCGTTGTTCGGGTGGCTGGCGTTGCTGCCCCGCGAGATGGTCGACAACGATCTCGATCTGTTGAGACTCGAGGCGTGGGCGCTCGGTACGGGAAAGAACCAATTCGATCACATGGTGACCACCATCGACCGGGCCGAGGCGCTGATCGAGGCGGATCCTCCGAGCCCGGATGTCGCCAATCGCACGATGGGGTGCATCGAGGCGATGCGCGGTGTGTCGGCCTGGCTCACCGGCCAGGAGGACCAAGGTGTCGAACGGTTGCGACGCGCGGACGAGTTGCTGCCCGTCGACGAACCCCGCAACTTGGCATGGGCGGTGCTCGTGCTCATCTTCGCGTTGTACTCGTCGGGCGACCGACGCGGGGCGCATGATCTGATCGAGCAAGCCCGCCGAGACCCTCGATTCGGGTCGGGCAGATGGTCCCCGTCGGAGACTGCAGACGTGTACATCAGTTGGTTCGAGCTCGATCTCCCAGCGCTGAAGCGACACGCGATCGCGAGTTGCGAAAGTGGTGTACGTGTCAACTCGGTCGCAATCGAAGGGAACGCCCGCTATTACCTGGGCCTCGTCGAGTACGAACAGGGCCGGATCGAGCACGCCGCGCAGCACTTCACGAAACTGGTCGACGCGCCGACCAAGTTCCGCACGAACGAACTCATCCACGGCACCGTGCAGCTCGCGTTGTGCCATGTTGCGGGCGGCGCCATGCACGAGGCACAACGTCTGGCCGACGACGCCTCGCTGTACGCGTCGGAGGTCGAGACCGCTGATTTCGTCCCACTGGTCGACGCGTTCCAGGCCGAGCTTGCCCTGCGGCAAGGCAACGTCGGCCGCGCCGCCGCGTGGGCGGATCGGTTCGACCCATTTCCGATGATCCGTGCCCCCATGCGCTACGACCCGGTGGTCACGCTGGTCAAGGTGCTGATCGCCGAGGGTTCCGACATTTCGCTCGAACGGGCCGATCACGTGCTGACGTCGTACCTCGACTTCGCCGAACAGGGCCACATGAATCCCAGCATCGTGCGATACAACGGACTGCAGGCGCTGCTGCTCGCAACTCGCGGCGACGACGAACGGGCGGCCGAGTGCTTGACCCGAGCCGTGCGCATCTCGCAGCCGGGAGGTGCGGTTCGCCTGCTCGCCGATCTCGGAGCGGGCCTCGTTCCGCTGTTGAGCCGCCTCGAGGTGCACGGCAGCCAACTGGCCCACGTCGCCGCAATCATCGCTGCCATCGGTGGCATGGGTGGCGAATCGTCAGCGTCCGGCGACGGCGAAGTTGGCGGCCGGATCGACATCGGAGCCGGTCAAGTGCTGACCCAACGCGAATCGGACGTGCTCCGGCTCCTCGCGCTGCGGTACTCCAACAAAGAGATCGCGCGCGAGTTGTTGGTCTCGGCGGCCACCGTGAAGAAGCACACCGTCAGCCTGTATCAGAAGCTCCACGTCAGCAGCCGCCGCGAGGCG
>DATKXG010000328.1:0-6900 GCA_035529175.1 Ilumatobacteraceae bacterium
TCGAGCGAGTACTGGTCGAACTCGATGCGCGACTGGGTGTCGATCGACCATCAGGTCGAGCACCAGACCGGCATCGCCGGCGAGGTGTCGTGCGGCCCCGGCATCGACCAGGACGTCGCGATCTGGAACACGCAGCAGCAAGGCCTGCGGTCGAGAGGTTTCCGCGGCGAGTACATGCCTTGGCAGGAGCGACGGATCCGGTTCTTCCACGACAACATCGACCGCCACTTGGCGATGGGCGCACTCGATGGCTGACGGGGAACGCATCGAGCTCGGCGACCTGAGCGACCTCGCCGACGGACAGCTCCGGTGCTTCGAGAACGTGGGTCGAGACGGGATCGTCGTGTGCCGCGTCGCCGGCTCGCTGTACGCCCTCGACGACAACTGCTCGCACGCCGACACACCCCTCAGCGAAGGGCGCCTGCGGGGCTACGGCCTGACGTGCCCGCTGCACGGCGCGTCGTTCGACGTGCGCGACGGGTCGCATTCCGGACCCCCCGCCTGGGAGGGCGTCGCATGCCATCGGGTCGAGGAGGCCGAAGGCGTCGCCGTCGTCGTGATGAGCGGACGCGACACCGACGACTCCGGCCCCGACGCAGGACGGCTCCAGACACGCTGACCCGCTTCCGGTGGTCGGGATTGCAGCAAGGGTCTGACCCCTGATGCAGTCCGCCGCCTTCCGGTGCGAATGTGCTGGGACCCTGTCGCTACCTTCGCCGCCATGACGTCGAATCTTCCCACGACCACGAGCGAGATCACCGCCGAATGGATGACCGAGGCACTGCGCGGATCCGGCACGATCGGCGCCGACACCTCGGTGGCATCGGTGGTGCTCGACACCGGCGCTGCCGGCGTTGGCTTCATGGGGGAGGTGGGTAAGGTCGGCGTCGTCTACGAAGGCGCGGCCACCGATGCGCCGACCAGCATGATCGCCAAGTTCCCCACGGCGTCGCCAGAGGTTCGAGCGATGATGCATCCGACACGCATCTACGAACGCGAGCACCGCTTCTACGCCGAGCTCGCTTCGAAGTCGTCGCTGCGGACGCCGGCGGTGTACCACGTCACCTGCGTCACCGCCGAGGCGCCCGAAGACGAGCGATACATGCTGCTGATGGAAGACCTCTCATCGCTCACACTCGGCGATCAGCTGGCCGGACTGTCGGTCGAGCAGGCCCGCCTCGCCCTGGTCGCTCTTGCAGGGCACCACGCTGCGTTCTGGGGCGGGGCCGGGCTCGAGGACGCCGATTTCGTGCCGATCATCAACGGCCCGCTCAACCAGGCGGGCGCGGCGATCTACGACGCGTCGCTCCCCGGGTTCATGGAGGCATTCGGCAACGTGATCCTGCCGGAACTCGAGGGCTACGTCGCCGGCTACGCCGGGGTGCGCGGGCAGATCCTCGACGATCTCGAAGCGATGCCGCACACGCTCGTCCACTTCGACTACCGCGCCGACAACCTCATGTTCGACACCGATGGCTCGGTGGCCGTCGTCGATTGGCAGACGATCAGCCAGGGCGGCGGCGCCGAGGACGTCGGCTACCTGCTCTCGCAGAACCTCACCGTCGCGGATCGTCGGGCGCACGAGACCGACCTGCTGCGTGCGTACCACGACGCGCTCGTTGGCCACGGCGTGAGTGGCTATTCCTTCGAGTCCCTCCAGGCCGACTACGAGGTTGGCATCGCGTGCGGCTGGGTGATCCCCGTCTTCGCGGTGGGCACTCTCGACTTCACCAGCGAACGAGCGGTCGCGTTGTGGACCGCCGTGGTCGAACGGGCCCAGGCCGCACTGCTCGATCACGGGTTCGGCGTCTGACGCAACTCGATCGACCGATCCCCACCCCGAACGACAGGAGACGACGATGACAGGACGACTCGCAGGCAGGACCGCAGTGATCACGGGAGCAGCGAGCGGCATCGGTGCCGGGACGGCGCGACTGTTCGTCGAGGAGGGTGCTCACGTCGTCGTCGCCGACATGCAGGTCGACGCGGGGCGCGCGCTCGTCGAGGAGCTCGGTGACGCAGCTCGGTTCGCCGAGGTCAACGTGCTCGATGAGTCGCAGGTCGCGGCAGCCGTCGATCTCGCGGTGTCCGAGTTCGGTGCACTGGACATCATGTTCAACAACGCCGGCATCGTCGGCGCGGTCGGACGGATCTCCGAGATGCCGACCGAGGCGTGGGACAACACGATCGCGATCCTCCTGCGCGGTGTGTTCCTCGGCACCAAGCACGCCGCCCGCGTGATGCTCGAACAGAACTCCGGCGTGATCATCAACACGGCGAGCACTGCGGGCGTGATGGGCGGGCTCGGCCCGCATGCGTACACGGCGGCCAAGCACGGCGTCGTCGGTTTGACGAAGTCGGTGGCGAACGAACTCGCGCCGAACGGGATCCGGGTCAACGCGATCGCTCCAGGAAACACCGTCACCGCGATGACGGCCTCGGCCATGCGCGGTGACGCCAGCGACCTCGACACGACCCAGGAACGGATCGCATCGACGTCGCCGCTCGGTTACGCCGGCCTCCCGTATGACATCGCTGCTGCCGCTCTCTACCTGGCGAGCGACGATGCGCGCTACGTGTCGGGTCACACCCTGGTCGTGGATGCCGGCCAGACCACTTCGGGCATGACGCCGAACCGGATGAACATCGGTTCGAGCCGCCAGATCCACGAGGCGGGGCGAACCAGCTGACTCAGAGGTGCCGCACCGGATCGGCACCGCTCCAGCCGACCGACGCGGTGCGGACCATCTCGTAGAACCGGGCGAGCGGCGCAGTGCACTCGTAGATCTCGGTCAGGTGGCCGCGTTCGACGCCACCGTCGTGGAACGCGAACGGCATCCCGGTGGTGGTTTCTGCGTAGAGGACCTCGCCATGGCCCCTGTCGGTGAGATGGGTGGCCGCCGTCGCGAAGTCGTCGACGAAGTGGGCGATGTGGTGGACGCCTGCGGTGCCGACGATCGGCTCGTCGCCGCCGCCGTGCTGGTGGATCAGTTCGACCATGAGATCGCCCCACTGGCCGTAGGCCGACGAGTGGTCGAAGCTCGCCGCCCGGCCGTGGATTCGCACATTGGTGACCTCGATGTGCTCGCGCACGAAGAACGGCCCCACCCCGCGAGCGGCCCAGGACGCGGCGCCACGCTCGACGTCGTCGACGGCGTAGGCGATCTGAACAGGCGCTCCGAGCACGAGACGTGACCGTAGCGCTGCCTATGGTCGTGCACCGTGGCGGCCATGGGGTCGCAACGGATCGACGAGGAGAAATCACATGGCAGTACTGGATCGATTCGCGCTCGACGGCGGCCGAGCGGTGGTGACCGGGGCCGGTCGCGGCATCGGCGAAGGGATCGCGGTCGCGCTCGCCGAGGCGGGCTGCGACGTCGTGTTGACGGCTCGACGGGTCGCCGAGATCGATGCGGTCGCAGAACGTATTCGGGAACTCGGCCGACGAGCTATCGCCATCCCGGGCGACATCACCGACGGGGCGTTCGTCGACGAACTCGCCGAGCGTGCGTCCTCCGAGCTGGGCGGGCTGACGCTGTGGGTCAGCAATGCTGGCGGAGCCGATGATCGCACGCCGCGGCATCTCGCGGACATGCCCGACGCGCAGTGGGACTACCAGCTCGACGTCAACCTGCGCGCGGTGTTCACCGGGGCGAGGGCGGCGGCGCGGGTGATGGGCGACGGCGGCTCGATCATCAACATCTCCTCGACGGCGGCATTGAAGGCCTCACCGAACAACGGCCCGTACGCTGTCGCGAAGGCCGGCGTCGACAGCCTCACCAAGACCCTGTCGATCGAGTTGGCGCCGAGAGCGATTCGAGTGAACGGCGTCGCGCCGGGTCCCGTGCCGACCGAGGTGTTCATGGAGTTCTTCGGCGCGACGAACGACGACCTCCCGCAACTCGCGCAGAAGCTCGGCGTCCCGCTGGGCCGGCTCGGCACGCCCGACGACGTCGGCAACGCGGTGGTCTTCCTTGCGTCGCCGGCAGCATCGTGGATCACCGGTCACACGATGGTGGTCAACGGCGGGAGCCGCTGACGGCGATCCCGAGCGCGGCGAGCTCGTCGTCGACCACGCGTCGTTGCAGCTCAGTCGACCACTTCTGAGGGTCGAAGATCGCCTCCGACGCGATCCCCGGAATCATCGCCGACAACCGGTCGGCGGTGCGCTCGACGTCGACGCCGGCGTCGAGCCGTCCCTGATCGGCGAGATGGCGCAGGCACAATGCGATCCGCTCGGTCGTGCTGCGCGTCCGCGAGCGCTGCTCGTCGGCGAAGGCAGGCGACGACAGCGCCTCGCTCCAGAACGACAGCCAGATCCGCCAGTCCGCCTCGCGTTCGGCGTCCAACGGGAGGACCGCCTCGATCAACCCGCGCAGGTCGCCGGGATCTTCCGACAGCACCGCCTCGACCCGTCGGCGGGCGCGTGAGACGGCGAGCCGGTAGGTCTCGTGGAGCAGGTCGGCGAGGTCGTCGAAGTAGTGCGACACGACCGTCGTCGAATATCCCGCGGCGTCGGCCACGTTGCGGACGGTGAGCGCTCGCCTCCCGTGTGCAGCGACGAGGTCGGCGGCAACGGCGGCGACGTCTCGTCGTCGTTGCTCGTGGTCGACCTGTTTGGGCACCCGGGCCTCAGCGCTGCTTCGTGAGCGATCGGATCGTGTCGTGCAGGTGCTGGTTGCCCGACTCGTTTCGTCCGAAGACGACGTGCCCGTCACCGATGGCTCCGAGGGCGTCGTTGATGCCGAAGATCGTGGCGCAGTCCTCGTCGCGAACGACGGCCTCGTACGTGGTCCGCTTCTCCTCGGCGACGGCCACGAGCTTGCCCTCGACGGGCTCGCGGTAGTACTGGAACTGCACGGTGGTCGAGCGATCGACCGTCGGGCCCGGGAGCAGCTTGCTCAGCATCAGCGTGTCGCCGTGCCCACCCGAGATCGACACGTTGGGGAAGACGTAGTGCACGAGGCTCATGTACTCCGGGAGTCGGGCGGGATCGACCGGACCCTGTTCGTCGCGGGTCATCTTCGTGGCGAACCCGACCCGCACGTGCGGACCGAAGAAGTCGTAGGTGTTGCGGTTCGTGATCGCCTTGCGCCCGATCGTGTTCCGGTGCAGGTAGCCGATGTGGTAGCCGTCGAGGTAGCCATCGGCGGCGAGCTTCCAGTTCGGGCTCGAGATCGTGGTCGGCACGCGGTAGGGATACAGCTCGTCGAGTCGCAGCGCGTCGAGCGACTCACCGAGACCGTCGAGCCAGGCGTCGAGGCCGAGCGATGCATCCGGGTCGAGGGACGCGAACACCGCACCGTGACGTTCCTCGGTCGGAAGCTCGATCAGGCCGGTGACGTCGATCTCACCGAACGAATCGTCGCCCGGCACGCTGACGAGGGTGCCCTGATTGTCGTAACTCCAGGCGTGGTACGGGCAGGTGAACCGGCGGGCCGACCCGCAGTGCTCGTCGGTGAGGCGGGCGCCACGGTGTCGACACACGTTGAGCAGGGTTCGAGCCACGCCGTCGTCGCCGCGCACGACGACGATCGGACGGCCGGCGATGTCGTACGCGAGATACTCGCCGGGCTCGCGGATGTCGCAGCTGAGCGCGACCAGCAGCGGCACCCGCAAGAAGATCTGCTCGATCTCGTCCGCGTACTGTGCCTCGTCGGCATACGCGGACGCCGGGACCTTCATCGGGGCGTCGCACATGTCGGGCAACCCCGACGCGACGTTGGCGCGCAGCCGCTCGAGGACGTCGTCGAACATGCTCATGGTGCCACTCCTGTGCGGAATCGAGGATTGTGCAATGACCGTTGTACAACGTACTGATCGCCTCGGGGTCGCGCAAGCGCGCCGCACCGCAGTCCAGCGATGAGCGAAGTGTCGCTATCCGGTCGGTTGGCTCATCGCGGACCGGTGCGCGGGTCGAGCGATGAGCGAAGTGTCGCTATCGGGTCGGTTCGCTCATCGCGGGGCGGAGTGTGCGCCGAGCGGCGCGGGAACGTCCGACTCCGCTGGCCGAGGTCGTGCTCCCTATCTTCGGGCCGATGACCGACGTCAACGCCAGCCTGAAGACCCTCCTCGACGAGCGTGAGATCCATCAGGTCGCCACGCGCTACTGCCGGGCGCTCGACACCAAGGACTGGGCGCTGCTCGACGACGTGTTCGTCCCCGAGGCGACCGCACAGTTGGGGTCTCCGGCGATCCTCGACGGGATCGAGGCGATCCGCGAGCGGATTCGCACGGCCCTGCAGCATCTCGACGACAGCCAACACCTCGTCGGCAACCACGAGATCGCGGTCGACGGCGACACCGCGACCCACCGTTGCTACCTGCAGGCGCAGCACATCCGTGAAGCCGCGGTCGGCGGGCCGAACTACATCGTGGCGGGGCGCTACGAGGACCGACTCGCGCGCACCGATGCGGGGTGGCACATCACGCACCGCACCCTGACGGTGATGTGGACCGAGGGCAACGTCGCAGTCGCTCACCCGGGCTGAGCGATGTGCGGCTCCGGAATCGGCCAGCTGGTCAATTCTGGGACTTTTGGCCCTGATCCGCGCCGCTGGCACCTGAGATCGTGTCACCCACACCACGATCCGGCTCCTGGGGGTTCCGATGCGACAACGAAAGCATGCACTGAGCGGCGCGCTCTACGAGGTGCGCGACGACGGGAATCTGACCGTCACCGCTCGCGACGGCAAGGTCGGCATCTTCACCCCTGACGGTCAATGGCTCAGTGGTGAGGTGTACCACGCCGACCCTCATCTGTGTGGGTGGCTCGCGGGACCCCAGCTCCCGCCCCGCCTCGCCGTGCTCCCACGATTCCGTCAGACCGAGTCCGCGAGCGCGGACTCGACCTCCAGCCAGAAGGAAGCCAACGCGTGACCGCAATCGACTACACCAAAC
>DATKXG010000329.1:0-3240 GCA_035529175.1 Ilumatobacteraceae bacterium
TCGGCGAGGCCCCAGACCCAGTCGGTGCAGCCGCTCGTGATCACCGTCCCACCGCCGGGTGTCACGAACGAGCCGAGCACGGCGTGGCCGTGTGCGATCCGTTCGACCGCTTCGGGGCTGCGTTCGTCGAACAACCGCGAGGAGATGAACTCGATCTCGGACGGTTCGTGCGGTGCGGGCGGCCGCGACGCCGTGGTCCGGGTGAAATGTGCAGCGGGCGCGGTGCCCAGGATCTCGAAATTGCTCGGGGTGCCATCGAGCCCGGTCGGGTAGGGCAACCCGTCGCGGTAGGTGAAGTCGCAGCCGTCACACTCGTAGCCGACGATCGTCGCTGCCGCTCCGAGCAGGTCGCCGTAGTCGAGGCCGGTGCTGTCGAAGATCCAGTGCTCGGGTCGGTGCAGCGTGTAGCCGCCGGCGCCGTTGGTCGCCCGCTTGCCGATGCGGTGGTACCCGCCACGGCTGAAGCTGACGCCGGTCATGTGGTTCTCCGGCCGCTCCAGGAGGTGGTCGGACCAGATCGTGGTGAGCTCGGCCTGCCGATCGGTTCCGAACACCGGGTCCTGCTTGAAGAAGCCCTTGTAGCCGACAACGGTTGCTGCCGGGCCGGACCCCTCAGGACCGGTCGGGCCCTCGAGCCGCACCTGCCAGAACGCGGTGTTGCCAGAGAAGAACACGGTGTTGCCACCGCGGGCGGCGAACGCCTCGACCGTGTCACGCATCGGAGCCGACCAGTACTCGTCGTGGCCGATCGACAGGTACAGCGAGTACGGCGAGTCCGAGCCGAGCAACTCGGGATGCTCCTCGAGATCGGCATTGGTGACGACGTCGATCTCGTACCCCTCGCGCTCGGCCCACTCGATGAACGGACCGCTCCAGTTCGGCCAGCCGGCCGAGCCGCCCCACGGCGACAGGTGATTCATGCGCAGGTACCCGACGTGGCTCGCCGACTGGTGGTCGGGAGGATGCAACGACGTGACCCGTTGGCCCGCACCGGGCGGCTTGTACAGGTAGCCGGGCGCCATCGGCCGCAGCATCGACGCCTGAGTGGCGCCGGAGTAGAGGTTCCGTCCGCCGAAGTCGTTGTAGGCGTGCCACGTGTTGGTGTCGATCGCCCACAGGATCCTCGCCGTGGTCGTGGCGAGGTTCGGTCGGACCACGAAGAACGCTCGGTTCGTTCGCAGCTTGGCGCCGACGTCGATCGTCAGGAGCACCTCGTAGTAGCCGGAACGCCACCCCGCGTCGGCCGCGATCTCGGCGGCCACGGGCCAGCCGCACCCCTGCTCGGGCGCGTCGGTCGGAGTGGGATGGTCGCCGGCAGGAACACCATCCTCGGAGAACACGACGTCGCGGGTCGCGCCCAGACGCGCCACCTCGACGGACACCGGCCGCCCTCCCGATGACGACAGGTGCAACCCCACGCGCTCCCCCGGCGCCACCGATTGCGGCCAGCAGTACCCGTTCACCGTCTCGTACGCCATGGCGCGACCCTAGGCAGCGACGCCAGCTGCCGACCGATCTGTAGCGATGAGTTTTCGCGTGGACAGGTGGCGCGGAAACTCATCGCTCGGTCGTGGCGGGGTACGTTCGCAGCGGAATGGTTCACCTCCCCGCCAGCGTGTTCGTGGAGCGTCCGACGATGGGACGTGTCGTCACCAGAACGCGCCCGGTCCGCCTCGGCGACGTCGACGCCCGGGCCCGGCTGCGCCTCGATGCGGTCGCCCGGTACCTGCAGGACATCGCCACCGACGACGCCACCGATGCCGAGCTCGACGACGCCTTCGGCTGGGTGGTGCGCCGGACCATGATCGAGGTCCGCCGCGCGGCCGGACTTGACGAACGGCTGGAGTTGTCGACGTTCTGTGCCGGCACCGGCCGGAGTTGGGCCGAGCGGCGCACGTCGATCACCGGCGAGCGCGGCGCGGCGATCGAAGCGGTCAGCCTCTGGATACGCGTCGATCCCACATCGGGTCGACCTACCGGCCTCGGCGACAACTTCGTGTCGGCCTACGGCACTGCCGCGGCCGGGCGACGGGTGTCGTCGCGGCTCCAGCTCCCGGTTCCGCCACCGGCTGCGCACCGCCGGCCGTGGGAGCTCCGCCGCGTCGACATCGACCCGCTCGGTCACGTCAACAACGCAGCGCAGTGGGCGATCGTCGAGGAGATCCTGCCCGCGGACGGATCGCGCCGCGGCCTCGCCGAGCTCGAACATCGCGCCCCTGTCGATCCACCATCGGGAGCGCCACTCGATCTGGTCACCGACACTGCCCCGACCGGCGTCCGTTCGTCGTGGTTGGCCGCCGGCGACGTCGTGCTCACCGCCGCCCGATGGACCCCTGAACCGTGAGGCGCAGCAACGGAGCGATCTGCCTGCAGGGCGGCCGTGAACTCACACCGCGATGTGACGAGATGGACCGGGCCGTGCTCGAGCGCTGCTCGGGAGCGGTCGTCGTGCTCGCCGGTGCGGCTCGTCCCGGCAGCGACTACGCGGGAGCGTCGGCGCGGACCGTCGCCCACTACCTTCGCCTGGGTGTCACCGTCGACGTGATCCCGGATCCCCGCGAGGACCACGCCGCAGCACTCGCCGCGCTCGGCGACGGCACCGGGCTCGTCGTCCTGCCCGGCGGGTCGCCCGGCGGGCTGCTCGACGTCCTCACCACCCGCCCGGCCGACGCGCCGACGATCGCCGAGCGTCTGGTTGCGCTGTGGTCGACGGGCACCGCGATCTCGGGCGCGTCTGCCGGCGCGATGGTGCTCTGCGCGCGCACTGCGACGCCCGATCGCTCCGGCGGTCTTGCCGACGGGCTCGGCCTCGTTCCCGGCGTGGCGGTCCCCCACTGGTCGCCCGGTTCGGAGCGTCGATGGTCGCTGCAGGCGGCGCTGCTGTGGGGACTGCCGGAGTGCGGCGGTGTCCTGATCGACGGCGATTCGATGATTGGCCTCGGCCGGGGCGTCGCATCGATCCGGGCTGCAGGAGCGTGGACCGCGATCGACCGCCGCGCACCTGAACCCCTCCCCCGCTGACAGCAGCGGCTGCGTCCGCGAGACTCGCAGCATGTCAGCGACGAACATCACCGTGCACCCGATCCACCTCGGCCTGGGCGCCACTGCCGAGGTCGAACCCGAGTTCACCGGTGGCATGGAGTGGTACGGCGCCTACTCCGCCCGCCACGCCGACGACGGCCCCCAAGGACGTCTGGTGACGATGCACACGTTCACCGAGTCGTGGGACATGTGGGAGCG
>DATKXG010000330.1:0-2945 GCA_035529175.1 Ilumatobacteraceae bacterium
GCGCCACACCTCGCCGTCCGACCTGACGTAGCAGGCGCACGGCTCCCAGTGGGTGCCGAGCACCAGGTCGGCGGTGTCGGCGTGCGAGCCGAAGAAGGCCCGCCGGGTCGCCTCGGCGCCCGCGGGGTCGACGTCGAACGAACTCCCCCACTCCGGATGGGCCGCCTGGCAGACCATGTGCGACAGATCGCCGGTGATGACCGCACGCTTGCCGTCGCTCTCGATCACGACGCTGACGTGACCGGGCGTGTGGCCCGGCGTCGCAACCAGTGACACGTGGGCCGTGAGGCGGGCGTCGGTGGCGACGAGGTCGACGAGGCCGGCGTCGATCACCGGCTGGATCGAGTCGGCGCGCAACTCCTGGTCCATTCCCGAGTCGTCGCGCTGCCAGTGTTCCCATTCGACGTCGGCGAAGAGGTACCGCGCGTTCGCGAAGGTCGGCACCCACTGCCCGTCGACGAGCCGCGTGTTCCATCCGACGTGGTCGACGTGGAGATGCGTGCACAGGACGGTGTCGATCGACTCCGGTGGGAATCCGGCGGCCGCGAGATCGTCGAGGAACGGCCCCGAGCGCATGCTCCACGACTCGACTGGGCGCTGCTTGTCGTTGCCGAGACAGGTGTCGACCAGGATGCGCCGGCCCTCGCTCTCCACCACCAGCGCCCGGATCGTCATGTGGACCTTGCCGTCCGGCGTCGCGAAGTCGGGCACCATCCACTCGATCTCCCGAATCCGCTCGGCGGTCGCGTCGGGCAGGAGCCAGTGCGCCGCCGACGTCGTGGACAGCTCCACGATCTCCGTCACCCGAACGTCCCCGATCGTCCACATGCGACCGAGATTGTCAGGTCGCGACGCCGCCCGCACGAGCGGACGCCACGCACCGAGCACTGTTCGGGCCGTTGGTCCGTTGCGCTACCCCTTCCCCCGGGACGAAACTGAGCGGGCACGAAAGGGGTGCCCATGCGATCGCCGGCACAGATCAGGAACGTGGTGCTCGTCGGGCACAACGGCAGCGGTAAGACGAGCCTCGCTGAGGCGTTGTTGTTCCGGGCGGGGGTGATCACGCGACCCGGAACCATCGAGAAGGGATCGACGGCGCTCGACAACGACCCGGAGGAGCGCGAGCGCCAGCAGTCGGTCTCGTTGAGCCTCGCGTCGTTCGACTGGAACGACCACCGCATCAACCTGCTCGACACGCCCGGCTACGCCGACTTCCGCGGCGAGGCGCTGCTCGGCATGGCTGCCGCCGACCTCGCAGTGTTCGTGATCGACGGTGTCGCCGGCGTGCAGTCACAAGACGTGGTGCTGTGGCGTCACGCTGCTGAGCTGGGCCTGCCCAGGATCATCTTCGTCAACAAGCTCGACCGTGAACGGTCGTCGTTCGACCGCACCCTCGCCCAGGTGCGCCAGGTGTTCGGATCACACGCGGACCCCACCGAACTGCCGATCGGCGCGGAGTCGAGCTTCCACGGGGTGACCGACGTGCTCACCCACCACGCGTTCGTGTACGACTCGGGGCAGGCCGAGCCGGTCGAGGTGCCCGCCGAGCTCGCCGACCAGGAACGAGCCGAGCACGAGCACCTCGTCGAGGACGTGATCGAGCTCGACGACGACCTCCTCGAGCAGTACCTGTCCGGCGACGAGCCGTCGCCGGATCAGCTCGAGCACCTCCTCCACGACGCCGTCGACCGCGCGCTGGCGTTCCCGGTGCTGTGCGGTTCGGCCACGACGCCGATCGGCGCCGATCAACTCGTCGACTTCATCTGCCGGGTCGGTCCGGCACCCGGCGACCGCGGACCGGCGATCGTCGAGGCAGCCGACGAGACGGTCGACATCGCGCCGGATCCCCACGGCAGGCCACTCGCGTTCGTGTTCAAGACGACGATCGACGAGTTCCTCGGACAGATCTCGATGCTGAAGGTGCTCTCGGGGACGATCCGTGTCGACGACACGCTCGTCAACACCCGCTCGGGAACAAAGGAACGGCTCCACCATCTCGCCTCGCTCGTCGGCGGGGCCCAGACCCACGTCGGTTCCGTCACCGCCGGCGACATCGTCGTCGTCACCAAGCTCGCCGACACCCGCACCGGTGACACGCTCGCCCCCGACGGCACGCCCGTCACCGTGCCCGTCCCGGCGCTGCCGCAGCCGGTGTACGGGGTGGCGATCGCTGCGGCGAAGCAGTCCGACGAGGACCGGCTCGCGACCACGCTGCACCGCCTCGTGATCGAGGACCCGACACTCGCCGTCCGCCACGACGACACCACCGGGCAGACCGTCTTGAGCGGCGGCGGCGAAACCCATGTTCGCGTCGCGCTGTCGCGGATCGAACGTGCCGGGGTGCAACTCGTCGTCGACGACGTGCGGGTGGCATACCGGTCGCGGCTCGCGGCAGCCGTGGAGGTGGAGGGCAAGTACAAGAAGCAGAGTGGTGGTCACGGCCAGTTCGGCGTCGCCACCGTCCGTTTCGAGCCGCTGCCGCCGGGATCGGGGTTCCAGTTCGACAGCGAGGTAACAGGCGGCGTGATCCCGAAGAATCTGGTCCCCGCGGTCGGCGCCGGCGTCGACGAGGCGATGGCCCGCGGCGCGAACACCGGCTTCCCGATCGTCGACCTGCGCGCCGTGTGCACGGGCGGCAAGCACCACTCGGTCGACTCCTCCGAGATGAGCTTCAAGATGGCGGGCTCGCTGGCGTTGCGCGAGGCGATCACCCAGGTCGGCATCGACGTGCTCGAACCGGTCAGCGAGGTCAACGTGCGCGTGCCGGCCCCGCTCCAGGGTGACGTGCTCGGCGACCTCAACGCGCGTCGCGCCCAGGTGCTCGGCACCGTCACCGACGAGGTGGGCGTGGCCACGGTGCAGGCGCTGGTGCCGACGGCCGAGATCCTGCGCTACGCGATCGACCTGCGCTCGCTCAGCGGCGGCAGCGGCTCGTTCGAGGTCGA
>DATKXG010000331.1:0-2542 GCA_035529175.1 Ilumatobacteraceae bacterium
GCCGCACCTGGGTGAAGCTCTCGGCGCCGTACGAGTCCACGCTGGAAGGGGCGCCCACGTTCCCGAGTGTGTCGACCTTGGCGACGGCGCTCGTCGCGGCCAATCCCGAGCGGATGCTGTGGGCGAGCAACTGGCCACACCCCGGCCAACGTGAGCCGCTCACCGAAGGCGACCTCCTTGCGCTGACGCTCGATTGGTTGCCCGACCCGACGGTGCGTCACCGTGTCCTCGTCACCAATCCGGCCGAGGTCTACGGCTTCGACCCGCTCGTCGACCCATCCATCGACTCATCCATCGACCCATCCATCGACCAGAGGAGTTCAACATGACCGATCACGTCACGAACTACGCCACCTATCCCTCGCTCGCGGACCGCACGGTCTTCATCACCGGCGGGGCCGACGGGATCGGCAGCGCCATGGTGCGTCACTTCGCCCGTCAGGGCAGCAAGGTCGCCTTCGTCGACAAGAACGCGGTGTACGCCGAGCGCACGATCGCTGCATGCGTCGAGGCCGGCGCGACGCACACCCCGCTGTTCTACGAGGTCGACCTGGTCGACATCGAGGCGCTGCGCGCTGCGTGCACCGCGGCGATCCGTGACCTGGGCGGGGTCACCGTGCTGGTCAACAACGCCGCCAGCGACGACCGGCACGATTGGCGAGAGGTCACTCCCGACTACTTCGACGAGCGGATCCACGTCAACCTCCGGCACTACTTCTTCGCCATCCAGGCACTCGGGCCGCAGATGATCGACGCCGGGCTCGGGTCGATCGTCAACATCGGATCGAGCAGCTACCTGATGCAGGAGGACATGTTCCCCGGGTACGCGATCGCGAAATCGGCGGTCGAAGGCATCACGCGGACGATGGCACGCACGTTCGGCCCGCACAACGTCCGGGTCAACACCGTGATGCCCGGGTGGGTTCCCACCGAGCGCCAGCTCACCAAGTGGTGGTCACCCGAGGGCGAGGAACAGACGATGCGCGATCAGGCGCTCAAGAAGTGCATCACCCCCGACGAGTGCGTGCAGATGGTGCTCTTCCTGGCCGCCGACGACGGCGGCGGCTGCACGGCGCAGAACTTCCTCGTCGACGGCGGCCGGTTCTGACGGCGCGTCAGATGCGTCGTCGGCTGTACAGGTGCAGCGTGTGGTGCCAGTTCCGTTCGGCGCGTGATGCGTCCCAGGCCCCGTTGATGCAGACGCCCGCCCCGACCCAGCACACCAGTGCAGCGATCACGACGCCGATGTCGACGATGTCCTCGGCGGTGATCCACCCGTGGGCGAACAGCTTGTCGAACGGATCGTGCACCACCATCGCCGCCGCCGTCACCGCGCCGATGCCGAACAGGAGCGAGGCGCAGACCGCGAGGTGACGGGCGCGAAAGACGCGGTAGGCGTCGGAGCACGCAGAGGTGACGATCACCTGGACGGATCGTCCGACGACGGCGAGCGACAGCGCAACGATCGCGAGTGCGCCTGCCATCGCGGATCTGCCGGTTGCATCCGAGTCGTCGAGCCTGCTGGCGACGCGATGCGTCATGACGAGGACGCCGAGTCCGGCGCCGAGCAGGGCGAGCCGCAGCCAGAAGTAACGGGTGGGGGAGAGTTCGCTGGTCGATTTCGTCGACATGACTGATCTCCTTTCCATCCCCCCTGTCGAACAGTCTCCACCGTGCCCCCAGATAGTGCAAGGCGGGCCCCTCCGAGGAGAGGCCCGCCTTGCAGAGGTGGGGGTTCGTTGGATCCGTCGTCGTCAGACGCTGGCGGTCTCCGTGACCGGCTCGTCGGTCGGGGTGTCGACCTTGGTGCCGGTTTGCTTGCTGGTCGAGCGGACCTGCCAGATGAAGCCGGCGCCCATCACGGTGCAGACCACGCCGAGTCCGGCGAGCAGTGCGGCGACTCCGAGTGCGAGCTGCAGCGTGCTGTGTGTGGCCGCACCGACACCGAGTTCGGCGACGAGTGCGTGGGCGGTTCCGCTCCAGGCCATGTCACGGGCCTGGCCGTCGAGCAGATCCATCCGGTCGAAGCCGGTCCAGTAGCGCCCGTTGACGGGGACTTCGTATTCGCCGGGCTCGAGGACCTGGCCCTGGTAGGCCTCGACGACACCCTCGTAGGTGCCGTCAGCGGCGAGTTGTTCAGAGGCGATGGCGGCGTCGATGTCGTCCTGTGTGACCTCGACCATCTGTGTGCCGTTGAGGGTGTGGTACGAGATGGTTGCCATCTGGTACATGTACTCCGAGGCGGTGTTGACCAGTGGGTCGTTGGGGTCCATGTCGCCGTCGACGACGGGGAAGTTCCAGTCGTCTTCGAGCAGGGCCATGATCGCCTGGCCGCCTTCGACGGTTCCGCGGTCGGTGAGGTTGCCGTCTTCGTCGTAGCTGAGTTGAACGTTCTGGACTTCGCTGAACGACTGCAGCGAGCCGTATCCGCCCTGGACCTTGCTGTAGGCGACGCCGGCTCCGATGAAGTATCCGATGCCGACGACGATCAGGAAGATCCCGAGTAGACCGAGTGGCTTCTTGAACATGATGACCCCTTTCG
>DATKXG010000332.1:0-4963 GCA_035529175.1 Ilumatobacteraceae bacterium
GATGGTTTGGCCGGTGGTGAAGTTGAGGTTGGAGGCGTCGGGTCGGGGTTGGCCGCAGGGGTAGATGGTGGCGAAGCCGGCGGCGCGGGCGTTGACGGCGGTCATGTTGAGCACGACGGCGTCGGCGTTGGCGGGTACGCCGGCGACACCGGTGACCTGCAGCTGGATGGTCTGCGGTGACGGCGGCAGGACGAACGTGAGCTTGCGTACCTGTGACGACCCGTTGAGCGTGTAGTACAGCGCGGCGCCACCGGGTTCGTTCACGAAGGTCATGTCAGCGAGCCCGAATGCCTCGGTGAGGATCGGGCGCCCGAAGTCGATGCCCCCCGCTGTGTCGCTCAACCAGACCTGTCCACGTCCACCGTCGGCAAACAGGTAGCTGCCGACGAACTGGTTCGGCCACGTGTTGTTCGGTACGAATACCCCGGCGGTGATGAACGTCCCGAGCGATCGTGGGTAGTCGAGGATCGGATCAGTGATCCCTGGCGGGGGCCCAGCGCACGGCGGGTTCTGTCCGCGCGGGCACTGACCCTCCCGTTCATTCCATCCGTAGTTCGCGCCGGCAGCGCCGAGGTTGATCTCCTCGCGCGTGCTCTGGCCCACATCGTTGACGAAGAACCGCGGTGAGTTCGGATCGAAGGCGAACCGATACGGGTTGCGCAGACCCCACGCGTACAGTTCCTGGCACTGCGTCGTGGGGGTGGCGCTCGTGTTGCCTCGGCTCCCGCAGGCCACCGTGCCGACCCCGTTCAACGGGTTGCCCGGCGCCGGCGCCCCGGTGAACCGATCGAGACGAAGAATCTTGCCGTTGAGCAGTGACAGGTCCTGGGCGGCGTTGTTGGCCCCGCCGGTACCAGAGTCGCCTCGCGGGTCGCCACCCGCATCACCCGTGGCGATGTACAGGAAGCCGTCCGGGCCGACATCGAGATCGCCGCCGTTGTGGTTGCCGTTGACCGACGAGATGTTGTCGATCAGGACCTGTTCGGACCCGACGTCGATCCGGTCCCCGGACATCACGAAGGCGCTCACCCTGTTCACGCATCCACCCGGTGCTCCCGGGGCAGGTCGGGTGTAGAAGGCGTACACCCGTCCGGACGTGGTGAACGTCGGGTCGTGAGTGAATCCGAGCAGACCGCGCTCGCCGCCACCACACACCGTCAGCTGTGCTGCCGGCGTCGGATCCAGTTGGCCTGTCGTGGAGTCGATCAGTCGAATCCGACCCGAGTCCTGCTCGAGGACCACGACCCGTCCACCCGGCAGCGCCTCGACGGCCGTCGGCGCCGGCACGGTGGCGACGAACGCATCGGTGAGACCAGGTGCCGGAGCAGCCGTGGCGCGTTCGGCGACGGGGGCCACGACGACGGTCGTGAGCGTGATGGCGGTCGCGGCGAGCCAGCGCATCTCCGGCACGGTACTCGCCGGAATTGGGCGTCTCGACTTAAAGGTTCGGCGGGAGCAGCCGGTTGACGTTCTGGAAGAAGAAGTAGAGCGTGATCACGAACGGGCCGATTCCGACCAGCAGGCCGACCCAGTCGCGCTTCACCTTCCGGCTCAGCAGGTACGACCCGATGCCGATCGCTGCGAGGAGCAGCCCCCACAGTGCCACTTGGCCGTTGGCGCCGGGGTCGCTGAACCATCCCTCGGCGAACGCGTCGGCGATCCCGTCGTTGATCTGCTCGTCGTCGAGTTCGGGGGCGCTCATCGTCGGGTCGTCGAGCCCGGTGGATGCCGTGCCGCCGGCGGCGGTCTCGTCGGCAGGCGTCTCGTCGGCGGTGGCGTCGTCGACGGCCGTCTCGGGATCGACCACCGTGTTCGACGGGTCGGGCTCGGCGGGGGCTGCCTCGTCGAGTGGACGTCCGTAGTTGATCGTCGGCTCGGCGACGATGCCCGTGGACGCGTCGGGATCCAGCTCGGCGAAGATGATGATGCGCTCGCGGGCGGTGTACTTCGGATGGCATGAGGTCAGCGTGAGCGTCGCCCTGCTCGGGTCGGTCGTGGCGATCACCTGGTAGTCGCTGGGCGACACGATCTGCTGGCCCGTGACCAGGTAGACGTACCGACCGGTGAGCGTGGTGACGATGATCTCGTCGCCGGTGTTGAGCTTGTCGATGTCGAAGAACGGCTGCCCGTAGGTGGTGCGGTGTCCGGCGATCGCCGAGTTCCCGAGCTGTCCCGGCAGCGGCGTCTCCGGATAGTGCCCCGGTCCCTTCTTGAGATCGTTCTTCTCGACGCCGGCAACCACGATCTTGTCGATGCCGATACGTGGCAACTCGATGCGGGCGATCGGATCGCCCTCGGCGACGGGAGGCAGCGCTGCCGCAGCGAGGGGTACTGTCGTGTCGGCAACGATGTCCTCTGGCGTCGATTCGGTCGGGACGGTGTCGACGATGGAGGACGACGGCACGGTGTCGTCCACCGAGGTGGGTGTCGGTGACGCCGTCGTCGGTGGCGTCCCGGCGAGCAGCTCCTCGAACTCGTTTTCGAGCGAGTTCTGGGCTCGGGCGGTCTCGATGCCGGTGCCCCACAACTGGTAGGCGACGAAGCCGAACAGCAGGAGTCCCGTGGCGATCAGCGTCTTGCCGACGCCACCGACCCACCATCGCCAGTCGTGCGGCGGCGCTGGACGATCGAACTTGCGCACCCTGTGCGGGCGTGGCGAGGCTGATTCGACGTCCGACACGGCACCGAAGCTACCGGTGTCGCCGCGGCGGCGGATCGCGGCACCCCGAGTTGACGAACACTTCACGACCTAGCGTGTCGGGCATGTCGGTGGTGGACCTCGATGACGCGGTCGCCGTGCTCGGTCGGTTCCCGGCGCTGGCGGGGGCCACACTGCGAGTCGAAGAAGGCGAGATCGTGCTGCTGCGCGGTCCCAACGGCGCGGGCAAGACGACGCTCCTGCGACTGTGCGCCGGGCTGTTGCCTCTGGTGCGCGGTACCGGCACCGTGTTGGGCCTCGACCTCGCCACCCACCGCGAGTCGATCCGCCGGACCGTCGGCTTCCTCGGCCACCAGAACGGGCTGTACCTGGACCTCACCGTGGCCGAGAACGTCCGGTTCTGGGGGTCGACGGTCGGTGCCTCCGACGCCGAGATGCATGCAGCGATGTCCCGTCTCGACGTGGCCGGGCGAGTCGCCGATGTCGCCGTGTCGAAGCTGTCGGCGGGCCAGAAGCGGCGGGCTGCTCTCGCCTGCCTGATCGCCCGACGAGCGCAGCTGTGGCTCCTCGACGAACCCCATGCGGGCCTCGATGCCTCCGCTCGCGACGAACTCGACGACACGCTCCGCCAAGCAGCGGCGTCCGGGGCGACGATGCTGGTCGCCAGCCACGAACTGGACCGAGCGGGTTCGTTGGCGACGCGGACGGTCGACGTCGTCGCTGGTCGCGTCCTCGAGGTTCCCGGAGCCCCGGGCTCGGGGAACCAGGCGGGCACCGGCGCCGAGGAGGGGCGATGAGCACGATGCGGATCGCCCGTGTGGTGGCGGCAAAGGACCTGCGCATCGAGTGGAACAGCCGGGTCTTCGTCAATCAGGTGCTGCCGTTCGCAGGGGTCACCATGGTGATCTTCGCGTTCGCTCTCGACGCCGACTCGGTGCTGCAGCGGGTGGCGCCCGGCCTCGTGTGGCTGGCGACGATGTTCTCGATGCTCGTGCTCGTCCAGCGCGCCTTCGCGGTGGAGACCGCCGATGGTGCGCTCGACGCGCTCCGGGTCGCCGGTGTCGATCCCCGCGCGATCTACCTGGGCAAGGCGGCGGCGCTCGGCGTGCAGTTGCTCGTGCTCGAAGTGGTGTTGTTGGCCGCCGCCGTGGTCCTCTACGGCCAGACGATCCCGGCCGACGGCTGGGTGCTCCTCGTCACAACTCTGACCTCCGCGACGTGCGGGCTCGCCGCGGTCGGTACCCTGTACGGAGGCCTTGCCGCAGGGTTCACGGGTCGCGAGACGTTGCTCCCGCTGCTCACGTTCCCCGCGGTGGCGCCCGTCCTGATCGGAGCAACGCGAGCGGTCGAAGCAGCGCTCGGCACGGCAGGTGCGGTGGTGTCGGACGGCTGGCCCTGGGTGGGCCTGCTGGCCGTCTTTGCCGTCGCCTTCGGTGTCGGCGGTGCCCTTGCGTTCGGTCCGCTGATCGACGAATGACGCGAATTTCATCCCCCAGCCCCTCCCAGCCATCGCAGGAATCGGACATGACGACGACGGATCCCACGCTCAGCCCGACCGGCTCGGATGGCGCCCGACCGGCCACCGGTGCCGGAACCGGCACCCGGGGCACACGGATCATCGGGATCGCCACGATCGTCGCGATGGGGTGGCTGGTCGCCTTCGGTCTCGGATTCTCGCCCGAGGATCGTGACCAGCGCGAGAGCGTCCGGCTGCTGTACGTGCACGTCCCGACGATCTGGATCGCCTACCTCGCCTTCATCGTCACCGCAATCGCGTCGGGCATGTACTTCTTCGGCAAGAAGCACTCGCTGGGCTGGGACCGCCTCGCCGGTGCCAGCGCCGAGATCGGCACGGCGTTCGTCGCGGTCACGCTGGTGATCGGAGCGATGTGGGGGCGGCTCACCTGGGGTGTCTTCTGGCAGTGGGACGCCCGGCTGACCACCACCGCGCTGCTGTTCGTGACCTACATCGGCTACCTCGCCGTTCGCCGACTCGACGGCACGCATGAACAGCGTGCCCGCCGCAGTGCCGTGATCGGGATGCTCGCGGTGCTCGAGATCCCGCTGGTTCACTGGAGTGTCCGCCTCTGGCGCAGCCTGCACCAGGAGGCGACCGTGCTCGGTACCGATGGCGACGTCAGCATGGACGGGCTGATGCTCTTCAGCCTGTTCGTCGGCGTGGTCGCGTTCTCGCTGCTGTACCTCTGGTTGGTGCTGCATCGAACGCGGGTGATGGCCATGGAGGACCTACTCGACGACCGAGGGCTCGACGACGCGCTGGCTGCACGGCGCGC
Source organism: Ilumatobacteraceae bacterium (assembly GCA_035529175.1). GTDB lineage: Bacteria > Actinomycetota > Acidimicrobiia > Acidimicrobiales > Ilumatobacteraceae > Sva-07. The sequence continues at coordinate 4,954 of DATKXG010000332.1, forward strand.
CGAGGCCGGC
>DATKXG010000333.1:0-3126 GCA_035529175.1 Ilumatobacteraceae bacterium
GATGCCGATCTCGCGACGTTGGGCTTCGACGATGCGGTTGATCAGGTTGAACGCGGCGAGCGCGGCGGCGAAGAGCACGAGCGCCGACAGGGCGTTCCAGAACCGCTGGTCGTTGTCGATGTCCTCGTAGAGCACCCGGACGGCGTCGGCGTCCTCGCGGGTCGAGACGGTGGCACCAACGCCGAGTTCGGAGATCGTCGCGTCGAGCTGCGCCGCGACGCTGTCGCGGTCGGCACCGTCGACCAGGGTGATCACGGCGTCGTTGACCATGCCTTCCTGGCCGCTGATGTCCTGGACGGCCGCGAGTGGGAGGTAGACGATCGCCAATTCGCCGGCGGCGAAGATGGTTCCTTCGGGGCCCTCGTAGAAGAAGTCCTCCGGCGCGACGCCGAGCCCGGTGTAGGTGACCTCGCTCCCTCCCGACACCAGGATCACTCCCTCCGGCGGCAGGTTGTGCTGGTCGGCGAACTTGGCCTCGAGCACCGCGCTGCGATCGGTCGGGTCGGCCGACGGCGCCGTACCGTCGCGGATCCAGACCTCGTCGACGGGTCGGTCCGATCCGAATGTCATCCCGACGAGTCGGGCTGGGACCAGCACCGATTCGGCCAGGCCGAGTGAACCGGTGTCGACCTGGCTGTCCACGACGAGCCGTTCGGCGGCCGCGTTCACCGAATCCGCGTCGTCGATCGACGCGATCGTCTCGAGGAGTTCGCCCTGCTCGATGAACGTTCCGGGGCTCAGCGTGAGGCGGAGATCGTGCATCTCCAACGCTGCGAAGCTGGCGTCGTTGGACTGCTGTCTCCACTCGCCGGTGCTGCCGAGGCCCGCGTACACGCCGGTTCCGATCGCCAGGACGAAGGCGATCGCGATCACGGCGACCCAGTGCGCTCGGAAGTCGCGCCACGACCACCGCAGCGACCAGCTCATCCACCGGCTCGGGGGTTGTGCCTCCGTCACCACTGCAGATCACCGATGTCGGCCTTGCCGCCGGGCGGCGGCCCATCGGACACGATCTTGCCGCTCGACAGCTCGATCACCCGGTCGGCGACACGGGCGATCTCGCGGTTGTGCGTGACGACCAGCACGGTCATCCCGGCACGGGCCTGCTCCTCGAGCACGCCGAGGATCTGGACACCCGTGCGGAAGTCGAGTTCGCCGGTCGGCTCGTCGGCGAGCAGGATCGGGTTCCCGGTCGCCAACGCTCTCGCGATCGCCACGCGCTGCTGTTCGCCACCCGACAACTGGTGGGGAAAGTGGCGCTGCCGATCGGCGAGGCCGACCTGGGCCAGTGCCTGCTGGGCCCGCTCGGCCGGGTCGGATGCACGCGCCGCATCCGCTCCGAATCGGATGTTCTCGAGCGCGGTGAGCGCCGGGAAGAGATTGAACGTCTGGAAGATGAAGCTCACCCGGTGCCGGCGGAGCGCCGATCGGCCGGCCTGCGATGCACCGGTGACGTCGACGCCGGCGACCCGAACGGATCCCGACGTCGGCGTGTCCAGCGCGCCGATCATGTTCAGCAGCGTCGTCTTGCCGCAGCCCGACGGCCCGACGATCGCGACGAAGGCGGCCTCGTCGACGTGCAGGTTGATGCCGTCGAGGGCGGTGACGTCCACTTCGCCGACCCGGTATCGCTTCGTGAGGTCGTCGAGGTCGATTCGAGTCCCCTCGTGACCCACCCGCGCATCGACCGAACCGATTTCGACGTCCTGGCTCATGAGTCCACGGTCCGTCCACGCCACGTCGGTGTCAAGGGAAGAACGTCCCCCAACCCGGCCCGACCAAGGCCAGGCCCTCTGCGATGAGCGAACCGCCCCGATGGCGCCACTTGGCTCATCGCTGGGTGGGTTCGGCCGTCAGCGATGAGCGAACCGCCCCGATGGCGTCACTTGGCTCATCGCAGGCTGGGGGTGGGGGCGGGCGGGGGTGGGGGCTCAGTGGCCGACGCCGCCGACGTCGATGTCGTAGGCCTCGTAGAGCAGGTCGGCGCCCAGCTGGCGATGGCGCACGATCGCCGTCAGCAGCTCGAGCGCCTGCTCTCGAACGGCAGCATTCTCGTCTGCGGTGCGCTCCGCCGGCAGGTGGTCGAGCCGGTCCATCAGGCGTTCGGCGTCGGCCGCGATCGTCGCGTGCTGTTCCGAGAGCCGGTCGATCCGGTCGGACAGCCGGGGCGCTCGCTCGCGGAGCTGCTCGATCGTGCCGCCGCGCGACTCGGTCTCGGTCACGTGCTCGTCGAAGGTTGCGAGCAAGGTGGTCACTGCATTGCCCAGCCCCTCGGGCCAGCGAGCGCTCGCCACGGGTGATGACAGCGCCGCCTCGAGCGCCGAACATGTCCCGACCAGTGCTGCTCGCCGCTCTCGAATCTCGCCGAGATCGTTCATCGTCGTTCCCCTTTCGCCGGCCAGTCTCGAGGACTGCGACCGTGTGGTACTGACAGTGGTCACGGTAATCGCTCCCGTCGTGTCGTGTATCGGGCCGAAGGCCCCGACTCGTGGTGAAGGGGAGTTCGTCCCTACCGGGCAACTCGGCGGTGTGCGACGGTGACTGTCGGTGGACATCTCCAAGCAGGTGACAGGCGAGACGGGGGCTTCGGCCGCGCCTGAGCGTTCTGCCACTCCGTTCCGTGTGGTGCTGACCGGCGGGCCTGGTGGAGGCAAGACCACGGCGGCGGATCTGTTCCGGCGGGAGATCGGCGAGCGGGTGATCGTCGTGCCCGAAGCGGCCACGCTGTTGTTCTCGGGCGGGTTCCCGCGTCTGACGAACTCCAGTGCACAACGCAGCACGCAGTGTGCCATCTACCAGGTGCAGCGCGGCCTGGAGGACATCCAGGCCGCCCGGTATCCGGAGCGGATCCTGCTCTGCGATCGTGGCACGGTCGACGGTGGGGCGTACTGGCCGGACGGAGCAGACGACTTCTACGACACACTCGGTTCGTCGCAGGCCGACGAACTCGCGCGCTATGACGCGGTGCTCTTCTTCGAAACGGCCGCACACGGTGATCACGGCTTCGAGAGCGAGAACCGCTACCGCACCGAGTCGCAACAGGAGGCGATCGAACTCGACGCACGGCTCCGGGCGCTGTGGAGCCCGCACCCGCACTTCACAGTCATCCCGCACACGGCCTCGTTC
>DATKXG010000334.1:0-9421 GCA_035529175.1 Ilumatobacteraceae bacterium
GCCGTAGGCCGGGCGATCGCTCCGATGGCGACCGCGACGCCCGCCGCCAGGAGCGGTCCCATCGCGGGGTCGGTCGACACGGCGACGCTCACGACGGCACCCCGACGATTCGGCGCATCCAGCACCATCCGGTCGCATTGAGCGCGAGCCCGGCCACGACGCAGACCGTTCCGATCGGCGAGGTCACCACCGACCGGACGTCGTCGTTGGTCGCGGCGAGCGTGGCCAGCATCAGCAGTGGCACGGCCGTCATGACGTGCGACGAGAGACGGGCCTGTGCTGCCTGCGTCGCCCGTTCGTCGAGGTCGGCCGCACGTTGGCGCAGCAACATGGCGACCTGGTCGATCGAAGCCGCTGGCGGCCCGCCGATCCGACTCGCTGTCGCGATCACGCCGAGCGCCAATCGCAGGTGAGCGCCTCCGGCGTCGACACGGGCGACAGCGTCGCCGACGGATGCGCCCCGGTCGATCGCCAATCGCAGTGGGGCGGTCGCCCGTTCTGCGGCGGGATCGGCCGGGAGAACCGCGACCGCGTCGCGCAGGGTCGAGCCGGACCGGACCCGGCGGGCGATGTCGTCGCACCATGCGGCCACGGCGCGCGCGTCCGGCGCGCGGCGTCCGGAGCGTCGAAGCCTCCACGCTTCGAGGGTCCGTGCCGGCGGCGCGGCAGGGCTGCACGCGACCGACGCGGCTCGTCCCTGCCGCGGTCGCAGCGCCACGGCGGCGATCACGACGGCGGCGGCAGCACAGACCGTGGCGAACGTTGGCGCCTCGACTCGACCGGTCATCGTCGCCGCCGTTCGAGTGACGCCACGGCGACGAGGCGCCCGTCGATGCCCTGCATCGCCAGCGGGCGGGTGGCGGGTGCGGAATGTTGGTCGTCGGACGGTGATGGCGGTGCGACCTCGGCCAACTCGGTGATCCGGCGCGCGCCGTCTGCCGCGCGTTCGACGTGGATCACGACGTCGATGGAACGAGCGAGCTGGTGGCGGATCGCGGCGAGTGGCCAGGTCGGCGCCGCTTGGAGCACGAGCGACTCGAGGCGCAGCAGAACGTCGGTCGGGCCGTTCGCATGGCACGTCGAGATCGAACCGTCGTGGCCGGTGTTCATGGCCTGGACCAGCGCGAGCACCTCGTCACCCCGGGCCTCGCCGACCACGATCCGATCCGGTCGGAGCCGCAGCGCGGTCCGTACGAGCTGGGCTAGGTCGACTGCGCGGGGACCGTCGATCGTCGGCGGGCGGGCCTCGAGGCGGAGCGCGTGGGCGTGCCGCAGCGGCAGCTCGGCGGTGTCTTCGACGATCACCAGGCGCTGGGACGGATCGACCTCGGACACGAGCGCCGCGACGAGTGAGGTCTTGCCCGACGACGTCGCCCCCGCCACGACCAGGTTGCAGCGCGCGTCCAACAGCTCGTGTAGCAGGACGACACCGACCTCGTCGGTGAACGCTTCGAGGGGCAGGATCCGTCGGCGGAATCGCCGGATCGACAGCGCCGGGCCATCGACGGCGACCGGCGGGAGCACGGCACAGACCCTGGCGCCGTCGGCGAGCCGGGCATCGACGATCGGTGAGGTTCGGTCGACTCGGCGCCCGAGCGGTGCCAGGACGCGTTCGATCAGCAGGTCGACACGGTCGGTGCCGAGCGTGCCGACGTACTGCAATGCCCCGTCACGGTCGATCCAGATCTCGCTGCCGGAGTTGACGAGCACCTCGTCGATCCCATCGTCGCGGACGTACGCGTCGAGTTCACCGAGCCCGCGCAGATGGGCAATCGCCCGGTCGGCGAGGACCAGCCGCTCCTCGGGCGAACAGAGTGGAGCGAGGCGTCGCACCTCGGCTTCGATCAGCGGCGTCGGATCGCCTGGTCGGTCCGCGACGAGGTCGCACACCCTGCGCACGATGTCGTGGTCGGTCATGCGGCAGCGCTGCGCAACGCCCGCGTCATCACACGCGGGAGTCGGCTCGCGAGGAGTCCGGCGTCGACCGCCCGAGCCACGGCGGGGTCGACGCTGATCACGGCCTCGACCGGCACACCGATGGCATGTTCGATGTCGCGCTGGCCGAGCCCGCGGCCGGGTTCGTCGACGAGGATCACCCCGGTGGGTCGCACGCCGCTGCGCACCGCCCGGCGAAGCGACAGGTAGCACGGTCGGGTCACGAGCAGCGACCTGTCGGATCGCGCCGCGAGCGGTTCGGGCGGGACTCGGGTCCCGACGTCGACCGTGACGTCGCAGCCCCACTGGTTCGACCAGTCGTGCAGCCAGTGGCCGAGCGTCGTCCAGCGAACGTCGTGGTCGTCGACGTGTTGTCGTCCGTGGGCGGACGTTGCGGACCGCCACGGCAACAACCACACGCGGGGACCGATGTCGACGAGCAGCTCGGCGAGGTGATCGGCCGACGTGTCGCTCGCCAGCCACTCGGCGACGCCCGGCCGGTCGGGTTCGGGCAGGCCGAGGACGGCGGGCAACTCACCGTCGAGATCGACGAGCAGCGATGGACGTTGCGAACTCAGCGCGAGTGCGGCTGCGACGACCGTGGTTCCGCTTCCGCCCTTGGCGGCCCAGCAGAGTGTGACCATGACGTTCCCCCGATCAGCGGGTGGATGCATGGGGAGAGTCGGTGAGGCGAGAGTACCGACGTCGCAGTCGCTCCACAACGCCACCTCCCGATCAGGCCGCTAGTGTCGGCGCCGGAGGTGTCCGAGTACCTGGTGGGCTCCGCCGCCTTCAAAGCGGTTGGGATGGGCGATCCCCATCCGGCGGGTTCGATTCCCGTCCACCTCCGCCAACGGGCCCAGTTCGTCGGCCACGCGAACGTCTCGACGACCCGGGGCTACGTGCAGCATGAAGGCGAGCGACCGCGCCAGGTGAGCGAGAAGGCGTTCCTGCTGCTCGATCCGCGCCCCCCTCATGACGCGGACGGCGACGACGACTGATCCAGTCCCGACTCGCTCAGGCTGCCCGCTTGCGTTGGACGTAGTCCTCGAGGTCGTCGATGGTGGGCCGATGCGGATCGGTGCGAGCTCGTCGTCCCAGATCAGTTGGCAGACGGTCGATCGGCTGACGGCGAGGAGTCCTGCCGCTTGTGGAAAGGTGACGAGCAGCGGCGGTCGCGGTAGCTGTGCGTGTGGGGTGTTGTCCGTGGGTTCGTGCATGTCGGCGATCATTCGACAGGGACGTCACGGATCACCGCCCGACTGGCTACCCGGATCACCGCCCGGGCACCTCGATCTCGATGACCGGTGCCGAGCGGGTGGCTGGACGCAGGCTGAACTCGGCCCAGCCGTCGGTCAGATGGCCGTGCCGGTCGAGGTGGACCGCGGCGTCCACGATCCGGGTAGCCAGAGCATCGATCCGGGTAGCGCCGAGGCGGCCGTCGTCGTCCAGTCGTCGCAGGTGTTCGACGACCCAGTCGGCGATGTGTCTGTCGGCCGGTGTTCTGATCCGGGGTGTGGCTCGAACGAGGCGCGAGCTCAACGAACCAAAATCGGGGGTGCCCACATGGAGCAGAACCAAGAAAGAACGCACCTGCACGGTTTGGGTATGCCCTTCCGGACGTCAGCCTGCGCTGAACGCTGCAAGGTCGTGCCACCACAGGCGCCGAGCGAACTCGAGCCCTGCACCGTTGATCGTGCCGATCGTCGAGCGACCGTCGATCTGCTCGAACACCCGCATTTCGCTCGCGCTCACGAACATCACGAGGTCGCGGTCGACGTGGGCCTGGTTGATCAGGACCGCGGCAACGTTCTCCGGCAGCCGCTCCTCGACGGAGATCACCGTGTCCGGACGGATCGGGACGAAGGACCCCCAGTCGTCCCGGTCGAGCGGCGCCAGCGGTGAGTCGTCTCGGTACACGATGACGCTGTGGCGTTGCAGCGTGCCACGGAAGAGTTCGACCGCGGCGAACTGGTCGGGAGGTGCCATCGCCGCGATTCCGTGACCGTGCGGAGTCTCGGTCAGGGCGCCGCGATGCGGGAGGTCGGGCGCCTGGTGGGCCCAGCGCTCGAACCGCAGGCATGGTCGGTTGCTCCTTGTGTGGTGGTCGGCGCGACGCTTGGGCCCTGCACGAGTGCGAGCCTCACCCGGGAGGGGTGAGGGAGCGTTGCTGGATTGCGTCGCGACGGATCAGCAGGACCGTGCTCACGACCACGACCCAGATCGGGAACACCCAGGTCAGCGCCGCACCGCCGGTCTCGGCCTGTTCGTCTCGATCCTTCCCGGCAAGACGGACGACCCCGACGACTCGGCCAACGTCAGCTATCAGGAGCAGCTTTTCGAGTTGCGTGACACTCGAATGCCCCGCAAGAGGTGAAGCGCCCCGGCCCACCGCTGCTCGCACGGCCGGCCGTTCCGTGTCGGGCCCATGGGTAGCGCTGGCCACGGCAGCTCTCGCACGCCGATCCGAACAACGATACGTCGAACGCCTCTGCACCGCTCCTGATCGGCACGTCCGGGTGCAGTTGCCTGCTCGTAATTGTCGTTTGGTGTCGTCGTCAGTCGATTGAGCGGAGTCGGAGCCCCCGGATGGGCTCGAAGTGCTTGTGGTTCCGCGTCACGACACCGAGTCCGCGCTCGAGCGCCGTGGCAGCGATGAGCGCGTCGGGGAGGCGAGTCCCGAACTCACGTGCGATTCTCCCGGCTCGCTCAGCGATCTCGCGGTCGACGTCCACCTCGCGAAACGGTGCGAGCAGCTGCGAACAAAGATCAGTGGCCGAGTTGCCCGCGAACAACTCGGCTCTGGTGACGACTGAGTAGTGAACGCGGTGACGCCTCGGGCGGAACGCGTGGGCGCCGCGCAAGTGGTCGATGAAGACGTCGGTGTCGACGAGGAGGTCAGCCACGAGCCCAGGAATCGCGTGACGGAGCAGCGGCGTCGGGTGCTGCTCCGAAGGTGGCGTCGAGGGCTGAATCCGGGTCGGGTAGGTCGTCGAGGTACTCATCGAGTGCGCGGCGGATGACCTGCGCCATGGTCAGGCCTTCCGACGCGGCGACGCGATCGACTCGCTCTCGCTGCTCGTCGGTCAGGTACACCTGAGTTCGCGTGGATGACATACATCTATCATATACAGCGTGGCGTTCAGATGGCCAGCACATATCGACGGGACCCACCCACTCACCGAGTCCGAGCAGTACGGCACTTCTGATCGATCGATCGATCGATCGGTCCTTTGACCCCACGCGATAATCCCGGCCAAAGAACGCGCCGCCTCGCGCTCGGCTTCCGGCGCGATGTGCGGGCCGATCGCAACAGTTCGGCGCCCGTCGTCAACAGATGTTGACGACGGGCGGTCCGATGGGTAGCCTGGATGGGTGGACATCGAGGCGAGCGCCCGCAAGCACGATGTCTCCGATGACGACATGCTCCATGCTCTGCGACACCACTGGCGAGGCTTCGAAACCGATGATCCCGACGTCACGATGTTCATCGGACCGTCCGCGAAGGGTGAGCCGTTGGAGGTCGGTGTTATCGATGACGCCGATGGTGTTGCGATCATCCATGCGATGCCGGCTCGATCCAAATTCATGAGAGGTTGGTGGACACCATGACGACGACACGTGCACAACGAGCCGACGCCCTCGAGCGTTGGGCCGACGACGTCGACGGCGATGATCTCGTCGAGGCGAAGACTGCAGCGCTTCGGACCATTGCCGAGCTGGTGGAACAGCGAGACGATGTCGACACGGCGTTGCTCGACGCGATTCGAGATGCTCGCAGCGCTGATCGTTCCTGGTCTGAAATTGGAGCGATGCTCGGTGTGTCCAAGCAGGCCGCCCAACGCAAGTACGCCTCGAAGATCTCGGCGTAGTCGCCCGCCGAGGTCGACGGTTCAGGCGCACACTTCGCTCAACCGATTTCGTCGACCGACCGCTCGCGTACCGGCGAAGTGTCCGGCTTCCCAGGTAGATCGGCCCACTGCATAATCCCGTCACTGTTCGGAGTGCTGATCACGGTCTTCGCGGTCAGGCGGTCCTTGAAGACCACCAACACATTGCCGCCCGCACCAAAGACCTCGTCAGAGCCCTTCTTCATGGCGTAGACGCTCATGGCAGGGATCGACCACAACACCACCTGACAGGCGCGCTGGAACATCATCTCGTCGACCAGCCGCTCAGACGCCTCTGGAGTGGGGTAACTCTCGGAGAACTCGAGCCCACACAACTCATCCCAACGATCGCTCATCACACGTCACTCCTCCACTCGCCCAGCGGCGCCTCTCGGTGTCAACGTACGTGGCCCGAAAGCCCGGCCGGATCACCCATCTTGTGTGAGGTCGATACCTGCCATCGACAGGTTTGACGACCGACCGCCGGGCAGTGGCGAACGACCCACCCCGAGATCCCGCGTCCGTGCGAGCCGACGACCAGCGCGAAATCGGCACTTCCGATCGGTCGGTTACCCCCGTCACACTCAGCTGGCGGGGAGCGACGCAGACAGGCGGGCGGGAACCGCCGTTTGAGCAGGCGCGACGATGCGTCAGATGACTCCGACGCTGACGCGATCAGCGTGAGCGGCAAGCGCCTGGATGTCGGCACGGTCTCCGGTGAGGACCGTGCCTCCTGGTTCGGCAATCGCGACGACGAGTGCATCGACGGCGGAACCGTCGTACACCTCTGCCGCCGATGCGATAGCGGGCGCAGTGCGGTCCGTTCAGAGGGACTCGACCTCCGAACGGACCGATGCTTCGACGTCAGGCCATGCGCTGGGCGTACATCTGCGTCGCCCCCGGCAAGAAGAACTCGCCGCCGCTGTTGACCTCGGTCATGTACTTCTCCGACGACATCGTCGCTGCGATGGCCGCCTCGACACTGGCGGAATTCTCGTGTCGGACGAACCAGGTGAACTCGCCCATTGGCCCAGCGACCGTCGATGTCACCACGACGTTCAGGCCGGTGACCTCCGAGTACACGCCCGCGATGTGTGCTGCCCAGGCGCCCGCACCGACCCATTGGCCCGGCGCTGCTGCTGCACGGACAGCACCCATGTAGGAGCCGACCGGTGCGCTGTCGGTGACCTCGCCGTGCACGAGTGCGAGCAGGCGGTCAGGGTCGGCCTCGGCCACGTACTCCGCGCCCTTGCTCACCAGCGCTGTGAGACCGGCGTCCGCGGCCATCGCCGCGTTCAGGTCATCCATCTGGCCGAGCGCCTGCATCGGTGCCGACCACGCAATCGTGCCGACCGGCGCACCAAAGGCCCCGCGCCAGAGGGAGACCTCGGACACCGAGTGTTTGTTCACTCCAGCCGTGACCTCAGCGGCCCAGGCCGCGGCAGCGGCACCCCCCGTAACGCGCATCATTCGATTGAACAGCAGCATGATGAATCCCCATTTCGTTGGTTCTGGCCACTGCCCCCGCAATGGCCTTTCGTCAAGCTTCCAGGCCCAGGCACCGTCCGCAATGGTCAAGCGTCACACGGCGTGCCCGTAGTGCGTCGATGTCAGCCGAACGCGACCGGTGTCTGGGAGCCGGATGTGACGCACATGCGCTCCGCCAATGCCGTGACACCGCCGACCCGGTGGGTGGGGGTGCCTGGGGTGAACTCCCTTGGGTACGACCACGTACGGGAGCCCTGGAGCTTGGTGTGGGTACTGTTCGGTCATGTCGCTGCTCGACCTCTCCATCGTCGACGATCACACCACCGAGCTGTGGGGCGGTCTGGTTCCGGTGCTGTCCGACTACATCGCGATCCCAGCGCTCTCGCCGAGCTTCGACGCCGACTGGGCGGCGAACGGCCACTTGGACCGCGCCGTCGACCTGATCACGTCGTGGTGCCGCGGTCGGTCGATCCCCGGCCTGGTGGTCTCGGTCCATCGGCTCGAGGGCCGCACCCCGACGATCGTCTGCGAGATCCCGGCGACGTCCGGCGCCGAGGACGCGGCCCCGGTGCTGCTCTACGGACACCTCGACAAGCAACCCGAGATGGAGGGCTGGCGCGAGGACCTCGGCCCGTGGACGCCGGTACTGGAGGGAGACCTCCTGTACGGGCGCGGTGGCGCCGACGACGGCTACTCGGCGTTCGCGGCGCTCGGTGCGATCGAAGCGGTGCAGGCCGCCGGTGGATCGCATCCGCGGTGCGTGGTCATCATCGAGGGGAGTGAGGAGTCCGGCAGCGTCGACCTCCCCGCGTACATCGACGCACTCGCCGACGTCATCGGGACACCGCAACTCGTCGTGTGCCTCGACTCTGGCGCCGCCGACTACGAGCACCTCTGGATCACCACGTCACTGCGGGGGATGGTGGCGGGCACCCTGCGCGTGCGCGTGGTCGAAGAGGGCCTGCACTCGGGCGGTTACGGCGGTGTCGTGCCCGACGGCTTCCGGATCCTCCGTCAGCTGCTGGATCGCATCGAGGACAACGGCGACGGGCGTGTGTTGCTCGACGAGGCGTGGGGTGAGATCCCGTCCGAGACGCAGGCAGCCCTGGCGCAAGCCGCGTCGCTGGTCGGCGCGGGGCGAGTGGCCGAGGTGCCCTGGACTCCCGGTGTCGAACCGGTCACCGGCGACGACGCGCTCGAGGCGTTGCTCGCCACGACGTGGCGCCCCCAGCTCACCGTGATCGGCCAGGACGGTCTGCCGCCGACCGCCAGAGCCGGCAACGTCCTGCGCCCGGAGACGGCCTTGAAGCTCTCGTTGCGCCTTCCGCCACACGTGGACCCCGCCGCCGTGTTGTCGGCCTTGGAGCGCGATCTCACCGTCGACGCGCCCTACGGTGCGCAGGTCTCCTTCGAGAGTGCGGAGAGCGCGTGGGGCTGGGCCGCTCCGCCCACCGCCGCATGGCTCGACGACGCGCTGCAGGCGGCGTCCGCCCGCTTCTTCGGTGCCCCGGCGCTGCAGTTCGGCGAGGGTGGCACCATCCCGTTCATGGCGATGCTCGGCCAGCGGTTCCCCGCGACCCAATTCGTCGTGACCGGCGTGCTCGGCCCGCACAGCAACGCCCACGGACCGAACGAGTTCCTGCACCTCCCCACAGGCCGCAAGATCACCGCGGCCGTGGCAGCGGTTCTCCATGCTGCCGCGCAACCACGCTGACCCGGTTCCGTCCGAGGACGGCGATGGCTGGTGGCGGTCGACCTAGCTCACGCCGAGTCGCGCTGCAGCACGCTTGGCCGCAACGGGGCCCGCGAGCAGGCGGAGCAGGATCAGGCCGTCGATGACGGCGATCGCCGCTTCGGCCTCGGCTCGACGTTCCCGCTCACTTCCGGTGAGGAACAGCGTCAACCACGCGATCCAGGCCTCCACGAGTTGCGGAACGATCGTGTCGAAGGGTGCACGACCGGTCGCGGCCAGTCCGTTGGCCTCGAAGAACAGTGCGAAGATCCGGTCGGTCTCGTCGCGGGCCAACACCGGCCACGCTGCTCGCGCGAGTTGCAGATGATCGGCAGCCGGTGAGGCGAACGCCTCGCCGAGGGTCTGCTGCAGCTGG
>DATKXG010000335.1:0-8923 GCA_035529175.1 Ilumatobacteraceae bacterium
CGGCAGGGTCGCGGCGGTTGGTCCACCCGGCCAGCTCCAGGTTCTCCTTGACCGTGAGCGAGCCGAACACGCCTTGGCCGCCGGGCATCTGCACGATGCCGAGCGCGGCGATCTCGTTGGGCGGGGCGTGGGTGATGTCGCGCCCGTCGAGCACGATGGCACCCCGGTCGGCTTCGACGATCCCGCTGATCGACTTGAGAAGCGTCGACTTGCCGGCGCCATTGGTGCCGAGGAGCGCCACGACCTCCCCCTCGTCGAGGCGCAGGTCGATGCCGTGGAGCACGGTGCGGTTGTCGTAGCCGGCCTCGACACCCTTGAGCAGGAGCAGGCTCGTGTGTCCTTGGCGGCGGTCGTAGAGGACCTCGGAACGGGCCGCGGCCGATTGCCAGACCTGGGCGATGTCGGCGTCGATCACGTCGGCCACGCTGCGCAGCATCAGGCTGCCGATGATGAACATCGGGATCATGACGAGCATGCCGATCTCGATCGACCAGTTGTCGGCGATCCAGCCGATCACGGGGAGCACGAACAGGCCGGGGATGACCCAGAGCGATCCGATCGCGAAGCCGGTCGCGCGGGCCCGAGGTGGAATCGCCAACGAGAGGGCGGCGAGTACACCGGGCCCGATGATCGCCAGCGATGCCGAGATCACGCAGTTGAGCGCGACCGCGATGTAGACGTTGGGGGCGAAGGCGAAGCCGGCAGACGCGAACGAAGTGAGCATCGCCACCGATGCGACGAATCGGATCAGGCCCTTCACATTGCCGGCGAAGCGCCGCGTGGCGATGCGGGCGCCGATCACCAGACCGACCAGCGCGAACGGTTCGGCGACCGCCGCCGCAACACCGCGCGCTCGCTCGTCGAGGTCGAACTTCTGCTCGTAGAGCAGCGAGGCGAGCGTGACGAACCCGATCAACGACGTCGCCAGGAACGGCAGGGCCCACCAGATGCGCTGGAGCGACTTCACCTTGTGCGCAGTGCGCCAGCTCTCGGCGAACGACGGTGACTCCTCCTCGGTGTCGATGATGTCCTGGGAAGCGCCGGTCGCATGGCGTTCCCAGCGACCGCGTGTGGGCTCCTTCATCCTCAAGGCGAGCACGGCGAAGATGACCGTGGGGATCACGAAGACCAGGAACGGCACGCGCCAGTCGAAGTAGAACGCGAGCATGCCCGCGGTGAGCGGTCCGACGAACGCGCCGACGGCGTTGGCGGCTCGATGGAAGCTGTACACGCGCGACCGTGACTCGATCGGGTAGTAGTCGGCGATCAGCGAGTTGTGGGTGGGGTCGATCACGGCCTTGCCGAGCGCCGACCCGGACCGGGCGATCGTCAGCAGGATCAACCCGGTGGCGAGTCCGGTCATGCCCGAGAACATTGCCCACATGAGGGCGCCGCCGACCACCAGCGGGATCCGCTTGGACTTGTCCGCGTACTGGGCGATGGGGACCTGCAGCGCCAACGCTGCGATCGACGACAGCGCCACGATCGACAGCGCGGTGGAGATGTTGATGTCGAACGACTCGCGGATCTCGGGCAGCAGGATGCCGAACGCCGTGCGATCGAGTTCGTCGACTGCATTGAGCCCGAACAACACGATCAGCGGGAACGCCGCCTCGCCGCCGCACAGGTCGGTCATCCACTGCTTCGGATGGCGCACGCCGTAGGCGAACCGCTTGACGATCGGAGCGGACTGATCAGGCGCGGTCATACCCGACTCGGTTCGTCGTGCTGGTTGTCCGTCGGGATTGTGTCCGTCGGGGTAGGGTCGGTCGGGGTCGGGTCGGTCGGGGTGGTGTCCGTCGGGACAGGCTCGGACTCGACGTCGAGCGGGGGCTCCGCCGCGGTCGGGGCACGAAGGACCAGGCTGACGTACCAGTCGCGGATCTTGATCACCAGGCTGGCGAGACCGCCGGGGATGATCAGCAACACGATCAGCACACCCAGCGCCGACGACAGCAGGCGCCACTCCGGCGAGGTGATGAACCACTCACTGCCCTTGAGGAACACGGCGCCGAGCACCCCGCCGAAGAGTGCACCGAGGCCGCCGACCACCGCGGCGGTGAAGACCTCGAGGCTGACCGCCGCGCCGTAGCTGGTGAGATCGAAGCTCTGGCTGAGGTGCACGAACAGCCCGCCGGCGATCCCGGCGACGAATCCGGAGGTGACGAACGCAGTGAGCTTGACCGGTACGGGCGAGACGGAGAATGCCTGGGCGGCGAGTTCGTTCTCGCGCAGCGCGACGATGGCGCGTCCGGTCCGGCTGTGGCGGACGCCGCGGAGCGCCACGTACACCAGTGCGAGCACGACCAGCGTGTACACGTAGAAGCGGGTGGGGGTCGACACGTCGATCCGGCCGAACAACGGGAGCCGCTCGATGCGTTCCTGGGGGACCCATCCGAAGAACTGGCGGTTCAGCAACCACGAGTTGACCGCGAGCGCGAACACCAGCGTGGTGACGGCGAGGTAGAGCCCGCGCAGCCGCAGCGCCGGGAGCCCGACGACGAGCGCGGCGAGCGCTCCGGCGACGCCTCCGAGCACCAGGGCCAGCGACATGTCGACGCTCCAGGTGATCGTGGCCTTGCCGCTCACCGCTGCACCGATCGCGACGAAAGCCATCTGGCCGAGGGAGATCTGCCCCGCCCATCCCGACAGCACGACCAGCGACAGTCCGATGACGGCGAAGACGGCGACCGCGGTCGCCTTGATGATCTGATCGGTCCGCAACATCAGCGGAATCAGCACGAGGCCGACGACGATCAGCGTCGCCGTGCCCCAGCGCAGGAGACGCACGAGTGGGAGCCGAGCGACCCAGGGCTGGAGGGCGCGCACCTCGTCGGCGAGGCGCCAGGCCGCCGCCTCGTCGCGGTCGGCGCGTCCGGACTGGCGCCGCTGCAGCAGCAGGGCGACCAGGACGGCCGCGCCGATGATCGGCATGACGAGCAACGGGCTGCTCGCATTCCATGCGACGCCGTACTCCAGCACGCCCAGCGCGACCGCCGTGGTGGCAACCGTCGGGAGGTGACGGAGCCGACCGATCACGAGCGCGGCGAGCGCGAGCACGAGTGTCGAGAGGCTCAACGCCGCTCCGAGCGGAATGCCGAGGATGCCGGCGCGCAGGAACAATGCGAGGAACGACAGCGCCGCGGCGATCGCCCACACGAGCGTGGAGAGCCACGCGACGGGAATGCCGAGCATCAACGCTCGTTCGCTGCGCTCGGCCGACCCTCGGATGGCGGTGCCGAGGCGGGTCGTGCCGAGGAACACCGCAACCGCGACCATGGCGAGCGGAGCGACGATCAATGCGATCAGGTCGTTGGCCGACAAGATGAACGTGCCGATCGTGAGCTTCCAGTCGACCGGCGGCGGGATGCGCTGCGAGGCGGCGCTCTGGTCCCACATCTGAGGAACGAGCAGTGCCAGCACGGCGAGCAGCTGGGTGATGCCGATCGTGGCGACGGTCAGCACGAGGCGCGACGCCTTCGCGAACCGGCGGACGAATGCGAGCTCGACGATCACGCCGAGCGCGATCGCGGCGGCGAGCCCGACACCGAACCCGAAGAGGTAGGGCAGGCCGGAGAACACGATCAGACCGACCGCCAGCGAGGTCGGGACGAATCCGAGGTCGGCCTGAGCGAAGTTGATCACCCGGTTCGCCCGGTACACGAGCGCCATGCCCATCGCCAGGAGTGCGGTGAGCAGGCCGAGAATGACGCCGCGGACCCACGCGCCCGCCGGCATGCCGAAGAACAGCAGCTGTACCGCCACGAGTCCGAGCGCAGGGAGCACCTGCCCGGCCGCACGCTGCAGCTGCGCGGCCCCCCGGCCCCTGATTGACATTGCCATGTCGAGCCGCAACCTAGCCCGGGCGCAACTCGCCAGGACGGATCGGGCGCCAAGTCGGCGAGACGGATTTCCTCAACGATGAGCCAACCGCCCGGATAGCACCATTTGGCTCATCGCACGGCGCCGATTTGGCGTTGCGATGAGCGAACCGCCCGGATAGCGCCACGTGGCTCATCGCACGGCGCGGGCTGCTGGGGCGACGGGATGCGCAATGGTGAGGTGGCCTGTAAGCGGGACACAATTGCACCAGACACTGTGACCGGGTGTTTCGCGCATTCGCCCAGCGTGTGAGCCATTTCGACTACTCAACGTGTCGCGCCATTTCGCATCGTTTCCGAACGAATTGTGTCACGCTGTGTCACGGCACCTGAGCGAGTCGCATTCGAGTTGGCCCGGGCGGCGTCGACGAGCGCCGGCAGCATGCCGGCCACGAGCAGCTCCGCTGGGGGAGCGTCGGCCCGCACCTCGATCAATCGGCCCGGCGAATCCTTCAAGTAGCGAATGTGCCCCTTGGCGGCACACCGTGGGTCGTCGGCGGTTGGGTTACGTGTTGCGTTGGACCCACCGGTGCGCCTGACGAGGCACCCACGACGACTCGTCGGTGGTCGTCCCCGCTGGGCGGTGAACGTAGCGTTCGAACGATGGGCGTGTCATCACGTTGAGCGAGACCTTGACGGCTTCTTGACGGAGGGCTGCCACTTCACCGCCTTGTTCGGTCTCGGCGAGCCGACGCAACGCCACCACGACGTCGAGGCGGTCACGGCCGCCGAGCACACCGGACATGGCGACCGATCTGGCGAGATGCTCGAGGTCCTCGGGGGTGGGTTCGGTCACCTGGTCGAGTGTGACGAGGGGTGTGACGGTCGCTTTGTTGACAACGTTTCCGATTAAGCGCACAGTCGTCAGGTCGGCCCTCGTTGGCCGGCGACGGGACCGGGACCAATGGGGGTTACTCGGGCCGCCCGAACACGATGGGGATACATCATGAAGAAAGCAATTGTTGCTGCGTTGCTGTGCAGCGCCTCGGTTGTCGGCGTGAGTGCCGGCTCGGCATTCGCCGGCGAAGTAACGGGCAACGGGAAGGGGACACCACTGCCGTCGCACGGTCCGTATGCACCGGCCACCGAAGTGAACGACGACATCGTCGTGATGCCGTCTCTGTGCGCGTACTCAGGGCAGAACGACGAATTCCAGAAGGATCCAAATGGTGGTTGGGCGCGCACGCAGACGCCCGCTGACGCTCCGCCCGGATCTCCGGCGCACGACCCTGAGCACAACTGCAAGGGCTCAGGTGGTGGTCGGGTCTTCGAGGACTGACGCGATCCGGGACGCGCCACCGCCCGCCCGAGGATCACCAGCGGCGGGCGGTGTGCGTTCTCATCGCCGGCAGCGGGGCCCCTGTTCTACAAGCGCGGTCGCCGCCAGCCTGACGGGTGCGACCTGACGGTCTTGTCGAGCTCAGCCAGGCGGCGCAACGCAGCGACGACATCGAGCCGGTCACGGTCGCCGAGGACACCGATCATGGCGACGGATCTGGCGAGCTGCTCGAGGTCTTCGGGGGTCGGGTTGTCGGTCACCTGGTCGAGTGTGACGGTCGTTTGCTTGTGCGAGGTCGGGTTCCGTGCGACGCTGGCAATTCGGAGTGTCGTGGGGGCGCTCGGTTGACGTCTAAGGGGGCGTGATGCGTGCAGTGACATCTCGGAACGAGTCTCGAGGCCATTTGTGGCGATCGAGATGGTCAGCGATCGGTGCGGCGGTGGCGGTCACGTTCGGTGCTGGCGGTCTGGTGGCGGTGAACGCGGCTGGTGGGGTGGATTCGACCACGGTGTTGACCGATCCGGTTCGTGTGTTGGATTCGCGTGACCCGGTCAATGTCGGATTGCCCGGCCCCTTCGAGTCGCAATCACCTCAGAAGCTGAAGGTGACCGGGTCGATCCCGACCACGACGGGCACCAAGACGGTCGTGCCGACCGGGGCGACTGGTGTGTTGTTGAACGTGACGGCGGTGGCGCCGGAGGCGGACGGGTTCATCTCGATCCGGCCAGGTGACGCAACGGGGTTGCCGACGACGTCGTCGTTGAACGTGACCGTTGGTGGGGTGTTGGCGAACGCGGTGCTGGTGGCGTTGCCAACGAGCGGGACGAACGCCGGCCAGATCGATATCACCTGGGATGCGTACGGGTTCTTGGAACCGAGAACGGACATTCTCATCGACGTCGTCGGCTACACCTCTTCGTCCAAGCTCGACGCACTCCAAGCCGCAATCGACACCAAAGCCAACAGCGCCGACGTCTATACCAAGACACAGATTGACGCGTCCGTCGCAAACACACTGAAGTCGGGTGGAAGGGTCACCACCAGTGCAACGCTTGCGACCAACTGGGTCCAGTTCGGACTCGTGCCGACGGTGGTTTCGACCGGAACAGGTGGCTATCAACTCACCTTTCCAGGTCTTCTCCCAGGATGCACCGGGAGCGGTGGAGCCAACCCGGCGAAGTTTCCGAACGCGAGCATTACCGGCTACGGCGTTATCGCCACCCTGTCCGGCGCGGGCACTTCCTGTCCCTCCGGCAACATTTCACTGAGCGTCAGCACCCGCAACCTGACGACGCAGGTGGCACAGAACGGACAGTTCGACTTCCAGATCTACACCGACTATCAGATACCGCTTGGGGCGGCATTGGTGGCCGAGGGACCTCAGATCACGTGCACGGTGCAAGGCGACTCAGAGCCAGTCTGCTCGTGACCACCGAATCGTGATCGCACGGCGCGTTGTGCGTCTCCGTCTCAGTCGACGCTGTCCTCGACGGGTCGGAACACGTTCGGGTGTGCTTTGACGACGTCGTCGTCGCTGCGTTTGATGGTTCCCTCGGCGACGGTGAGGTCGTCGGGTCTGTGGAACGTGGTCGCTGCGACGACGTAGGCGGGTGGTCGAGGCAAGAGCAGGTAAGCCGCCAGTGCGGACGGTTGGGTGACCTATCGTCCTCGTCGTGGCGCCAAGTTCGGAGCTGACTGCGATCGCCGCTCGGCTCGACGCTGGCGAGACCGTGAGTGCGGTCGCTGCCGATGTCGGGGTGACGGAACGCACGATCCGCGACTGGTTGCACACCGGGCCGGGTTGCCGTCGGCGTCGAGTCGGTCACGGGATCGTCGTCGCGCCCGACTCGACGATGCCGACTGGCTACGCGACCAACACCTCGAACAGTCCCAGAGTGCGTCGGCGATCGCCAGACGGCTTGGCGTGTCGACGGCCGAGGTGAGTGCAGCACTCGACCACTTCGACATCTCCCATCCACCGGCGAGGCGGGAGTTGACGGCGGAGGCGTTGCGGGCGGCGTTCGCTGCCGGTGAGACGGTGTCGTCGATTGCCCGACGCGTCGGGATCGACCGCTCGGGTGTGCGTCAACGGATGCGACGTCACGGCATCGAGAACCCGCACGCCCACCGTGGCCGACGCCCGCGCTGCTTGACGACCCGGACTGGTTGCGGCGTCGTTACGTCGACGATCTGCGGTCGATGAAGGCCATCGGCGCAGAGGTGGGAGCGCACGAGCAAACGGTTGCGCGAGCGCTGCGCCGGAACGGCATCGACCGACCAGAAGGCTTCGCAACGCGGATCGAACTCGACCGTGCGTGGCTTGAGCAGGTGTATTCGGTGGATCGATTGCCAGTTGCCCAGATTGCCCAGCTCGCCGGCGTCGGTGTCGTCACGATCAACAGGCGAAGGGCTGAGTACGGCATCCCGATCCGGCCGCGTCTATCTCCGGCCACCGGTCGGGCACGTCCTCGGCTGAACAGCGATCGACCGGGCGGCATCGATCCCGGCTGGCTGCGCGTGGAGTACATCCAGCGCCATCGCACCATTCGTGAGATCGCGGAGCTCGCCGGTGTGTCGGTGACCACGATGCACAGGGCCATCAACGTCCACGGCCTCACTCGGTCGTCGGTACGCCGAAGCCGCAGCGCCCTCAACGACGCGACATGGCTACGGGTCCGCTACATCGACGAACATGCCACCGCCGGCGACATCGCCAACGAACTCGACGTCCCGATGTCAACGGTGCGAACAGCGCTACGACGGCAGGGCGTGCGTCGCGGCGGGCGATGACCCGGCGAGCTGTCCGCGATTATTGAGCGCGCGACTTGGGCCGAAGTCGCACACCGACGCGACGCCGTGCGGCGCGTTACCGCGCTCCCGTTATGTGCGGCATGACAGTCACCGCCCGTGCGCAGGTTTGCCGGATGCCGGACGGGTCTGGAGCCTTCGCGAGGACGCGAATATCGTGCACCGCCGTAGCCAAAGTGTGGCGCCCCTCGCCGCTTCGCCTGATTGCGAAACGAGCGTTCTTTCAGCTCCTCCTGGGCGGCCACCAATCACGTTGCCGGGAATTCGCTTGCTCGGCTCGGGTCCGGACGTGTCGTTCTGATCGTCCGCGGCCCGGGGATGAATTCGCTCCCGTCCCGACCGCCCGAGCGAACCAAGCAGGATCGGTCGCCACCTGGCCGCGATGTAGGATCGGTCACGATTCCTTGACCCTGCGAGACGCGCAGTGCATGCTGGTGAGAGATGAACTTGGGGGTTCGTCACTCACCGTGCGACCGATGGGGGACGCACAGTAGCCAGAAAGGCGTATCCGATGAATCGGATTACCAGAAGCGTTGTTGGACTCGTTGCATCGGCAGCATTGGTCGCGGTTGCGGTGCCATCGCCGACGTCAGCCGGCCCGCCGGATCGGGATCAAGTCGATGTCGTGAGCGAAGGGCCGCGACCGTCGCTCGAGGGTGTGGCAGTCGACAAGAGCGGCAACGTGTTCGTGACGAGCACGGTCACCGGCGAGCTGTTGAAGTTTGCACCTGGGTCGAGCGACTTCGAAGTCTTCGGCACGATCGACGGTTGGGATTCCGCCGGTCCTGGGGCCGGATTCCTCGGCCTCGCTACCGACGCCAAGGGCAACATCTACGGCGCGGTGCAGTGGGACGGCTTGACCGGCGTCTACAAGTTCGACCGGAGGACGGGCGACGAAGCGCTGATCGCCGGTACCGACCAGATGAGCTTCCCCAACGCCATTGCGTTCGACAAG
>DATKXG010000336.1:0-7461 GCA_035529175.1 Ilumatobacteraceae bacterium
TCGAAGAACCCGAACGACTCCGTGGTGGCGAAGTGGTCGACGTTGCGCAACGTCTCGCACCGGCCGCGCGGGAAGGCGGCGGCCAGGCCGTCGCCCGGATGCACGAAGTCACGGTCGCCGACGACGACGAGGACCGGACACGTGACCGTCGCGCAGCCCTCGGGAGTGATCTCGGTCGAGGGCGGTCGCTTCATCACCGCGGTGAGCGCGTCGATGTCGTTGCCGGGCTGGCTCGCATACTGCGTGAACAGGCGCACCGTGTTGTCGAGGGTCGAGGGATCGCCACCCGCTGCGACGGCCTCGAGTCCGGCCACGATGGCGCGCGTGCCCGCCTCGTCGCGATCGAACAGGTTGGCCCCGACACCGGCGAGCACGATCCGGTTGAAGCGGTGAGGCTGGGCGAGGGCGAGGCGCAGCAGCGTCATCGCCCCGAGTGAGAACCCGATGGCGTCGACCGGCTGATCCGGGAGCGCGTCGAGGAGGCGTTCGGTCAGGTCGGCGTAGGCATCGGGGTCGTGTGGTTTCGGCGCGGTGCCGTGGCCGAGCAGGTCGACTCCGATGACCTGGAGGCCGGCGTCCTCGAGCAGCGCGGTGAAACCGCTGCGCTGCCACGTGGACTCGAACGACCCGCCCCAACCGTGCACGAGGACGACCGGCGATGCGACTTGAGAGGTCATGCACGCGCCAGGCTAGGCCGTAGCCTGTGCTCGCTCGTCAAGCGAGTCGAGTCGTCGGGTCCAGAGCGGGCTGATCGACTCGAGGAGGAACCCCATGCGCATGCTTCATCCCGAACCGGGCTTCGATCTGACCTACAACGACGTCTTCATGGTGCCGAGCCTGTCGGACGTGCCGTCGAGGATGAGTGTCGACCTGCGCACGCCGGACGGGATCGGCACGACGATCCCGCTCGTCGTGTCGAACATGACCGCAGTGGCGGGGCGCCGAATGGCCGAGACCGTCGCGCGCCGCGGTGGAATCGCCATCCTTCCTCAGGACATCCCGGTCGACGTCGTCGCCCGCGTGATCGACTACGTCAAGCGGTGCCACACGGTGTTCGAGACGCCGATCACGCTCGCGCCCGATGCGACGATCGCCGACGCGTTGTCGTTGATCCACAAGCGCGCCCACGGGGCGGTCGTCGTCGTCGACGACGGCGTGCCCGTCGGCGTGTTCACCGAGGGCGACGGCGAGGGCTTCGACCGGTTCACCCAGTTGGTCAACGTGATGAGTTCGAGCCTGCACATCCTGAGCCCCGACATCGAGCCCGCCGCGGCGTTCGACCACCTCGGCCGTAACCGGCTCCGCGTCGCTCCCGTGGTCGACGACGGCCGCCTGCTGGGGGTGATCACTCGCGAAGGTGCGCTGCGCTCGACGATCTACCAGCCGGCGGTCGACGCCGACGGACGGCTGATGGTCGGCGTCGCCGTGGGCATCAACGGTGATCCGGCCGCGCGGGCGAAGGAACTGGTCGGCCACGGCGTCGACGTGTTGGTGATCGACACGGCGCACGGGCACCAGACCCGGACGCTGCACGCAGTCGAGGCGGTGCGAGCAGTGTTGCCGGACGCGAAGATCGTGGCCGGCAACGTGGTGACCGCCGACGGCACACGCCAGCTGATCGAGGCGGGTGCCGACGTCGTGAAGGTGGGGGTCGGTCCCGGTGCGATGTGCACGACTCGGATGATGACCGGGGTCGGTCGCCCGCAGTTCTCCGCTGTGCTCGAGTGCGCCGACGAGGCTCGCCGGCTCGGCCGCCACGTCTGGGCCGACGGTGGGGTTCGCTTCCCGCGGGACGTGGCGCTGGCCCTCGCCGGCGGCGCGGCGAGCGTGATGTTCGGATCGTGGTTGGCGGGAACCCATGAATCGGCGGCGGACACGCTGCGCGGCCCGGACGGCCGGCTCTACAAGGAGAGTTTCGGCATGGCGTCCAACCGGGCGGTCAAACACCGCACACAGGGTGACCACGGCTTCGAGCGAGCTCGCAAGGAGCTGTTCGAGGAGGGCATCAGCACCTCACGGATGTACCTCGACCCCGAGCGTCCGAGCGTCGAGGACATCATCGACCAGATCGTCGCCGGGCTGCGCTCCGCCTGCACCTACGCCGGAGCCGATTCGATTGCGGCATTCCAGGAGCGGGCCGTGGTGGGCGTCCAGAGCACGGCCGGCTACGACGAGGGCCGCCCGCTCGGGGTGTCGTGGTGAGCGAGTCATCCACCGCAGCTGCCGATGTCTCGCCCGTGATCGTCGCGATCGACGGTCCCGCCGGCGCAGGAAAGAGCACGGTCGGTCGCGCCGTGGCTGCACGCCTCGGACTGCAGTATCTCGACACCGGGGCGATGTACCGCGCGGTGACCTTCGCGGCGCTGCGTCGTGGAATCGATCCGGCCGAGGAGTCCGACGTGGCGTCGCTGGCGGCGGCGATCGACATGACGCTCGACGGCTCGGCGGTGATCGTCGACGGTGTGGACGCCACCGTGGAGATCCGCGGCCGCGAGGTCACGGCGGCGGTCAGTGCGGTTGCAGCGAACAGCCGGGTGCGCTCCGAGCTGGTCCGACGTCAACGGTCCTGGGTGGCCGAGCACGGAGGTGGCGTGGTCGAGGGCCGCGACATCGGGTCGGTCGTGTTTCCCGACGCCACGCTGAAGCTCTACGTCACCGCCTCGCCCCGCGTGCGTGCCGAGCGGCGCGTGGCCGAGATCGGCGGAAACGTCGACGACGTGGAAGCGTCGATCATCGAACGCGATCGCAAGGACTCGACTCGCGCGGACAGCCCGTTGATGGAGAGTTCCGACGCCATCGTCGTCGACACGACGGGGTCGTCGGTCGACGAGGTGGTCGACCACGTGCTGGGCCTGATGCCGGCATGACCAAGGTGCAGACACGTCTCGCCTCCGACTCGTGGGCGAGCATGCTGACGTATCGGGTGGTGCGCTCGCTCGTGTGCTGGTTCACGCAGGCATTCACGAGGATGCGCATCGACGGCCGCGAGCACCTTCCGTCCACGGGGGCGTACATCCTGGCGCCCATCCATCGCAGCTACGTGGACACACCGATCGTCGCCTGCGTCACGAGCCGTCGCATCCGGTTCATGGGCAAGCAGGAGATGTGGAAGTACCCCAGCCTCGGCTGGCTGTTCTCGGCGCTCGGGGCGTTCCCGGTCAACCGCGGATCCGCCGACCGGGAGGCGCTGGCACGCAGCATCAAGGTGCTCGAAGGTGGCGAGCCGCTCGTGCTGTTCCCCGAAGGCGAACGCAAGGACGGCCCACGTGTGCACCCGCTGTTCGACGGTGCCACCTACGTCGCCGCCCGCGCCGGCGTGCAGATCGTTCCCGTCGGGATCGGTGGATCGGCCCGCGTGATGCCGCGCCACGCGAAGATGATCCATCCGAAGAAGGTCCACGTGGTCATCGGCGAGCCGATCACGGTCGAGGTCGGCGACTCCGGGCGTGCGCCCCGACGGGCGATCGCCGAGGCATCCGAACGCTTGTCGGTCGAGCTGCAGCGCCTGTTCGACCTCGCCGAGGCCCGCGTCGGCTGACCCGTCGACGCGCCGGGCGCTCAGGAGATCAGGAAGACCGACAGCGCGGCCGCCAGGTGCCCGGGGTCGTCGGCG
Source organism: Ilumatobacteraceae bacterium (assembly GCA_035529175.1). Lineage (GTDB taxonomy): Bacteria > Actinomycetota > Acidimicrobiia > Acidimicrobiales > Ilumatobacteraceae > Sva-07. Next base: position 3,614 of record DATKXG010000336.1, read on the forward strand.
CCGCAGAGTTCGCGGGCCGAATGCATCGACAGCTGGGGCACGCCGACGTCGACCGTCGGAATGCCGAGTCGAGTGGCGGTGATCGGCCCGATCGTCGAGCCGCACGGCATGTTGTTGCGCGAGACGAACACCTGCCAGGGCACCCCGGCGGTCTCGCACGCCCGTTGGAACCCGGCCGCGGTGTCGCCGGAGGTGGCGTAGCGCTGGTTCGAGTTCACCTTGATCGCCGGACCTGCGTTGACGATCGGCCGGTGGCCGGGTTCGTGGCGCTCGGCGTAGTTCGGGTGGACGGCGTGGGCGTTGTCGGCCGACACGCAGGCGGACGACACCAGCGACCTCGCCAAGTCCTCGGCGGTGCCACCGCGTGCCGCGACGATCCGCGCGAGCACCGACTCGAGGAACGGCCCACCGGCGCCGGTGTTGCTCGACGAGCCCACTTCCTCGTGGTCGTTGAGGACCGCGACAGCGATGTGTCCGCTCGGCGCCGCGCCGGCGAGCGCGGTCACGGCGGCCCAGCACGACACCTGATTGTCGAGGCGTCCCGAGGCGAGCAGGGAGTGGTCAGCACCGATCACGGAGGCGCCCTGTACGTCGTACAGGCACAGCTCCCACCACGCCGGGTCGGCGTCCAGCTCGCCGACGTCGCGAACCCACGAGGCGAACTCGCCGACCGATGACGTGCCCACTCCCCACACCGGCGTCAAATGTTGCTGGGTGTCGAGTGTCAGTCCGCCGGAGTTGACCTCACGGTCGAGATGCACCGCGAGCTGCGGCACTCGGGCGATCGGTTCGGCGACGTTCAGTAACGAGACCGAGCCGTCAGCGGCGACGACGCGGCCGGCGACACCGAGGTCACGGTCGAGCCAGCTGTTGTTGAGGATCCCGCCGTACACCTCCACGGCGAGCTGCTTCCAGCCGTGGCCTCCGGTGTCGGGTCGGGGCTTCACGCGCAGACAGGGCGAATCGGTGTGGGCGCCGACGAGCCGGAATGGGGCATGCGGAGGTGCCGGATCGCTCGGCAGCCGCCAGGCGATGATCGCCCCCGAACGCACGACGTACCCGGCGGTGGGGAGGTCGGTCCAGGCCTCCGTCTCGTCGAGGCGGACGAACCCGTCGAGCCGGTCGATGGTGGAGGCGACGGCGTGCCACGGTGACGGCGAGGCGTCGAGGAAGTCGATCAGGTCGCTGGTCATGCGTCAGCCCCGCTGGAACAGACCCATCGGGAGCCCCGTGCCACGGAGATGGCTGGTCTCGTTCACCGTGACGATCGAGCGCTCGCCGCTCGACGCGGCGGCGACCCGGTTGATCGATGTGTAGTTCGGGTAGAAGAACCCGCGGGCGAACTCGCCGAGACCGAGGATGTGTGACAGGTATCCGTTGATGATGCCGCCGTGGCAGACGACGGCGACCCGCTCGCCGCGATGGTCGTTGATGATCGTCTCGACCGCGTCGAGCACCCTCGCCCGGAAATCCTCTTCGGATTCATCGGACGACCATTCGCCCGCCAGCATCGCCTGCCATCGGGGGTCGTTGGCAGCTTTCAGCTCCTCGACGGGCACGTACTCGGGGCTGTTCTGGTCCCATTCGGCGACCCCCGGCGAGATGCTGATGTCCATGGACAGCAGTTCGGCGAGTGGCCCGGCGGTCTCCCTCGCACGAGCCATCGGACTCGCGTAGATCGCGTCGATGCGCTCGGATTCGAGGTACCGAGCGAGCAGGCGAGCCTGCTCGTGGCCTTCGGGCGCGAGTTCGGGATCCGCCGCGCCTTCGGTGAGTTCGCGTCGTACCGGCAACCCGTGGCGGATGATCAGCAGTTCCATTCTGAGATAGACAAGCAGATATGACCGGGCGAACGAAGATCGTGGCGACCATCGGACCGGCGAGTGACTCTGTCGAGGTCCTCGGCGAGCTGGTCGATGCCGGTGCCGACGTCATGCGGCTGAACCTGAGCCACGGAACGCTCGACGACCACCTGGCAGTGCTCGCCCGGATCAGAGCGGTGGCCGCCGATCGCGATCGGCCCGTCGCCGTCCTCGCCGACCTGCCGGGGCCGAAGGTCCGTGCCGGTGGCTTCCCGGACGGCGGAGTCCTCCTCGGAACCGGAACGATCGTCGAGCTCGTCAGCGGTGACGGCCCGAGCGACGACCGGCGGATCCACGTCGACTACCCCACGCTGCTCGACGACCTCACCGTTGATGCGCGAGTCCAACTGGGCGACGGAGCGATCGCCCTGCGCGTCGTCGAGGTCGGCAGCGAGTGCGCCACGGCACGGGTCGAGACGGGCGGCGAGGCCAACGGACGGCCGGGAGTCCATCTCGCGTCCGACCGGCTTCGGTTGCCCTCGCCGACGGCCCACGACCTCGTGCTCGCCGAGGCGGTGGCTGCCGCCGGGGTCGAATTCGTCGCCGTGTCGTTCGTGCGGTCTCCCGGCGACATCGACCAGGTGCGAGCCGTGGTGGGCGACCGGGCCCAGATCGTCGCGAAGATGGAGACCCGTGCGTCGGTCGAACATCTGCACGAGATCATCGCTGCCACCGACATCGTCATGGTCGCCCGGGGCGACCTGGGCATCGACTGCCCGATCGAGGACGTGCCCCACCTCCAGAAGCGCATCATCCGGCACTGCGTCGAAGCCGGCGTTCCGGTGATCACCGCCACGCAGATGCTCGAGTCGATGATCACCGCTCCGTCGCCCACGCGCGCCGAGGTGAGCGATGTGGCGAACGCAGTCTTCGACGGCACCGACGCCGTGATGCTGTCCGGCGAGACGGCGATCGGACACGATCCGGCAGCGGTCGTGCGCACGATGGCGACGGTCTCCGAGCGCGCCGAGTCGGAGGCGTCGTACCGGCAGTGGGCCGATCGGCTCGGACGGATCCAGCGTCTCTCGCATCACGAGCAGATGTCGAACATCGATCCGATCACCGCAGCGCTGACCCATGCGGCATCACGAGCGGCAAGTGAGGCCGAGGTGACTGCGATCCTGTGCTGCACCAGCAGCGGTCGCACCGCTCGTGCGATGGCTCGCTTCCGTCCGACCGCCGCGATGATCGGGCTGTCGCCGGATCCCACGGTGGTCCGGTCGATGTCGCTGAGCTGGGGGATCACCCCCCTCGAGGTCGACCTGTACGGCACGACCGACGAGATGGTCTGGTTCGCCGTCGAGACCGCGTTGCAGGCCGGGCTGATCCGGTCGGGCGACCGCGTGCTCGTGCTGGCGGGCGCGCCGGACGCGAACCGCGAGCGGTCCGGCCGCGCCGCCACCGACGTGCTGCGGATCGTCAGCGTCGACTGATGGCGACCGTCTGGTCGGAATCGGCCGGCGACCCGGACTCGCCGCTCGTCGTCGTGGTGCACGGATCGATGGACCGTTCGGCCGGTCTGCTCCGGCTGAGCAGGCGGCTCGACGCGACACATCGGGTGATCCGCTACGACCGACGCGGGTACGGCCGGTCGGCACACGTCGGCCCGCCCTGGACGGTCGAGGCGAACATCGACGACCTCGACCAACTGGTGGCCGACGTATCTCCGCGTGAGGCGATCGTGTTCGGGCACAGTTTCGGTGGCAATGTGGCGCTGGGGCTCGCCGCCCGCCGGCCCGAGACGGTGCGAGCGGTCGTCGTGTACGAAACGCCGCTGTCCTGGCTGGATTGGTGGCCTGGAACGACCGCAGGCGCCGCAGCGATCGGAGTCGACGACCCGGGAGGCGCGGCAGAGGCGTTCATGCGTCGCCTCGTCGGCGACGCCGTCTGGGAACGTCTGCCCCCGTCGAAGCGCGACGAACGTCGCGGCGAAGGCGCGGCGATGGTCGCAGAGCTCACCGACCTGCGCCGATGTGCGCCGTGGGC
>DATKXG010000337.1:0-28969 GCA_035529175.1 Ilumatobacteraceae bacterium
GAAGGTGATCCTCACCGCACTCTGCGGCCATGGGCACCTCGACCTGGCGAGCTACGAGAAGTACCTCTCCGGCGAGATGGTCGACTACGACCTCCCCGACTCCGTCATCGCCGACGCCATGGCGTCCGTCCCCGTCATCGCGTAGACCGACTACATCAGGGGTCAGACCCGCGATGTGATTCGTCAGAGCGTGAGCTCGTACAGGTCGGGGTCACCGAGCGACGGGCGGAAGCCGACGCGTTCGAGGTACTTGCGGTGCGTGTCGGTGACTCCGGCGCTGCGGAGCCGGTCGAAGCCGTCGGCGCGGAACACCTGGGCGCCGGGACCGTAGAGCCAGTGGCCGAGCCGCGAGTCGCGGTACGCACCGAGCACGTAGTCGAGGTCGATCGTCAGCGTCGACCCGTCGCGGCGGCCGATCACCATGCCGGCGGGGAGGCCGTCGCGGTTGAGCAGCAGGGTGACGACGTCGTCGCCCGGCGGAAGCCGGAAGTCTGGTTGGAACCGGTGGATGTCGATGAGATGGAACGCGATGAAGTCGGCGAGAAACGGCGAGTCTGCTCGGATGTGCGACACACCGAGGTCGCGGCCGTGTGGGCCGCCGGATGCGAACTCCTTGCGGAGGAACCACACGTTGATCACGGCGATCGAGCCATTGGTGATCATGATCGGGACGGAGTCGATCTGGGTGCCGTAGACGAAGAACGTGATCGCCCCGGCGAGCGACACCATCCGCAGCCGTACGACCGAGGTCATCGAGAGCGCGAGGACCACCAACGCCGAGGCCAGGTACCCCACCAACTCGACGCCGCTGAACTCGAACACGCCCGCAGGGTAACGAACCTCGGCCCGCCGGGGTCAGACCCCCGACACCACGCCCGCCTTCACGGGTTGCGGTGAGGACTGGTTGCGCACGACGATGGCGAGCGCTCCGATCACGACCGCCATCGCCACGGCCTGCGCGGCCGTGACCGTCTCGCCGAGCACGATCCAGGCGAGCAACGCCGAGAACACGGGGATCAACAGCGTGAAGGTCGAGCCGACCCAGAGCGGGATGCGCACGAGCGACCAGTTCATCATGGCGTGGCCGATCAGGCCGGAGCTGACGGCCATCACGATCAGCCAGCCCCAGTTCGTGGCCGACGGCCACGACATGTCCTGGCCGAAGACGAACCCGAGCGGCGCGCAGATCGCCATGGTCCACAGTGCCGTGCCCGCGGTGAACTCCGTGGAGGTCATCGTCTTCTTCGAGTTCTTCGAGGCGATGAAGTAGGCACTCCACGACAGCATCGCCCCGAGCGCGAGGAGGTCGCCACGGAGGTCGGTCGTACCGTCGTCCGCACCTGCGGCGACGACGACGACGGTCCCGGCGAGGGCCACTGCCGACCAGACGACGTTGCGCAGCCCGATCCGTTCGCCGAAGAACCGGGCGGCGATCACGCCGACGACGATCGGTTGCATCGAACCGATGATCGTGGCGTTGACGATGCTCGTCAGCTTCACCGCGGAGAAGAACAGCGCGATGTCGGCGCCGAGGGCGATGCCGCCCCACATCGAGTCGCGGATGACCCGTGCGCGAAAGGGTGTGCCGCGAACTCGCATCCACGCGATCAGCGTGAGCGCGAAGAAGGCAAAGCGGTAGAACCCGATCGCCAGGCTGCCCATGTCGATGTACTTGGCCAGGATCGTGCCGGTCGACCAAGCGCACACGGCGATGCCAGCGCCGATCAGCCCGCGCGAGAGGTCCTTCGCCTCTGCCGCAGCGGCGCTCGTCGTGTCGGCGGGGGTTGCGGGCACGCGCGCAACGTAGCGCTGCATCGGGACGATCCTGCCATTCTGTGCCGATGGCACCGCACCCGATCACCGGCTTCGATCTCGCACAGACCGACCTGCTCCTGACGACGACCAAGCAGGTCCGCAAACGGCTCGACCTGACGCGACCGGTCCCCTACGAGGAGTTGCTCGAGTGCATCGACATCGCGAATCACGCGCCGATGGGTGGCAACCTCGAACGCAACCGGTGGAAGGCCCCGGTCGAGTAGTCCGCCCACTTCTCGTGAACTCGTGCGGGCTCAGATCCCGCACGAGTTCACGAGAATGCTGGGTTGGCGGCGCGTTCGCCGAGGAACCGGTCGTAGAGCACGATGATCATCGTGAGCAGCAGGCCGAAGAACAGCACGAGCGAGCGGTTGACGTCGCTGCCGAGCAGCGCCGCATACAGCCCGATCACCGCGCTGTTGACCGCCGCGAGCACCACGAACTCGATGCCCACGGACGACCACTCGATGCCCCGCCGGGCGAGGAACTCGCTGACGGCGACGCTGGCACCGATGATCAGCGACGTGCCGATCACGATCCGGTAGATCGGGGTGTCGACGTCGAGCACGCTCACGTAGATCGCAGCGATCAGGCCGACGAGCAGCAACTTCTCGGCGAACGCCGGAGCGATCCACAACGGCTTCTGCGGGCGGTCCGCGATGTCGTCGTACGGGATCGGCTTGTCGACGTCGACACGGAACGACCAATCCTTCGTCGGCGCCTTGCGGTACAGCCACACGGCGACGCCGACCAGCGCCACGATGGCGGCGATCAGTGCGATGGTCACCGCCGGCCGGTTGGTGATCGCGTCGGCCCACGACGTTGTCGGGGTGGTGCCGAACACGTCCACCTTCATGAAGTCGGTGAAGTCGTTCTGGGCGATGTGGATCCACCACTCCTGGGGCAGCTTGATGAAGATCCAGATGAACGCGGCGAGCCCGATCACCGCTCGGTGGGTGAGGCGGCGTGGGTCCCACTGCGTTCGAATCGCGACGTAGGCGATGAAGAAGTACTCGAAGGTGTTCGGGAACACGAACAGGATCCAGCGTTCCTGGAAGACCTCGAAGAGCCAGACGCCGACGAGCCGGTAGTACCAGAGGAATCGGGCGACGTTGATCGCGCTCGTGTTGGTCCAGTTCCGGTAGACGGCCAGGAACGCGATCGTCAAGTAGAAGATGTCGAGGGCCTTGTCGTAGTTCTGGTAGCCGTCGAGGTTGAGGTTGGTGAACTGCTGGAAGATCGTCTGGTCGGCGGCGTCGAGGACGAGCGCGGCGAGGATCGCCGGCAGCGGGAAACGCGGGATGAACAGCGGGATGACGAACCGCAGCGTCAGTACCACGAGGAACACGGCGATGTCTGAGGAGTCTCCGCCCATCGGGGGCACGTTAGGCCCCGCCGCCGGTGGACGACGGGATCCCGCGGATCGATCCCGGGAGGGCCGTTCGGCTCTGGCCCGGATGTCCCGGGTGCGCTTGGGTGAAGTCATGGAACCGTCGACGCGGACGGCTGGTGATCGTCATGTGCCTGGGTGAGGTGGGTCGCGTCATCAGGCTGGTCGACGAACGACACGCCGTCGTCGAACTCTCTGGCCGCGAGGTCACGGCGGTGCTCGACGTGGTGCTGGCAGAGGGTGGAGCTGTGGTGCCGGGTGACGTCGTCGTCGTCTCGATGGGACTGGTGCTGGCGGTCACCGACGAGTCGGAATTGGTCGGCGACCCGTTCGACCGGGAGGGCGTGAGGCGATGAGTACATCGATCCAGCACCGGACCAGCGGCACGACGTCGTCGACCGCCCCAGGAACTCGCTGGCCGCTGTGGCCTGCGGTCGTGGCGGCACTGGTCAGTGGCGTCGCGGTCTTCGTGAACGGACTGGCCGTGCGCCACTTCGACGACGCGACGGTCTACACGACGGCGAAGAACCTCTGGGCCGGTGTGCTGCTGGCCGTCGCGTTGTTCGTGGTGCCGGTGCCCACCGCTCGACGGGCAACATCGATCCAGCGGGGGACGTGGCCGTGGCTCGCCGTGGTCGCCGTGATCGGGGGAGCCGTACCGTTCGTGCTCTTCTTCGAGGGGTTGGCCGTCGCGACGTCGACCGATGCGGCGTTCATCCACAAGACACTTGTCGTGTGGGTCGCCGCCGGGGCGATCATCGTGCTGCGCGAACGCCTTCGGCCGGCCCACCTGCTGGCGATCGCACTGCTCGTCATCGGCCACGTCGTCGTCAGCGGTGGCGTCACCCTGTCGGGTGCCGGCCGGGGTGAGGCGCTGATGCTCGCCGCAACGCTGCTGTGGGCAGCCGAGGTCCTGGTGGTGAAGCGCCTGCTGGAGACGGTGCCGGCACGGTACCTGGCGGTGGTGCGCATGCTGGGCGGTAGTGCGGTGCTGCTCGGATGGCTGGCGATCCGCGGCGATCTCGGCGCGCTCGCCGGGTTCAGCTCCGGCCAGTGGTGGTTGCTCGCCGCGACCGGCACGACGCTCGCAGCGTTCGTGTCGCTGTGGTACCGGGCGCTCGCCGCGGCGCCGGCGATCGACGTGACCGCGGTGCTCGTCGCCGGCGCTGTCGTGACGGCGATCCTGAACACGGGATTCCGCGGCGTGCCGGTCACCGTCGACGCCGTCGGCTACCTCGCCGTACTCGCCGGGGTCGTCGTGATCGCGGTCTCGTCGGCTCGCGCCGAGGCGGCCCCGCCACCGCAGGGGCTCACGTCGTGACCGTTGCCACGGTCGACGCGCCATCTGGGCCGCTGCGGTTCGTGCGGTTTGCCTCGCCCCCCAATCGGCTCGGTCACTGTGGTCCGGTCGCGTCGGAAGGCGTCGGCGAGTACCTGCACGCCCCGATCGACGGCGGCGTCGCCGAGCTGGCCGCGCAGTTCGAGGGCGCCTATCCGTATCTCCAGCTGCTCGCCGGTGCGGCGCACCGCGACGACCCGCTCGACGCTGACGTCGTCGAGGCGTATTGGATCGGCAACGACCTGCTCGACCGGGTGAGCGTGCTCGACTTCGGCAACTCGATCGACGCCCGCTTCCGGCGCCGGGCAGGTTCGGCATGGTCGCGGATCGACGGATCGGTTGCCGATGGTGTTGCCCATCACAGCTATCACGTGCTCCACGTGACCCCGTGGACCGGGCTGATGCGGAGCGGCGTCATCGACGAACCGCTGCGAATCGTCGACCAGTGCTGCGTCAGCTGGGCGCACGTGGTCGACCCCGGCAACGGCACGTCCCTCGTCCGGCGGCGCCCGCTCGTGTGGACGGGCAGCCGGTTGCGGTTCGGGGAACCGGTCGTCGAGCAGGTGTCGAGTCCGATCGACGTCCGGGTCGGCGACTGGGTGGCGCTCCACTGGGGCACGGTGTGCGAGCGGCTGCGACCGGACCAGCTCGGCTGGCTGCGGCGCACGACGCTCGATCAGCTGACGACGTTCGCCGCCGGTTGATCCGGAGCGACCCGTCCGGCGACGAGTTCGTCGACGAGGTCCACAACGGAGTCGATGGCGGCGTCGACCGCAGGGCTGGGCGGAGTGCACCAGTCGGTCTGTGCTGCTTCGATGCCGATCAGGACGAGCCGGGCCGGCATGCGGCCGATCGCTCGGGCGAGTTCGATCGCGGCCGCGACATCGATCTCGTGGGTCGACACTGCGCCTGGCACGGCAAGCGGCTCGACGGTCGCGTCGATGGTGACGACGCGTCCGGGTTCGCCGCCGGGCTGCATGGCGTCGACGATGACCACGTGGTCGTCGCGATCCCAATGGAGGGCGAGGTCGAGGATCGATCCCTCACACACGAACATCCGCGGCGATGCGGAAGCTCCTGGTCGTGCCCGCAGCCGGTCACATACCAACGGGCCCGCGGCGTCGTCGCCCCGGTCGCGATTGCCGACGCCGATGACGATCGCGGTCATGCGTCGCCTCCGGTCCGGTCACTGCTGAACCGCAGGAAGTGGGTCGCGCAGGAGATGCACGGGTCGTAGTTGCGGATCACCTGCTCGCAGCGGTGGCCCAGCGTGTGGTCGTCGAGGTCGAGGTGCGACTGCACGAAGTCGCGCAGGTCGGCTTCGATCGCGATCTGGTTCTGCGACGTCGGCGGCACGATCACGGCGTCGGCGATGATGCCGGCGTCGTCGAGTTCGTACCGGTGATAGAGCAGACCTCTCGGAGCTTCGGTCGCCGCGTCGCCGACGCCGGCGACCGCGGGGACGGCGACCGCGGGCTCGGGCGGTGGGCGGTAGGCGTCGATGATGCGCAGTGCCTCCTCGACCGCCCACAGCGTCTCGAGTCCGCGCACGACGATGCTGCGGAACGGGTTGGTCTCCACCGCTCCGATCCCGACCTCGGTCGCGAGGTCGCGGACCGAATCGGTGAGCAGGTCGTAGTTGTTCATCCAGCGCGCGAGCGGGCCGACCTGGTAGCGGCGATCACCATCGAGGGTGGCGTGCAGCGCGGTCGAGTGCTCGACGTGGATCTCGCGGAGCCGTTCGCCGTACTCGGTGACGTCGAGGTCGAGACCGAGGTTCGACACGATGCGGCCCTCGTTGAGTGGATATTCAGCGCGATGCCGCAACGACACGAACTCGGTGTGCTCGGCCAGCCGGTCGGGGATCGAGGGGAACTCGAAGCCGGCCACCCAGTCCACGAGGGCGATCGCAGCGGCGCGAGCCCGCTCGAGATCCGGAACCAGATCGAGCAGTTCGCGCCGGCTCGGCGCCCGATAGAAGCCGCCGAGTCGCACGTTCACCGGATGGATCGGCCGCCCTCCCACCACTTCCATGATCCGGTTGCCGGTCTTCTTGAGGTGCAGCACCTCGGTCATCAGCTCGGGCTCCTGCCGCGCAATCGTGATGCCGGAGTCGACACCGAGGAAGTCCGGTGCGTGGAGGAACGCCATGTGCAGCACGTGGCTCTCGATCCACTCGCCGCAGTAGAGCAGGCGCCGCAGATCGCGGATCGGGCCGTCGACGCTGACGCCGGCGAGGCGCTCGATCGCGTGGGCCGCGCTCATCTGGTACGCCACCGGGCAGATGCCACAGATCCGCGCGGTGATGTCGACGGGCTCGTGGTGGGCACGTCCGCGCAGGAAGGCCTCGAACATGCGTGGCGGCTCGTAGATCTCGAGCTGGACGTTCTCGACCACGCCGTCGCGAACCACGACGTGCATCGCCCCTTCTCCCTCGACGCGGGTGAGCGTCGGCACGTGCAGGTCGAGCGACTTGTGGGTCATCGCCGGGCTCCTTCGGGGACGAGGCGGGCGAAGGCCTCGACGTCGAACGTGCGCATCAGGCGGTCGATCGCATCGGGATCGACGCCGAGCTGGCGGAGCCGGACATGCAGCGCATCGACGTTCGGCTGCTCCATCGGCCCGAAGCATCCGTAGCACCCGCGATGGAACGATGGGCACAGCGCGCCGCATCCGGCCTGGGTGATCGGGCCGAGACAGGCCGTGCCGTGGGCGACCATCACGCAGCTGATCGACGCGGCCTTGCACTCGGTGCACACGCTGGTGGTCGGCACCCGTTTGACGTGACGATTCAGCAGGGCGGCGATCGTGGCGATGAGCTGTCGGCGGTCGATCGGGCAGCCGCGCAGTTCGAGGTCGACCTCGACATGGTCGGCGATGGGAGTGGAGGTCGCGAGCGTGGAGATGTACTCGGGGTGGGCGTACACGATCGAGGTGAACTCGGCGATGTCGGCGCCGTTGCGCAGCGCCTGGATGCCGCCGGCGGTGGCGCACGCACCGATGGTCACGAGCAGCCCGGACTGCCGCCGGATCTCGACGATGCGTTCGGCGTCGTGGGCGGTCGTGATCGATCCCTCGACGAGCGACACGTCGTAGGGCCCGTCGACCATCGTCGAGGTCGCCTCGGGGAAGTAGGAGATGGCGACGCGTTCGGCGACGGCGAGCAGCTCGTCCTCGCAGTCGAGCAGGCTGAGCTGGCAGCCGTCGCACGACGCGAACTTCCATACCGCGAGGGTCGGTCGGGGATCGCCCATCGTGGCCTCCTCAGCGCTCCCGCACCCGCAGCGCGTCGGCGATCTCGGGGTACGTCATCACCGGGCCGTCGCGGCACACCAGTACCGGCCCGAGTTGGCAGTGGCCGCAGCGGCCGGTGGCGCACTGCATGTTCCGTTCCAGTGTCAGCTGGATCGAGCCGGGCGCGACACCGAGGTCGATCATCCGGTCGGCCGCGATCTGCATCATGACGTCGGGACCGCAGATGAGCGCCGACGCGTTCGGCCAGTCGAGGTCGAGTTCGGCCACGACGTCGGGCACCAGCCCGACGCGACCCGGCCACCCCGCTTCGGCGGCGTCGATCGTCGGGACGACCTCGATCCCGCGGGCGCGCCAGGCGTCGTAGTGGCCGGCGTACAACAGGTCCGAGCTGTGTCGGGCGCCGACGACCAGCACGATGCGGCGGTCGGGACCCTCCGGCACGGCGTCGAGCAGGGCGTACACGGCCGAGCGCAGGGGAGCGAGCCCGATGCCACCTGCGGCGATCACGACGTCACCGCGGAGCGTGTCGAGGTCCCACGGTCGACCGAACGGGGCGCGGATCGTCAACTGGTCGCCGGGCGCGAGCTCGAACAGTGCCGTGGTGATCGACCCGGCGCGGCGGATCGTGTACTCGTGGTGGTCATCGACCGAGGCCGACGAGCTGATCGAGATCGCCGCCTCGCCGATACCGAACGCGCCGAGCATGCCCACCTGCGCCGGCAGGAACGGTGCCGGCGCGTCGTCGACCGGGACGACGTCGAGCGTGATCACGCCGGGGGTCTCGGCCGTCACCGAGCGCACGACGTGGACCCGGGGCACGACCATCGAGTCGCCGGCGCTCGTCGCCGTTCTCGTGAACTCGTTGCGCAATAGTTCCGCAACGAGTTCACGAGTTCCTGTTGGAGTGCCGTCGCCGGGGGTCATGACGTCGCTCCTGGTGCGGCGAGCGCCTCGATTTCAGCGGTCAGATCGATGCCGACCGGGCACCAGGTGATGCACCTCCCGCAGCCGACGCATCCCGACTCGCCGAACTGATCGTGCCACGTCCCGAGCTTGTGGGTGAGCCACTGCCGATAGCGCGAGAGGGGCGACGAGCGCACCGGTCCGGGACCGAGGTGTGAGTACTCCAGGCTGAAGCAGGTGTCCCAGACGCGATCGCGCTGGGCGGTGTGGCCGTCGAGGTCGACGCGGTCGTCGTTGTCGGTACAGAAGCAGGTGGGGCACACGGCGGTGCAGTTGCCGCACGTGAGACACCGTTCGGCGACGTCGTCCCAGCGTGGGTGTTCGAGGTCGGCGAGCACGATCGAGGCCGCGTCCGCGGGCATGGCGCGTCCGTTCGTGTGCACGCTTCTGCGGGCGCGTTCGGCGTCGGCCACCTCGTCGGGCTCGGCGTGCCTCAGCCCGAGCGACTCGGCGAAGTCCTTGCCGGCTTCCGTGCCGGCGCGCATGACGTAGTCGACGCCGTCGTCGCCGTCGAGTTCGGTGATCGACAGGTCGGCACCGCCATCGACGAACGGACCGGTGCCGGTCGACTCGCAGAAGCAGGTCGGGGCCGGCCGGGAGCAGTCGACGCCGATCAGGAACAGCCCGGCGCGGGCGGTGGCGTGATGAGGGTCGGGGTGTGGTCCGTCGAGTTGTGTGCGTCCGAGCCGGTCGAGCCCGGCGATGTCACACGCACGCACGCCGAGCACGGCCCGACGAACCGGGCGGGTCGGCGCGACGGTCACCGAGACGGCGCCGGCGTCGTCTCGGGTCATCGTCCAGACCGGACTCCGTGGTGGATGTACGAGTGCCTTGAGCGAGTCCGGCCCGACCGCGTACGAGAAGCGGTGGGCGCCATCGGTGGCCGTGGCGCGGTACGAGCCCGGATGCTGATCGTCGGTGGCCCCGCTCGGGAGGTCGTCCGCGCTGTCGATCGGCTCCAGCCGGATCACGCCGTCGACGAGGACCGGTGCGATGACCTCGTCGAAGTCCGCGCACAATACATCGACCATCGCGACGAAGTCCGCAGACGTCATCGTCCATGTCGCTGTCACCGCTGCCTCCACCAGACCATCATCGGCCCAGCCTCGGGGCCGCGGCCAGGGCCCAATGCCCCGAGCGGGGGACGTTCTGAGCGCTCAGGCCACGGTGACCAGGTCGTCGTTCGCGATCGGCAGCCGGGGCAGGCGTGATGCGGTGACGAGCGAGATGCCGAGCGCCACGGTGGAGAGCACGAGCATGGTGCCGACACCCTCGGCGTCATCGGTGACGATGATGGTGAGCAGCACGCTGGCGATGATGCTGCCGACGTATCGACTCATCGACAACAGGCCGGCGGCGAGGCCGACACGATCCTCGGGTGCCGCCTCGATGCCGGCGGTCAGGATGCTCGGTGAGGCGATGCCGTAGCCGAGTCCGAAGCCGAGGAGCGTGGCGATCAGCAGCGCGGACGCGACGTCGGTCCCGAACGCGGCGCTCGCCGCGACGGCAACCGTGGCAGCGGCGAGCCCGAGCATGACCGGCCGTCGGCGGCCCCATTCGTCGCCGAGCCGACCTCCGATCGGACTCATCACGATCATGCCGAGGGTCAACGCCGTCACTGCGAAGCCGACCTCGCCGCTGCTCCATCCACGATCGTCGAGCAACATCGGCGCGATCAGGAGGAGCGCGTACTGCGCGAGCACCGTCAGTGTCTGCGTCGAGAACGCCGCGACGAACGTGGAGTTCGCGAGTGGCGTCTCGGTGACCGACGGGTCGTCGGCCGAGGTGGCCTCGGACTCGGGTGTCGACCTGGCATCGCGGCGGTCGACGGTGTCGGGAACGCTGCGGCTGAGCACGATCAGTACGACGACGACGATCGGCAGGTTGACGGCGAACAGCGCTCGCCAGCCGAACCCGGCGAGCAGGAGGCCGCCCAGCGCGGGGCCGAGGCCGGCGCCCACCCCGATCACCGAGCCCTGGAGGCCGAACGCCCGGCCCCGGCTGTCCGAGTCGGTGACCTTGCGCAGCAGCGCCTGCACGCTCGGCGAGAGCGCCGAGGCGAAGACGGCCTGGCCGGCGCGCACGGCGACGAGTACCGCGAACGTCCCGGCGAACATCGCCGCTGCGGAACAGGCGCCGAACCCGGCGATCGCGACGAGCGCGAGGCGCCGGGCGCCCACGTGATCGGCGACCCGGCCAGCCGTCGGCTGGCCCACCAGCATCGCCACGAGGTAGACGGTGATCAGGATCGCGGCATGACCCTTGGTGATGTCGAACTCGTCGGCGAGCGTCGGCAGTGCCACCGCGATCATCGTCGAGTTGAGGGGGACCAGCGCCGAGGCGAGCGCGATGCCGACGATCGTGAGCGTCGAAGCGCCTCGGTCCTGGTCCGGCATCAGAGAGCGGTGACCGTGCCGCCGGCCCCGTCGACGCGCACCCGGGTGCCGTCGCCGATCCGCCGTGTGGCGCCGACGGTGTCCATGCTGGTTCCCCCTGTTCTTCCCGACCGTCGCTGTGTCGCCCCACGGCTGGCCGCGGAGCAACGGACAGTTGAACAGTAGATGAACGACAGGTGCTGGACAGGCGGGTCGGTTCGGACTCCTGGTTGCGATCGGCGAGGTCGCTGGCTAGCGTTTGGCTTCCACAACGACGCGGGGTGGAGCAGTTCGGTAGCTCGTCGGGCTCATAACCCGAAGGTCGCAGGTTCAAATCCTGCCCCCGCCACCACGAAAGCCCTGGTAGATCGCAAGATCCGCCAGGGCTTTCTCGCGTCCCCACCCGGTTGTCCAACGGCTTGTCTAACGGGTTGGTTGCCCGATGCGAAGATGACGACATGGTTCCTGAGCTGGACGCCAACCGCGTGCGCAAGTGGGCGCACGACCAGACGCCTACCGAGTTTCGTGACGACATGCGAGTCGAGGTCGACGAGACGCCGCGTGGGCTCACGATTCTCGAGTGTCGACCGCCGTGGAGTGAGCTGATGGGTTCTGAGTGGACGCGGGTGCCGGTAGCTCGGCTCGCCTACTCCACGAAGGCCGGCGAGTGGACGCTCTACTACGCCGACCGCAACGATCGGTTCCAGCGCTACTGGGAGTGTGGGCCGAGCCCTCACGTTGTCGACCTTCTGGAGGAGATCGACGCCGACCCGACCTGCATCTTCTGGGGCTGAGCCGTCGCCCAAGGATTACAGGCGTCTGACGTCCGGGATCAGAATCACGTGGAACCGGCCGCGACAGTGCGAGCTACGGCGACGCATCGCTGAGCACGTTCGAGGGCCTTGATCGCCACTCCGGGGGCGACGTCATCGGGCTCGTACTCGGCTTTCGTCTTGAGGGGCAGTAGACGTCGGAGTTCCTTCTCGACCTTCGTGCCATCGGGCCCGGCCTGGCGCAGCAGGGTGAGGACTTGATCGTGGTCCTCTCCCGCCGCTCGTTCACCAAGGCGGGCGCCACAGACAGCGTCGGCGGCATTGATGCCGGCGTGAATTGCGAGGCTGGTCGCCGCGATGTAACGGCCGGCCTCGATCTCGCTCGCCGCGGCGTCGGCGTACTCCTCGGCCTTGCCTGCATACGCACGAACTTGTGCACCTGACACTGGCTTGGTGCGCATCGGCTTAGGCATCCACGCGCTCCATCAGTTGCTCGATCGTGAGGCCGTGGACCACGATGCCGTCTCGCACGACATCTCGCCATAACGGTGCCCTCCCAGCAAGCTTGGCCCCTGCTTCGTGGCGGGCGATCTCGAGGATCTCGATGCGGTTGCCGGTGATGGCCTGTGCGCCGTTCCGCCACTGCTCGATCGCGGTTGCCCAGGCATCGTCGTCCTCGTCGACTTCGTCGGGCCGCACGACGATGGCGTCGAGATCACTGTGCTCGTCGGCCTCGCCTCGTGCGAACGATCCGAACACGATCACGCTGATAGGTGGGAACGGGAGAGCAGCTGCGGCGGCGCCGATGCGATCCAGCGCAGTGTCGCGTGATCGGGCCAGATCGATGATTGCCTGCGCTGCGACGTTTTCACGGATCAGCCGGAACTGTGAGGATGGAGGGATCTCGCGCCGTTCGACGAGACCGAGGTCGACCAGACCAGGCATGACCCGTGATGCCTGAGCCACGCTGACGCCAGCGAGTCGGGCGAGCGTGCTGAGGTTGAGCGCCGCGGTGGTCTGTGCCAACACGGCGAGCACTCGCCCCTGGGCGCCGGGGATGACCGCCTGGACGGGATGCACGAAGTCCACAGCGTCACCGTAACGCGTATCGCTCATAAATGGAACGAATATTGCACAAACGAGCGATAACGCGGTCGCCGACCATGGCGGGCTCGACGCTGAAATGGGCGTCGACGGTGGGCATCGCAAGCCCGTCCGTTAGGCCGTCAGGTGTTCCAGAACTGGCGCTGTTCCGGATGATCCGGAACAGCGCAGAATCTGAGACGTATCTAACGGTTTATCTAACGGACTGGTCGAAAATGCCTGTTATCCACAGGCGCTGATCGACACGTCGAAGCCGCGAAAGCCCTGCTAGATGCCACGAAATGACACCAATCGACACTGGTCGATATGGCCTTGCGACGGCTCATAACCCGAAGGTCGCAGGTTCAAATCCTGCCCCCGCCACTACGGAAGCCCTGGTAGATCGCAAGATCCACCAGGGCTTCTTTCGTTTCTCCGCCGTCGTGTGAGGGCGATGGCTACGGGCACGTGTGCTGTCCCGGTCCGCTGTCCCGGTTCATGGCGGACACGTCGGCCCCGGTTGGTGTCGTCCTGTTCGTCGGCTCACTCCAGACCGGTCGCGAGCTCGCGCAACTCCGCCAGTCGGCGTTCGGCTTCGTCGGGGTCGGCGGGACCGGGCGTGTAGGTGACGGCATGGAGCGTTCCGGTGAACGGGAATGCTCCGTGACGTTCGAAGAGCGTCCACGACACCGGCGATCGACGATCGAGTCCGACATCGATTCCCTCGAACGGGAGGAACGAGACGAAACGGGGGACGTCGCCACCCGCCATCACCTCGGTGCCGTCGACGGCCACGGTGACGGCCCACGTACTCTCCGCTACGACTGCGAATTCGACGTCGACCCGTTCACTCGTGTCGGCGAGGGGGGTTCGCCCGATCGGCATCGGGGTGCCATAGGCGCAGACCTCCAGCCCGAGTTCTCCGTCCTCGACGTAGAGGACGTAGCCGGCCTCCTGGCCGCCGTGAGCGACCAGGATCCCCTCGTCGCCCGACCGGTAGTCCCAGTCGACGGTGATCCTGAACGACTTCCGGGCGATCAGCCGACTCGAACGGAAGCGTTCGAGGGTGGGCGTGCCCGGAACGATCCGGACGGGCGAGCCGTCCGGTTCGGCGAACGGCGGCGTGTACAGCTTCGAGACGCCGGTGCCCTCGTCGAGCGGGAACACCTGGTTGGCCCAGGCGGCTTCGTGCCACGCCTCGATCAGCTCCTGCAGCACGTCGGGATGCTCGTCGGCGAGGTCGTGCAATTCGTTGATGTCGGTCGAGCCGTCGAAGAGCTGCCACCGTTCCCCGGTGAACGGGGTGCCCGGCAGGTGGAAGGTCACGGCTCGCCAGTCGCCACGATGGAACGCTCGGTGGCCCACGCACTCGTAGTACTGCTCGTCGTGTCCCGATGGCGCATCCGGGTCGCCGAACGACGCTGCGAAGCTCACACCGTGGAGCGGGTCGGCTTGTTGGCCGAGGCGGTGGTCCGGGACGGCGATGCCGGCCATCTCCGCGAGTGTCGGGAGCACGTCGGTGACGTGCGTGTACTGCTCTCGCACGGTCTGGTCGGGAGCGATGACCTTCGGCCACGACACGACGAGCGGCACGCTGTGACCCCCTCGGAAGGTCGACACCTTGTACAGCCGGAACGGCGTGTTGCAGGCCATCGCCCAACCACGCGGGTAGTGCGGCCAGGTGGTGGGCCCGCCGATCTCGTCGAGTTGCTCGATCGCTTCGTCGACCGATGTCGTCTTGTTGGCGACGCGTCCCGCGTCTCGGAAGTACGCCAGGCTTCCCGCGTTCCTGCCTTCACGCGAGGCGCCGTTGTCGCTCGTGATGATGAAGATGGTGTTGTCGAGCTGGCCGTGCAGTTCCAGTTCGGCCCGGATCGCCCCGACGCTGTCGTCGATGGACTTGATCATCGCGGCATAACACTCCATGTAGCGCGCGAACACCGTTCGCTCGTCGGCGCTCAGCTCGTCCCATGCCTGCACGTCCTCGCCACTTTCGGTGTTCCTCGGCGGGAGTTCGGTGCCCTCCGGCACGATGCCGAGCTCGATCTGGCGTGCCAGTCGTCGTTCCCGGATCACGTCCCAACCGACGTCGTACCAGCCGCGGAACAGCTCGATGTCCTCTTGCTTCGCATGGAGCGGCGCATGGACTGCGCCGTGGGCGTAGTAGAGCAAGACGGGCTTGTTCGCGTCGGCCATCTTGACCTCGCGGATCATCCGCACGGCGCGCTCGGTGAGCTCGTCGGTGAGGTAGTAGCCGTCGGGGTACTCGGCGGTGTCGACCACCGCGTTGCCCTCGTACATCCGGTGCGGGTGGTGGAAGTTGGTGAGCGCTTCGAGGAAGCCGTAGTACTGCTCGAAGCCCCGTTGCATCGGCCACGAGTGCTTGTCTCCTGCTTCCGACAGGTCGGGGTTCTTGCAGAGGTGCCACTTCCCGACAGCGAGCGTGGAGTATCCGCTGTCGCGGAACGCCTCGGCGATCGAGGGCTGGTTCTCGGGAAGCTCGCCGGTGTACCCGGGGAAGCCGGCGTCGATGTGCGCGACCTGGCCCATCCCCACGGAATGCGGATTGCGTCCGGTGAGCAACGCTGCTCTCGTGGGTGAGCACAGGGGAGCGACGTGGAAGTTGTTGTAGCGCAGGCCCTGCGCCGCCACGGCGTCGATGTTGGGTGTCGGGATCTCGCTGCCGTAGCAGCCCACGTCGGAGAACCCCATGTCGTCGGCGAGGATGACCACGACGTTGGGAGCGCCGCTGGGGGCGCGTCGTCGCTCCTTCCAGGCAGGGGTGGACGTGCCGAACACCCGGCCGACCTCTCCTTCGAATCCCGGGTACGAGCGTCGCTCGGTCTCCGTGCTCGGCGCCTCCATGTCATCCCCTCTCGCGCTGTGTCGTCTCGTGGTGTGAATCGCTCTCACCATAAACGAAATTGACAACAACTTCAATTAGTGATTTGATGGGACCGCCCGAAGGGGGCAGAACACATCACCAGAGGGGGTTATCAGATGCGTGCAAACAGATCACGTGCACTCGTAGCTGCAGTCGTGTCACTGTCGATCGGTCTCGCCGCGTGCGGCAGCGATGACGATGCCAGCGACGAGCCGGCTACGACAGAGGCCGAGGCCGAGGCCGAGACCGACGAGCCGGCGGAAGAACCGGCGGAAGAACCGGCGGAAGAACCGGCGGAAGAGCCCGCCGACGACGACGCGATCACCGAGGAATCCGTCGATGAGCCGGCTGCCGCTGCGAGCTACGACATGAGCGTCGCGGTGTCCCCGGCGGTCACGGTACTTCCACAGTACGTTGCGCTGGCCGAAGGCTTCTTCGAGGAGAACGGGATCAACGCCGACTTCGTCGGCGTCGCCAGCGGCCCGGAACTCGGCGCCGCGATGATCTCCGGGGACATCACGGTCTCCGGCAACATCCCGAACAACCAGATCGGCCTGATCAACGCCGGCTTCGACGTGGTCGCGATCAACGAGATCGTCTCGTCGCAGTTCTTCGACATCCTCGTCGGCGCCGACGTCGACCTGGGCGGCGCCACCGGATGGGAAGACGTCATGGCCGCCCTCGAGGGCTCCAGCGTCGGCGTGGTCGCGAATGGCGCCGCAGCCGAGGACATCGCCCGCAGCCTGTTCGAGGAAGCGGGCGTCGATCCCGACGCACAGAGCTACATCGCCACCGGCCTCCCCGACACCACGCTGGCCGCCATGTCCAACGGGGAGATCGACATCGCCATCACCTTCGACCCGGCATTCGTTCTGGCAGAAGCGGAGGGCATCGGCTCGCAACCGTTCTCGTTGCGAGACGGTGAGGGCCCTGCGTCGCTGCTGTGGCCGTCGTTGCTCGGAACGGTGTCGCGTGAGTACGCCGAGGAGAACCCGGAAGCGATCGCGGCCTACAAGACGGCCATCGCATCGGCTGTCCAGTTCATCCAGGATCCGGCGAACCGCGACCGGGTGCTCGAAGTCATGATCGACGACATGGGCTTCAACGCCGATCTCGCCGGGCCCATGCTCGATGCCAACATCGGCTATTTCAACCCGACCGGTGACTTCAACGTCGAGGAACTCAACGCTGCCGGCCAGTGGGTGGCCGACATCGGCAAGTCGGAAGAAGTCCTCACCGTCGACGACTTCACGATCACGCCGGGCTGACCGCCAGGATGTTCTCGGTGGGTGCGGGCATGGGCCCGCACCCACCACCGTCGTCATGACCGAGGGGGTACACCATGACGCAATCGATTCACCGAACCGATGAGACCGACGCGACGGGGGGACCGCCGGCCGTCGAACTCGACGGGGTGAGCTTGGTCTTCGACGGCTCGACCGCCGAGGAGCGAGTACTCGCCCTCGACTCGATCGACATGTCGATCCCGCCCGGACAGTTCGTCGCCGTGGTCGGCCCGTCGGGATGTGGCAAGACGACCATTCTCAACATGCTCGCAGGGCTGCTCAAGCCGACCGTCGGCACCGTCAAGCGCCACGGCGAGATCGTCAGCGGACCGTCGAACGACATCGGCTACATGCTCGCCCGTTCGGCGTTGGCGCCGTGGCGCACCGCCCGCAAGAACGTCGAGCTCGGTCTCGAGATCAACGGTGTTCCGAGGCGCGAACGCGGCGAACGGGCCCTCGATCTGCTCCAACGGGTCGGCCTCGAAAAGTTCGCGGACCACCACCCGTCGCAGCTTTCGCAGGGAATGCGTCAGCGGGTCTCGATCGCTCGGACCTTCGCGATCGATCCCGACTTGTGGCTGATGGACGAACCGTTCGCTGCGCTCGATGCCCAGACCCGCATCCTCGTCCAGATGCAGTTCCTCGAGCTGTGGGCAGACACCGGCAAGACCGTCATCCTCGTGACCCACGACCTCGAGGAAGCCACACTGCTCGCCGATCGCGTGATCGTGATCGGCGCACGACCCGGCTACATCAAGTCCGACACACCGATCGATTTCGAACGACCTCGACACATCGACGAGTTGCGCTTCGACCAGCGTTTCGCCGACCTCGAACACACGATCTGGAAGGAACTGCGTGATGAGCTCGTCTGAGACGATCGACCCCGGCCTGGCGGCCGTCCTCTCCGACGAGGTGCCGGCTCGAGCGCCGCGAACCCCCGACTTCGACCTCGATGTGCTTCCGGCACCGCCGAGCGGGTGGCGCCTCTTCATCAAGCGCGTCGATCCACCCGTGCAGCTGGCTCGCCTGGGCTTGCTCGTCGCGATCCTGTTGGTCTGGCATTACGCGGTCGAACAGGAGTGGGTCGACCGCATCTTTTCGGCCACGCCGAAGGAGGTGCTCGACGGCTTCGTGGACGTGGTGAGCACCCAGCTGTTCTGGGAGGACTTCTGGGTCACACTTCGCGAGGCGGTGCTGGGCTTCGTGATCGGCGGCGGACTCGGGCTGCTCGTCGGACTCTTCGTCGGGCGCTACGAGCGGATCGGCAAGATCTTCGGACCGTTCCTCACGCTCGCCAACTCGCTGCCGAAGATCGCCTTCGCCCCGATCTTCCTGCTGTGGTTCGGCGTCGGCGAGATGTCGAAAATCGTGCTGGCAGCGGTCGTCGTGTTCTTCATCGTGCAGGTCCCGACCCAGGCCGCCGTCGGCCTGGTCGAGCCCGACCTGCGCGTCGTCGCCGACTCGATGAACGCCAACGAGTTCCAGAAGTTCACCAAGATCATCCTGCCCGGCATACTTCCGACCGTCTTCGGTGCGTTCCGCCTCGCAGCGATCTTCTCCCTGCTCTCGGTCGTGTTCGCCGAAATCCTCGGCGCTCGACGAGGACTCGGTCTCCGACTGATCACGGCCAAGAACAACTTCAACATCGGTGAGATGTTCGCGTACACCCTCATCCTCGGACTGATGGCGCTGACCCTGAACGGCGTCATCGGACTGATCGAACGGCGGGCGCTACGCTGGCAGGCCCGAGGAGGCAGTGGAGCAGTGATTTCGATTTGAGTACGGAGCACGTTGCGACCGGTCGCCGGACACCTCGCGAGAAGACTCGTCGCGGTCGGCCCAAGGGCGGCGGCGGCGACGCCACCCGACGAAAGATCCTCGACGTCGCACTGGCGCACTTCGCCGAGCGTGGCTACTCCTCGGCGACCCTGTCGGCGATCGCCACCGAGGCCGACATCGCGCCGAGCGCTCTGTATCACTACTTCGACGGCAAGGAGGCGCTGTACGAAGCGGTGTACTTCGATGTGGCCCCGCGCGTCTGGCAACGCATGGGTGAACGGCTCGCCGATGTCTCGACCGTTCGTGCGGCCATCGAGACGATGATGCGTGGGCGCGGCGGTGAGCAATCGCCGCATGTGTCGCCGTTCCTCGCCGGCATGCCGACCGTGGCCGTGCTCCATCCAGAGTTCGACCACCTCCTCGATGCGCGCTCCAAGCTCCAGAACGATGCGTTCCGCACCATCGCCGAGCTCGGAATGACCACGGGTGAATTTGCCGACTTCACGGTGGACGAAGCGACCGAGATCGTGCGGACGATGACGATGGGCTGGTTTTTCGAGCGCCACTTCGCGGGGGAGACGTTCGACTCGACGATCGAGGCCATCCTCAAGGCACTCGACCACTTGTTGCGGCCACCCACAGATCAGTAGAAGGCGCTCCCACCGTCGACCGACAGGTTGCCGCCAGAGATCGCTGCTCCCGGCTTGGAACACAGGAAGACGGCAAGACCTGCGATCTCCTCTGGCGTCACGCAGCGCTGGAGCGCCGTGTACTGGGTGTACCGCTCGATGACCGCGTCGACGCCCGCCAGTCCTTGGGCGCGTCCAGCCTTCTCGTGAAGCATGTCCGTCATCACGAGGCCTGGGCAGATCGAGTTCACCGTGACGCCGTGAGTTCCGACTTCGCGGCTCACCGACTTCACGAACCCGTTGATGGCGTGTTTGTTCGCCGTGTAGCCGGAGACGCCCGGCTTGCCTTCCTTGCCCTCGATCGACGAGATCGCGATCACCCGCCCCCAGCCGGCTTCCACCATGTGAGGCAGCGCCCGCCTGGTGAGCCAGAACGTGTGGTTCAGATTCAGATCGAGTTCGTACTGCCACTCGTCGTCGGGCATCTCCATCACCGGCTGACTCACACCGGTTCCACCGGCGTTCGCGACGGCGATGTCGATCCTTCCGAATCGCTCGACAGCGACGTCGACGAGGCCCTCGACGACGGCCTGGTCCGCTGCACTGCCGGGGTGGAACGCGACTCGGTCGGCGTCGCCGATCTCGGCGGCTGCGGCTTCGCCACGTTCGGGTGAGCGGCCGTTCACCACGACGTTCGCGCCGGCGGCGTAGAGCGCTTCGGCAATGGCGCGCCCGATCCCGCCCGTCCCGGCGGTCACGACGGCGACCCGCCCTGACAGGTCCTGCTCGTTCATCTGGACTCCCTCCATGGTGCTCGGTGAGTGATGTCGATCATCAGAGGCCGACAACAGCCGGTGATGGTCACCACGCGACGTCGTGGTCGCGGAGCGCGGCAACCGCCCTGGTGGCCATCGACCTCGCGAGTGCACGTGTTCGTGGACCATCGACGTCGGCCACGATCGGCAGACTCGCGGCGACGACGAGGCCGAAGACGAGTGAGGTCCGATAGGCAGTCATCAACTCCGCCCGTTCGAGGGCGACGCCGTGCGTGGCCAGTGCGGCGAGATACCGATCGATGATCGAGTCCTCGTGGGTTCGTCGATCGTCGATGGTGAGCGACTGGGTCAACAGATAGGCGAGATCCCATCCCGCCGGTCCGATACCACAGCCCTGCCAGTCGATGATCGAAACCTGGTTGCTGCCCGGCGTGAAGAGGAGGTTGTCGGCGCGTAGGTCGGAGTGGATCAGCGTCGGCGTCATCGCCGCAGCCTCGACGAGCCGGGCATCGAGGACGGCAGGCAGCTCGTCGCCGAGTGTGCGGTCCGCAGCGTCGAAGTCGTCACCGAGCATCTCGCAGAGTGGTTCCCAGCCCTGTGTGGCGAGCGCGGCGAGGTTGGTGCGGCGCGCCGGGCCATCGAGCGTGGGCAGCCAGTCGAACTCGCGCAGATCCTCCGCTCCCCACCACGCGGCGTGGCACCCTGCAATCTCGGTGGCCACCGCCGTCACTCGATCTGGGCCGATGCCGTCGATCTGGTCGACGTCGAGGTCGGCGTCGACCGCTTCCTGCAGCAGGAAGAAGTCGTCGGTTTCGGGGTCGTACCAGGCGCCGACCAGCCGGGGAACGCGGACCGGTGTCCGCGGTGCCAGGCGGTCGTAGAACTCGAGTTCTCGTCGGTGGACGCCGCCTCGTCGCGACGACTCCCGGCTGCCCGCGCGCCCTGCGGCGAACTTCGCGACCAACGGTTCGAGGCGTCGGCCGTCGACGGTGGTGGCATCGATGCGTGCGATCTCGCCGATCATGCCGCGATCGGCACCGATGATCGTCCGCTCGAACGACGACAGTTCGGTCCCGATCGCCTGCGACAGGAAGTCGTTCGTGAGATCTTCGGATCGCGTCGGGAATGGTGGGGCGCCGAGCATGCTGCGGATCAGCCGACCGACGATGAAGTCAGCTCGCGGACGTCGCCGGGGCCAACGGGTCGTTCGCCGAGCAGCGTCACTCGCTCGACGCGTCGTCGGCCGACGTAGTCCTGGGATGCACGATGCTGCGTACAGCGGTTGTCCCACATCGCGAATGAGTGCTCGCGCCACCGGAAGCGGACCTGGAAGGTCGGGTCGTTGGCGAGCATCTGCAGCGAGCGCAGGAGCGGCTGGCCATCGGCCGGGTCGAGTTCGTTGATGTGGGTGACGAAGGGTTCGGACACGAGCAGCGACCGACGGCCGGTGACGGGATGAACCCGCACGAGAGGATGTTCCTGGTCCGGGAACTCGACGAGCTTGGCCTCGAGCTCTTCCTCCGAGAGGCGCCGACCGAAGCCCTTGCGAAGGCTGTGTGTCGCCGTCAGATGTTCGATGCGATCCTTGGTCTCGTCATCGAGCGAGTCGTAGGCCTGTTCCATGTCGACCCACAGGGTGTCACCGCCGACCGGCGGGATGATCCGGCCGCGCAGGATCGAACCCATCGGCGGGCGCTCCCGGAACGACACGTCGGTGTGCCACTTGGTCGCCCGCGACGGGCCGGCGGCCTCGGAATCGAGCACGACGATCTCCGGGTTACCGTCGTTGGGCAGGAACGGATGGACCTCGAGATCTCCGAACAACCGCCCGAACGCGATGTGGTCCTCGGTCGAGACGTCCTGGTCTCGGAAGAAGAGGACCTTCCAGTCGAGCCAGGCCTCGGTCAGATGCTCCAGAATCTCGTCGTCGAGTGGTCCGATCGTGATCCCCTCGACCTCGGCGCCGACCCCTGCGGTGAGCGGCTCGAGTGTGATCGGTCCGTAGTGCGTTCGCATGAGGTGATCCCCGGTCGTCCGTAGTCGAAATTGACGAGCATTTCAATTATGGTGGAGATGGGCCTTCGAATGCAAGCCCGACGGCGCGAATTCCAGTGGCTCAACAACCCCCGTGGGCCTGGGGAGGACGAAGCGACAGGTCTGTACGACGTTCGCGACGTCGATCACTCGCTGCGCCCCGGGATGTCGCTGCCGATGGACGAGGCGTCGCATATCTCCACAGGCTGAAGACATGTACTTCTCCGCATGACCAAGCGACTGATCGATGTCGATGACGATGCGCTCGATGCTGCACGCGCTCTGCCAGAAGTGCCCGCCGCCCTGCGGAGGAGCGGCGGCCGCTGCAGGAGTTCACGGGCATCGGCCCGGTCGGCGCGTCGATCTTCAGCCGGAAGGTCGCCCGATCGAGACGGTTCGCGTCATCGGCGTCTCGGCTGAGAATACGTCGCGATACGGGCTGAGGAGGTCGCCCTCGTCGAGCACCCGGAGAATGTCGGCTTCGGCTGCGGAGCTCTCGACGCGCACGTGGTACCGGACCTCGCTGTAGCCAGGCCGCGCCGTCGCCTCCATCGAGAGCATGCCGGCGACATCGAAGTCGGCTTCGATCTCCACGCTGACGGAGGCCATCTCGACCCCGAGTCGTGCCGCGCGCATCTGGTAGCACATCGCCAGGCAACTTTCGAGCGCAGCACGTCCGAGCACCCCGGGCGACGGTCCGGAGCCGTCACCGCCCATGCTGTCGGGGAGGTCGGTCTGGAACCGGAAATCGCCCTCCTCGGTCGTGCAACGAAGCCCGTCGGTGATGGTGCTGATCGAGCGCTCGGTGCCCGTCCCCAAGCTCTGGCGCTTCGTCACAGCGTCCTCGAGCCGGTCGAGCGCAGCACCGAGAGAGGTAGGGCGGGGCGTCTCCGTCGTCATGCCGAACCGTACACCTCGGTTCCTCGGCGCTACGACGATTCCGGTTCTGCAGCGGGGCGGTTCTGTGCATGTTGGAAACCGAAGCGGCCCTTGATGCACAGGTTGCCGTGGGTGATCAGATTGTCCGCGGGTGAGGCGACCTTCACGATCGTGTTGTTCTGCACGTGGAGTTCCAGCACACAGCCGACCCCACAGAATCCGCAGACGGTCTCGGTGACGACCTGGCGTTCCTCGTCCCAGGTTCCGTTCGCCCGCATGTCGAATTCCGAAGTGGGCATCAGCGCGCCGGTCGGGCACACCTGGATGCAGTTGCCGCAGTAGACGCAGGCGGAGTCGGGGAGTGCGACGTCGTGTTCGGTCGACACGCGCGCGTCGAACCCGCGTCCAGCGATGTCGATCACGAAGCTCTGCTGCCACTGTTCACCACACGCATCGACGCACTGGTAGCAGAGGATGCACTTCGAGTAGTCACGGACGTAGAGGTCGTTGTCGACCTTGACCGGCTGGGCGACGGTGGCTGCGTCGAGGCCGTAGCGGCTGGTGTCGACGCCGTACTCGGCGTTCCACTCGGCGACGTTCTCGGTCAGTGACAGGTCGACCGACGAGCCGAGGAACTCCAGCACCATCCGGCGCGCATGGTCGACGCGTTCGGAGCGGGTGTGCACCACCATGTCGGTCTCGACGGGGCGCGAGCACGCCGGCACCAGGGCCCGCGAGCCCTCGACGTCGACCACGCACAACCGGCACGCGTTCTTCGGGGTGATCGTGTCACCGAAGCAGAGTGTCGGGATCTCGCCGCCACGCCCGCCGCACGCCTCCAGGATCGTCGTGCCCTCGGCCACCGTCACCTCGGTGCCGTCGATCGTCGCCGTGACCTGCTGCGCGTCCTCGGCCACGGGCGCCGACGTTCGCTCGTCGTTCATCGTCCGAACGCTCCGAGGGTGACGATGGCGGAGTCGATCGCGTGGTGGGCGGTCTGGCCGAGCCCACAGATCGAGGCGTCGGTCATCGCCCGTCCGATGTCGGCGAGCAACTCCAGTTGACCGTCGCGCACGCCGTCGGCAAGTCGCTCGAGGGCCTCCTCCTGGCGGACGGTGCCAACCCGGCACGGCACGCATTGGCCGCACGACTCGTCGCGGAAGAACGCGGCGATGCGGCGGATCTGGTCGACGAGGTCGACGTGCTGGTCGAGCACCATCACGACACCGGAGCCGAGCGACAGACCTGCGTCGCGGACCGACTCGTGATCGAGGACCAGGTCGAGCGAGTGGGGCGACACGTAGCGGCCGGCGGCACCGCCGAGCAGCACGGCTTGGAGTTCCGAACCCGGCGGGAGCCCGCCGGCGAGCTCGATCAGCTGGCCGAGGGTCAGTCCCAGTTCGACCTCGTAGACGCCCGGTCGTGCAATCGTCCCCGACAGGCAGAACAAGCGTCGGTTCGACGTCGCCCGGCCGAGGACGATCGACGGCACGTTCATCAGCGTCTCGACGTTGTTGACCGCGGTCGGTAGACCGAACAGGCCCTCCTCGAACGGGTACGGCGGCTTGTTGCGGGGCTCGCCGCGGAACCCCTCGATCGAGTTGAAGATGGCGGTCTCCTCCCCGCAGATGTAGGCGCCCGCGCCGCGCCGCAGCGAGATGTCGAACCCGTCGCCGAGGATCCCCTCGCGCCGGAACACCTCGATCGCTGCCGCCAGCGTGGCTTCGGCGCCCGGGTACTCGCCCCGCAGGTAGATCCAGCCGTGTGTGCAGTCCGCAGCGATCGCAGCGATCGTCATCGACTCCAGCAGCGCGAACGGGTCGTTCTCGATCAGCACTCGATCCTTGAACGTGCCCGGCTCGGACTCGTCGGCATTGCACACGAGATGGCGCGGTGTGGCGGCCTGGCTCCGGACCGCTCGCCACTTCGTCGCTGTCGGAAAGGCTGCGCCGCCCCGGCCGAGCAGACCGGCTGCTTCGACGAGATCGATCACGGCGTCGGGCCCGATCTCACGCGCCCGCTGCAGCGCGTCGAGTCCGCCGTCGGCGACCCAGGCGTCGAAGTCGAGCGGTTCGATCCGCCCGGCGCGGGCGAGCAGCACCAGGTCGGGATCACCGGCCTGGGGGATGGGGCGCCGAGGTGACGGCCCGGCGTCGAGATTGCCGAGCCGATCGATGGACACGTCGCCGAACGACACGCGTCGAGCCGGCTCGCCCGCTTCGGTCACCAGCGCCGCCGGCGCCTGTTCGCACATCCCGAGACAGGGCGACGGGTGCGCTCCCTCGGGCAGGCGGTCGTCGGTGACGCCGCGGCTCCGGCACACCAGGTCGACGCATGCATGCACCTGACGCTCGGGACGCTCCTGCGTCGAGAACAGGCCGTAGAACGTGACGACGCCGTAGATCTCCGCTGGCGACACGTCGAGGCGTTCGGCGATGTGGTCGATCGCGGCCGGGCTGATCCAACCGACGCGATCGTTGACGGCGTGCAACGTCGGCAGCAGCAGATGGCGACGAGCGCGCAGCGATCCGCCGCCGACACGGTCTCTGCCCGCGTCGCCAACCGGGCGGCCGAGCACCGAGTCGATCGACGTGCGCTCGGGAGGGCTGGGAGCGAGGCCTCGGGTCTTCAGGTCCATGGCGCTTGCTCGTTGCTCATCGCGCCTCGATCTTCTCGATGCGAACGGCAGACGCCTTGAACTCGGCGGTGCCCGACTTGGGGTCGGTGGCGTCGATGGTGAGTTGGTTCACGTCGACCTCGTCGGGGAAGTGGAACGACATGAACACGAGTCCGGCGCGCAGCCCGTCGTCGATACGCACCGGAGCTTCGACGGCCCCGCGTCGCGACGCGATCCTGACGACGTCGCCGTCCGCGACGCCGAGCGCGCGGGCGTCGGCAGGGGAGAGGTCGACCGTCTCGCCGACACGGTTCGGGCTGCGGTAGCCGCCCGACTGGACGCCGGTGTTGTACGAGTCGAGGCGTCGACCCGTGGTGAGACGGAGCGGGTACTGCTCATCGAGCGAGTCGATGGGCGGGTCGTGGACGACGACGCTGAACGGTGCGGGCCGGCCGCGTTCGGTGGGCTCGTCGGCCCACAGGCGTCCGTGGAGGAACGACGGCTCGAGCGAGTCCTCGTGGGGACAGGGCCACTGGATGCCCCCGAGCTCCTCGAGACGTTGCCACGACATGCCGGCGTGCAGCGGCGAGAGCCGGCGCAGTTCGTTCCACACGTCCTCGTGCGAGCCGTAGTGCCAGTCGTGGCCGAGGTGGCGGGCGAGGTCGACCAGGATGTCGACGTCGTCGCGCGCCGAGCCCGGCGGATCGAGCACCTTGCGAACTCGCTGCACGCGACGTTCGGAGTTGGTCACCGTGCCGTCGGACTCGCACCATGACGCCGATCCCGGCAGGACGACGTCGGCGAGCTCCGCGGTCTTGGTCAGGTGGATGTCGAGCACGACGAGGTGTTCGAGATCGCCCAGTAGTTCGACCGCCCGGCTGACGTCGGCTTCGGACTGCGCGGGGTTCTCGCCGATGACGAGCAGCGAGCGGAGTTCGTTGCGCTCCATCGCGTGGAACATCTCGGTGAGGTGCCACCCTCGATTCGGCGGAACGGTGGCGTTCCACTCGGTGTCGAACTTGGCTCGCGCGTCGTCGTCGGTCACGGCCTGAAAGCCGGGAAGCTTGTCGGGAAGGGCGCCCATGTCGCCGCCGCCCTGCACGTTGTTCTGCCCCCGTAGCGGTGACAGGCCGGCGCCGTACCGGCCGACCTGGCCGGTCAGCAGCGCCAGATTGCACAGCGACAGCACGTTGTCGACGCCGTTGTGGTGTTCGGTGATGCCGAGCGTCCAACAGAGCTGTGCCGCTATCGCTCCGGCGTAGGCGTGGGCCAGCTCACGGATCGCATCGGCAGGTACCCCGGTCACCTCGCTACCTCGCTCCAGGGTCCATTCCTCGACCGATGCGGCGAACTCGTCGAAGCCGGTGGTCGCCCGCTCGACGAAGTCGCGATGGGTGAGCCCGGACACGATGATCTCGCGGGCGATCGTGTTGGCGAGGGCGATGTCGGTGCCGACCTCGATGCCGAGCCAACGGTCGGCGAACTGGGCGGTCTCGGATCGGCGCGGATCGACCACGTACAACTTCGCGCCGGCCCGGACCGCCTGGAGCACGTGATGGAAGAAGATCGGATGGGCGTTGCGCGCATTCGAGCCCCACATCACGATGACGTCGGCAGCCTCGGCCTCGGCGTACGACGACGTCCCCCCTCCCGCTCCGAAGACGGTGGCCAGACCGACCACGGAGGGAGCGTGTCAAGTCCGGTTGCAGCTGTCGATGTTGTTGGTTCCGAAGGCGACCCGGGCCAGCTTCTGCGCGATGAAGTTCATCTCGGTGGTCGACTTCGAACACGAGAAGACACCGATCGAGCCGGCGCCATCAGCTCGGGCGGAAGCGAAACCCGACGCCGCGCGCTCGAGTGCCTCGTCCCACGACGCCGGGCGCAGGATGCCGCCGTCACGCACGAGCGGCTCGGTCAGTCGGTCGAGGGGGCGGTGACGATGCGTGGGTCGGGGCCGGCGGTGGGCGCTCGCAGCCATCGCGAAACGGTAGCCCACCACGCCGGGTCGCGCTGTTGCGTAGTCTGGCGCCCGACGAGGAGGTCGAGGGCGACACCATGGACAGCCACGCAGCGGGTCGGATCGCCGAGACGGCCGACGCCGTCGACATGGTCGTCACACAGGTGCGAGCCGTCGGCGGCGCCCTGCACGACATCGACGTCCCCGATCGGCTGATCGTCGAGGAGCCACTGTCGATCCGGCTCGACGACACCCTGGTCACCACCACCATGCGGACACCTGGCCACGATCACGAACTTGCGGTGGGCTTCTGCTTCACCGAGGGCCTGCTCCACGGGGAACCAGTCGTGGGTGTGGGTGAGCCCTTCGCGGATGGTCGCAACACCGTGACGGTGCGGACCGATCGCCGGGCACCGGTGCCGACGCCCCGCCTCGGAACGACGTCGTCGAGTTGTGGATGGTGCGGACGTGACCAACTCGAGGCGTTGGTCGCGCGCCTGGCACCGGTCGAGACAGCCGCGACGATGAAGCGAGAGGTGCTCATGAACGTCGTCGAGCAGGTGCGGGCGCAGCAGGGCCTGTTCGGCGTCACCGGAGCCGCGCACTGCGCGGCAGCGTTCGACGACGACGCCAACATCCTCGTGCTGCGGGAGGACGTCGGCCGGCACAACGCCGTCGACAAGGTCGTCGGGCGGCTCCATCTCGACGGTCGCACATCGGTTCCCGCCGACTGGGGGCTGTTCGTGAGCGGGCGGGCCAGCATCGAGATGGTGCAGAAGGCGTGGGCCGCCGGCTTCGGCACCCTGATCGCCGTCAGTGCGCCCACCGCTCTCGCCGTCGACGCCGCACGTCAGGCGGGGATGACGCTGGCCGGATTCGTGCGGCCGACCGGCTTCAACCTCTACTCCACCGCTCCTTGACATGTCGGCGCGAGAGCTGGTCGTGCTGGGAACAGCGAGCCAGACACCCACTCGTGAGCGGAACCACAACGGATACCTCCTGCGCTGGGATGGGGAAGGGATCCTCTTCGACCCGGGCGAAGGCATTCAGCGGCAGTTCCGATTCGCGGATGTCTCGGCGGCGGCGACCACCAGGATCTGTGTCAGCCACTTCCACGGCGATCACTGTCTCG
>DATKXG010000338.1:0-25362 GCA_035529175.1 Ilumatobacteraceae bacterium
TGATCAAGCAGCTCACCGATCTGATGCTGCACCGAGGGATCTCCACGCTGCGCGATATCCACGACCGTGGGTATCTCCTCGGCCTCTCGGTCAACCTGTCGACCCACGATCTGCTCGACCGACGCCTTGCCGAGCGGGTCCAGCAGCACCTGACCAGCAATGACGTCGACCCGGCGATGCTCACGCTCGAGATCACCGAGTCGTCGCTGTTGATCGACGCGCCGCGGGCGCGGGCCACGATCAACGAACTGCACGAGGTCGGCGTCTCGCTGTCGATCGACGACTTCGGCACCGGCTACTCCTCGCTGAGCTACCTGCGCCGACTCCCTGTCGGCGAACTCAAGATCGACCAGAGCTTCGTTGCGAACGTATTGCTCGACGAGCAGGACGAGGTGATCGTGCGATCGACCATCGACCTCGGGCACAACCTCGGTCTCGTGGTCGTGGCTGAGGGCGTCGAGAACAACGAGGTGCTCGAACGGCTTCGCGACCTCGGCTGCGACGTCGCCCAGGGGTATTGCATTTCGCGCCCGCTGGCGCCCGGCCATTTCCTGTCTTGGCTTGCGACGACCGGGCATCCCAGCCGTCGGATGGACCCCCTCGACTTCTCCCGGTGGGTCGACACCGGCCCGCGGCGTACGGCGCCGACCCCCGATCCAGCGCTGGACTGATCGTTCACCACGCTCCCGGGACCTCGACCGGCACAGTCCGGACGAATTTCCGTCCATTCGGCCCTGCACGAGTGCCGACCTCACCGGTGATACTGGGAGGGTGAGCCAGCGACTTCCGCTTCAGCACGTCTCCATTCACGGCCACTCGGTCGGATATCGCCGTGGTGGCACGGGCGAGCCGATCCTGCTGATCCATGGGCTCGCCGGTAGCTCCAAGACGTGGGACGACGTGATCCCGCTGCTCACGCCGCACGCCGACGTGATCGCGGTCGATCTGCTCGGCCACGGCGAGTCCGCCAAACCGACCGGTGACTACTCACTGGGCGCCTTCGCCAGCGGGTTGCGCGACTTCCTCTCGATCCTGGGCGTCGAGACGGTCACCATTGTCGGGCACTCCTTCGGTGGGGGCGTGGCGATGCAGCTCGCGTATCAACACCCGCATCTCGTCGACCGGCTGGTGCTCGTCGGCAGTGGCGGCCTCGGACGCGAGGTGTCGTGCCTGCTGCGCCTGCTCACCCTGCCGGGTGCCGAGTACGTGATGCCCATCGCGTTCCCGAAGCCACTGGTCGACCGGGCGACCAACGTGGGTCGCCAGCTCGGGCGTCGCAACATCCGCTCGCCGAAACTCGCAGAGATGTGGCGTGCCTACAGCTCGCTCGCCGGCGCGACGAACCGCAAGGCGTTCGTGCGCACGATGCGTGGCGTGATCGAACCGACGGGGCAGACCGTGAACGCCAGCGACCGGCTGTACCTCGCCGCCCACGTGCCGACGATGATCGTGTGGGGCGACCAGGACGGCATCATCCCGGTTGCCCACGCCTACGCCGCACACGAGCTGATCCCGACGAGCCGACTGGAGATCATCGAAGGCGTCGGCCACTTCCCGCACGTCGAGCAACCCGACACCTTCGCCAGCCTGCTCGTCGACTTCGTCGAGAGCAGCGCACCTGCGTCGACGCGCCACGAAGCGCTACGTGAGGTGCTGCTCGCCGGCTCCTGAACCTCCGGGGTCAGGGCTCAACGACGCCGTATCACGAGGTGGGCGATGCCGCCCCCCTCGAACTGGTGGAGGATCTCGCAGCGTTCGTCCGACCCGAACGCGATCGAGAGTTCGTCAGCGGTGGCGTGGAACGGTCCGGGGTCGTCGGCCCCGACGCCCGACAACACCGTGACGACAGCGAGGCCACCGATTCGGAGACGGTCGACGATCGGCCGGTAGAGCGCGGGCTCGCGGAAACGCTGGCACACCACCAGGTCGAGGTCGTCGAGGTCCGCGGGCAGACCCTGGTCGAGATCGACCGTGCGGGCATCGATGCGACCGGACAGCCCGCTCGCGCTCGCCGCTGCCTCCAGTCGTTCGATCGCGACGTCCGAGACGTCCAACGCAGTGACGTTCAAGCCCTGCTGCGCGAGCCACAGCGTCACGGCGCCGGTGCCGCTCGCGATGTCGAGGCAGCGTCCGGATTCAGGGAGCAGCGAGGCGAGCTCGGGCCAGCGGTCGAGCGCCTCCGGCGCCCGGGGCGACGGCGCCGGGCTCGCCGCGTAGCGCTCGTTCCAGCGTGGTCCGTCTTCGTGCATCGTCCGATGCTCGCATCCGGCGCACCTCGCGACCGACGCCACAGCGCTGGAGCGGAGCGGATGTGGGAGCACAACGGCTCCGCGTGAGATCATCGAGGGCGTGACCGACATCGACGAAGGCGCCAGCACTCAGACTTCGACCGGATGGCTCTCACCCGAGGATCTCGAACTCGTGCGGGCGCATGTACCGATCGTGTACGTCGATGCCGTGCCGGTGCGTGTCGACGCACTCGGCAACGTCACGGAGGTCGGCATGCTGTTACGGGTCGCCTCCGACGGCTCGATCAGCCGCATGGTCGTCACTGGTCGCGTGCTCTTCGGCGAGCGCGTGCGCGAGGCATTGATGCGACATTGCGAGAAGGATCTCGGACCGATGGCCTTCCCGCGAGTGCCGGCCAACCCGACCCCGTTCACCGTGGTCGAATACTTCCCCAACCCCGACCGATCCGGGTTCTACGACCCCCGACATCACGCCGTGAGCCTCGCCTACGTCGTCCCGGTCGACGGCGAGTGCGAGCCCACCCAGGAGGCGCTCGATCTCTCCTGGTTCAGCCCGGAAGAAGCGGTGAGCAGCGAGGTGATCGCCCAGATGACGAGCGGCCACGACCGCCTCATCCGTCTCGCGCTCGCCCACGTCGGCAAACTCCCCTGAACCGCTCCCGGAGTGTCACACCCTCACACGGTGCGTGGCGGTTGTGACGCGACCACGTCACAGCAGCCACAGCAGGAGCCACAGCGTGACCATGCCGGCCCCCAACGCAGCGAGCAGGTTGCGGGCCACCGCAGCGACGACGATCGCCACGCCGAGCGCTGCGACCTCGACGAACTCGACACCGCCGATGCCCTGACCACCTGCGAGCAGGTTGACCGTCAGGGCTGACAGCACCGCCGGGCCGACGTAGCGCAGCGCACGGCTGATGTTCGTCGGCAGTGGGCGATCGGCGAGGAACACGATCAGTCCCGCCCGCGATGCATAGGTGATCATGCCGACCGAGACGACCGCAGCGATCGCAGGAACTGTGTTCATCGTTCGGCCGCCGTGTCTCGTCGAGCCTCGGCTCGTCGGACTTCGGCGACGTCCGCGAAGTAACCGGCGATCACACCGCTGATCGCCCCCACGAGGATGCCGCCGTTGTTGGGGACGTCGAGCGCGAGCAGACACACGCCGGCGCCGACGACCGCCGCAACGATGCCGGGTCGATTCGCGAGCCCGAGCACCACGAGCCCGGCGAACATGATTGCGGGGGCCACGTCGAGGCGCCACTCGACCGGAATCGACGATCCGACCACGAGGCCGACCGTGACGACGGTGGTCCAGGAGAGGAAGTAGAACACGCCGGCCGTCAAGTAGAACCGCCGCCACTCCGCGCCGGGCAGCGAGGTTCGGACACTGGTGAGCGCGAACAACTGGTCGATCAGGAAGAAGGGCCCGACCCATCGGAACCATCGGGGTTGATCGGTGAAGCGTGGCGACAGCGCAGCGCTGTACATGACGTGGCGGAGGTTGATCACCGCAGCGGTGGCCACCAGTGTGAGCCACGTCGCCGTGGCGGCCAAGCTCACCGTGGCGAGCTGCGCAGCGCCGGCGAAGATGACGACGTTGGTCGACCAGGCCACTGCGGTCGGCATCGCCGAGTCGGTGATCGCGACGCCGACGACGAGGCCGAACGGAATCGCCGGGATGAACAGCGGGAGTGCTGCGCGCAGCGCGGTCGCGGAGATGCCCGCAGGCGCACTCGTCTGTGTGAGCGGATCAACAGGCGGATCGGTGGCGGGCATCGGTCCTCGACGCTACGACTCGGCGACGGGCATCACGCAGGCCACCCTGGTGTGTGGCGTACCATCATTGTCCGATGCCCGAAGGCGACACGATCCATCGATCGGCCAGCGCCCTGAGAACGGCGCTCGCCGGCAAGCCGATGCTTCGCTTCGATGCGCCCCGACTCATCGGCCCGGTCCCGCAGGCCGGACGGGTCGTCGAGGCGGTCGAGAGCCACGGCAAGCACCTCGAGATCGAGTGGGACGACGGCCTCGTCCTCGACACCCACATGCGAATGACCGGTTCGTGGCACCTGTACCGGCGCGGTGACAACTGGCGGCGTCCGTACACCCAGATGCGCGCCGCGATCGAGGTCGACGACTGGGTTGCGGTGTGCTTCAACGCACCGACCGTCGAGACGTACCGCAAGCCCGATCGCCGCCGCCATCCGGGCATGGGACGGCTGGGCCCGGATCTGTGCAAGCCGAACACCGCCCTCGGCGAGGTCGTCAATCTGTTGCTCACGTACCCGGAACCGAACACCCGCATTGCCGAGGTCCTGCTCGACCAGCGCGTCATGTGCGGGGTCGGCAACGTGTACCGATGCGAGGTGCTCTGGGCGACCGAACTGAGCCCGTACGCGCTTGTGGGAGCGCTCAGCGAGCGCGACGCCATTCGAGTCGTCAACACCGCCGCGCGGATGCTGCGCTCGAACCTGCATCATGCGAAGCGCATCACCGCACCATCCGTCAGGGGCGGCCTTGCGGTCTACGGCCGCAACGTGCAGCGCTGCGCTCGATGCGCCGACACGATCGAATGTCGTCGGATGGGCGAGCACCGTCGGATCCTCTACTGGTGTCCGGGATGTCAGACTCATCTCGACCCGCGGCTCGAGAAGTCGGCCGACGACACCCCCATGGATCCGCACCCCGCGGCACAGCGCTGGCTCGCCGAGCTCCCCTGGAACCGCGACGCCAGTTGATTACTTCACGGGTCAGACCCGCGATGTAATCGTCAGCCGCGGCCGAGGATGCGCTCGACGGCGATCTCGATCACGACGCGGTCGTCGCGTTCCTTCGGCTGGCGGTACCGGGCCGCGTAGCCGTCCATGCCGGCCCGCACGCCGTCGGGATCGGTGACCAGACGCACCGGACCCTCCAGGCTCAACCAGCGCCCGCCGTCGACCTGGGCGACAGCAGCGCGTTGGCCGCGCTGCTGCATTCGTCCGGCGTTGATCGCCTTCTGCGAGCCGGCCCACGTGATGACCCGCGCGACCTGTGCGTCCGCGTCGTAGCTGAACCCAACGGCGACCACGTGCGGCGACAGGTCGTCGCGCAAGGTCGTGAGGGTGGCGAGGTGGTACTCACGGAGGAACGTCAGCACCTCGTCGGGCAGGTCCGCAGGGTCGAGCGCCATGTCGCCACGCTACCGACGCATTACATCGCGGGTCTGACCCGTGTTGTGATGCGTCACTCGGTGGCGATGGCCTCGAGGACGTTCATGTTCGACGCCTTGTACGACGGGTACAGCGCAGCCAGCAGGCCGGCGATCACGGCACCGATCAGGATCGCCACGATGATCGTCGGGTTGAAGGCCAGCTTGCTGATGACGTCGTCGGGTACCGCCAACGTCAGCACCACGCCGAGGAACGTTCCCACCACGATGCCGACCAACGCGCCGAACGTCGACACGATCACCGCTTCCCACCTGACCGAGCGGCGGGTCTGACGTTTGTTCATGCCGACCGCACGAAGCAATCCGATTTCGCGGGTCCGTTCGAACACACCGAGCGCCAGCGTGATCGAGATGCCGAGGATCGCGATCAGGATCGCGAAGGCCAACAGCATGGTGATGATCAGCAACAGCTGGTTGATCTGAGCTTCCTGCGAGTCGAGGAACTCGGCGTTGGTCTGCACGTTTGCCTGCGGGAATGGCTCCATTGCGGCCTCCACCGCTGCATCACCGGTCGCCGGATCGACCCCGCTGGCGAGCTTCGCGATCACGAAGAAGTCCCGCGCCGGGGCGTCACTGATCTCGGAGAAGGTGTCGAGGCCGATCAACCAGTTGCCGAAGGTCGCATCGCCGTAGATGCCCGCAACGGTCAGGGTTCGCTCGACGCCGTTCTGGAAGGTGACGTCGATCGTCGAGCCGATCGTGGCATCCAGATCGTTCGCCGGATCCTTGTGCAGCAGCAGTTCGTCGAGTGCGAGGTCAGCAACGCTGCCGTCCTGCAGGTCGGGGTCGACCAGCTTGTCGAACGCGACAGGGTCGACGGCACCGAAATTCTTGGTGCTGCCGTCCACCTGCCCGCTGATGCCGCGGATCGGGGTGACCGCTTCGAGTTCGGGTACCGTCCCGAGCGTCTCGCTGACCACCGGCGACAGCCCCTGGAATCCGCTGTCGGTGATGATGTAGTCGGCAGAGATCGCACTCTCGAGCGTGTCGACCAAGGATGCCCGCAGCGACGAGGCGAACACCGCGGTGCTGCTGACCAGTGCCACGCCGATCATCAGTGCCGAGGCACTCGATGACGTGCGCCGCGGCGCACGTGCGACGTTCTGGCGAGCGAGGGCGCCTGGCACCTTGAACAGCTTCTCGACCGGCCAGCCGATCACTCGAGTGATCGGCGTGGCGACCGTCGACGACAGGCTGGCGATACCGAGGAACAGGACGAGCGCGCCGATACCGGCCAGTGCGATCAACCCGACGGTCCCTCCCGGACGAATGAACAATCCGACGACGAACATCATCCCTCCGACGATGGTGACGACGACGCCGGCGACGAGACGGCGCGACCGCATCGCCGCGAATCCGAGTTCGGGTCGCATCGCGGCGACCGGCGGGATCTTCGCAGCGCGCCGTGACGGCACGATGACCGACACCATCGTGATGCCGATGCCGACCAGCGCCGCGATCACGATCGTGCGCCATTGGAGGACGGTCTGTGTGTCGGGGAATCCAGCCCCGGCCGCGTCGAAGGCGGCGATGAGCCCGCGCGCGACCAGCAGGCCGCCGAGGACCCCGAACAACGTCGCCAACACCCCGAGTACGAAGGCCTCGGCCGAGATCATCCAACGGACCTGGCGGCCGGATGCTCCCACTGCCCGCAGGAGCGCAAGCTCGCGCAGTCGCTGGCCGATCGTGATCTGGAACACGTTGTTGATGATGAACGCGCTGACGAACGCCGTGATGAAGGCAAAGATGAGCAGTCCCGTTCCGAACACGTTGACGAACTGGTTGACGTCGTCGGCGGTTTCTTGCGCCACCTCCTCGCCGGTGACCACCTCGGTCTGTGGCGGCAGGATGTCCTCGATCGCCCGTTGCACAGCGGCGACGTCGGCGCCGTCCGCCACCGAGATGTCGATCGCGTCGACCCTCCCGTCGGCGCCGAAGTACACCAGCGCGGTGTCGAGGTCGAGCGCAACGAGCTGCGCGCCACCGAAGCTGTCCGCGCTACCCAGGCCGACCGTGCCGGTGATCGTTCCCTGGAAGGTGCCGACGTCGGTGAGATACGAGACGGTGTCACCGACGGCGAAGTCCTCGGCGTCGGCGGTTGCCTTGTCGATGGCGAGTTCCTCTGGCCCCTGCGGTGCGCGACCTTCCTTGATCGTGACCCCCTGCAGGCCGTCGGCGCCTTCCCACGACACGCCGATGGTCGGGCCGCCCGGCGGGCTGATCGCCTCACCGTCGGAGTCGAGGAGCTGCGCGTACCGTTGCAGGACCGGCTCGACGATCGCGACACCCTCGACCGCACGAATCGACTCTGCGAGCGAGACATCGATCGGGTCACGAGCGTCGTCGCTCTCGAACGCCTGGGCGGCGCGTACCTCGAGATCGACCTCTTCGTTGAGTTCCTGGAAGAGGTTGTCGAACGTGGCGCGGAGGCTGTCCGCGAGCACGAACGAGCCGACCACGAACGAGACGCTGGCGGTGATCGCGAACAAGATGGCGAGCGTGCGGCCCCAGCGGGCTCGGATGCTCTTGCGAGCGATGAGGGTCCCTGCGCTCACGTTCAGTCCCAGTGCTTGAGCTGGTCGATGATCTGGTCGACGCCCGGGTCGACCATCTCGCCGGTGATCCTTCCGTCACCGACGAACACCACCCGGTCGGCGTACGACGCCGCAACCGGATCGTGGGTCACCATCACGATGGTCTGGCCGAACTCGCGTACGGCGTCACGCATGAACGAAAGGATCTCGGTGCCGGTGACCGAGTCGAGGTTGCCGGTCGGCTCGTCGGCGAAGATGATCTGCGGCCGCGATGCGAGTGCCCGTGCCACGGCCACACGTTGCTGTTGGCCGCCCGACAGCTCGCTCGGGCGGTGCTTGAGACGATCGCCGAGGCCGACCGTGGCGACGACGTGGTCGATCCACTCCTTGTCGCCTGCGTCACCGCCGAGCATCATCGGCAGCCGGATGTTCTCGTCGGCGGTCAGTGTCGGGATCAGGTTGAACGCCTGGAAGACGAAGCCGACCTTGGTGCGGCGCAGCTCGGTGAGCTCCTTGTCGTCGAGCGCCGCGAGGTAGGTGTCGCCGATGAACGTCGCCCCGGAGGTCAAGGTGTCGAGTCCGGCGAGGCAGTGCAGCAACGTTGACTTGCCCGACCCGGACGGCCCCATGATGGCGCTGAACTTGCCGGCTTCGAACGAAACGCTGACGCCGTCGAGTGCATGGACCTGTGCGTCGCCGACGCCGTAGGTCTTGCGGGCGTCGATGGCGCCGGCAGCAGCAACGGTGCCCGGGGCCGGAGGTGCAGGGGGAGCGGGAGGCGTGGCCATGACACAGGTCTACCGGCCATTCGCGGCCACCGCATCAGCCTTTTGGGGGATCGTGGGTCAGCCGCATGCCGGGCGACCCTCAGCAGCGGGCACGGCACGGTGGCCCGCCCATGGGTGGACGTGCCGTACGATCACCCGTTGACATGACCACCTGCGCCTCGTGTGACTCCACGCTGCCCGACGGAGCCAGGTTCTGTCCTGCGTGCGGTCACGAGATTGCGCCGCCGGCCGCCGAGGAGCGCCGGGTGGTGACCGTCGTTTTCGCTGATCTCGTCGGGTACACGGCGTTGTCCGAGCACCTCGACCCCGAGCGGGTCAAGCGCCTGATCGACGCCAGTTTCGAGCGCTTGATCGCCGATATCACCGCCTTCGGCGGCCGCATCGACAAGGTGCTCGGAGACGGGATCCTCGCGCTCTTCGGGGCGCCCGTGGCCCACGAGGACGACGCCGACCGAGCGATCCGCGCCGCGCTGCAGATGCACGAATCGCTCGCACGATTCGTCGACGAGCAACCGGACCTCGACGGTCCGCTTCGACTGCGGATCGGCGTCAACACTGGTGAGGTCGTCGTCGGCAACGTGTCCGGCACCGCCGAGTACACCGCCATGGGCGACGTGGTCAACGTCGCCTCGCGCCTGCAGAGCCTCGCCGAGCCCGGCGGCATCCTGATCGGTGACGCGACCGAGTCGCTCGCCTCGGAGGAGATCCTGCGCGAACCGGTCGACACGCTCGACGTTCGTGGCAGAGCGCAGCAGGTGCGGGTGTGGCGGGTCACGGGACGCCGGCGTCGAGTCCCGCGGATCGGTGCCAGGTTCCACGACGTCGCGTTCGTAGGCCGTTCGACGCAGTGGGAACTGCTCGCTTCGATCATGGCGATGGCGGCAAACGGCCGAAGCGCGATCGTGTCGGTCACGGGGGAAGCGGGGGCCGGCAAGACCCGGCTCGTCGCCGAAGCACTCGACGCGTTCCCGAGTCGGGCCGTCACCATCTTCTCGGGAGCATGCGCCCCCTACGGCGAGACGAACGTGTGGGCGCCGATCGCCACCGCGCTGTTCCGGCGTCTCGAACTCGACCAGGACGCGCCGCCCGAACTCCTCCGCGAGGTGAGTCGGGCCAAGGGGGTCGAGCTGTACGGGTTCGACGCCGACGACCCCGTGCTCGGACGGTTCGTCGAGGGCGTGCTCCATCTCGTGGGCCATCCGTCCGAACTCGACGACGTCCCGCCGGCGCAAGCCCGCGAGATCCTGTTCTCGTTGATCGTGGAAGGGCTGCGACGGCGCACGAGGACCGGTCCGGTCGTGTTGTGGATCGACGACCTGCAGTGGGCCGACGTGCTGATCCTGGAGCTGTTGCATCGTGTGGCGCGTTCGCTGGTCGATCGGCCCCTGCTGATCGTCACGGCGCAACGTGACGATGCCGACATCGACTGGCCGCCGGTGAGTGATCACCCGGTGACTGTCCGGATGCCGTTGGATCCGTTGACCCACGACGAAGCAGGCAGGTTGATCAGTGCCGTGCTGGGGCCGATGGCGAACGCTGCGCTCGTCGACAACTTGTACGAACGCAGCGGCGGCAATCCGCTGTTCCTCATCGAGCTCGCGGAACTCGCCAAGTCCAACCCGGCCAGCACGACGCTGCCGGGATCTCTGCGGGCGCTGATCTCTGCCCGCCTCGACCAGTTGCCCGTTGCTCAGCGAGCCATCATCGACAACGCCGCAGTGCTCGGGGCGTCGGGGCCGGTCGTGTCGTTGGAGAAGTTCGCCGTCGAGATGGACCAGCGGTTCGATCCCGACGACCTCGAGGAGCTCTTGGAGTCCGGCTTGCTCGAGATCGACGGCCCGACGTGGGAGTTCCGCAGCGATGTCGTGCGCGAAGTTGCCTACCAGACGTTGACGAAGCTCGTGCGGGCGCAGCGTCACGGCGGCACGGCAGCGGTGATGCGACGCGAGCAGAATGTGCCGATCGAGCAGGTGGCGCATCACGCTGCTTGCGCCGCGGAGTTGGCTGCGGAAATCGGACCGGTCCCGGGCCTGCCTGAC
This sequence comes from Ilumatobacteraceae bacterium, assembly GCA_035529175.1. Taxonomy (GTDB): domain Bacteria; phylum Actinomycetota; class Acidimicrobiia; order Acidimicrobiales; family Ilumatobacteraceae; genus Sva-07. The sequence continues at coordinate 10,825 of DATKXG010000338.1, forward strand.
GACATCGCCGACCGGGCGGTCGGTCTGCTGTACGAGGCGGCCAAGCGATCGATGGACGTCGGGGCGTTCAACCAGGTGCGCCGCCAGACCACGCGGGCGCTCGACCTCGGACCCAGCGATGCGTCCATCGCCCGCGAGTTGTTGCTGCTGCGGGCGCAGGCGCAGACCGAACGTCGGGCGCTGGCCCCCGCGCTCGCCGATGCCGATGATGCGCTCGAAGCCGCGGTGGCGGCAGCCGATCGACGCCAGGAAGGTGTCGCCCGTCGGCTGCGCGGCGTCCTGCACCAGCGCGACGGCGATCTCGCGGGGGCGCGACGAGAGCTCGGCGCCAGCGTCGACATCTTCCGTGATTTGGGCGACGACACCGAGCTGGCGGCGTCGCTGCGAGAGCGGGGACTCGCCGAGGTGTTCGGCGGGTCGTTGAGCGACGCCGAGTGGCTGCTCGGCGAGGCCGAATCGCTCACCGAGCGTATGCACGACCTCCGCGGGCGCGCCTGGGTGCGCCAGCACCAGGCCTGGGTCGCGTTCCTGTCGGGCGACGCCGCGCTGGCCGAGACCCGGTTGCTCACCGCAGCGCAGGAGTTCGACCTGCTCGGCGATCGTTTCGGCCGCGGCTGGGCCGCTGGTCTGCTCGCGTACGTGCGCTTCTACCAGCGGCGTTTCGAGGAGGCCGAGGCGCTCGCCGTCGAGGTCCGTCGAGACTCGGTGGAGCTGGGCGATGCGTGGGCGCCGGCGATGATGGACTCGCTGATCGCTGCGATCCACCTGTGGTCGTCGCGGTTCGTCGAAGCCGAGGAGCTGTCACGCCGCGCGTTGACGAACTTCCGTCAGATCGGCGACAAGTTCGGCGTCGTGCAGGCACTCGCTCCGAGAATGCGGGCGCTGGTGGCGCTCGGTCGCACCCACGAGGCCGAGCGCGGTATCGAGGAATCGCTGGCCATGAGCGAGTCGTTCGGCAACTTGTCGTTCCCGATGATGGCCGCCGCCGGAACCGCAGTGCACCTCGGCCTCGGCGATCGGGCGCTGTCGATCAGCGAGCTCGCGCTCGACCGGTCGCTGGCGATGGGGGCCGACGGTTCCGAGTCGCGTATCACCCTGGCATTGGCGTTGTGCCAGGTCGGCCGTGCCGACGAGGCACTGGCCGTGCTCGAGGTGGTCGAGAGCGTCACGCCGTACATGCTGTCCGTGCGAGCGCTCGCCCGGGCGATCACCGGTGATCCTTCAGGGTCGATCGACGATGCCGATCAGGTCGCCGCCGATGCTGGGGCGAGTTACCTCGACCGAGTGATCGCGGGAACGTCCGCAGGTGCCGCCGCAATGCAGCTCGGTCGGCGTGACGACTCGGTCGCTCGCTTCGACGATGCATCGTCGACCGCACGTGGCGCAGGTGATGTGGTTGCTCGCGAGCTGGTGGGTCTCACTCGTTCGGTCGTGTTGCACGAGCCGTCGCACCGGGAGGCGGGCCACCTGGGGTCCGGGTGGAGGTCGGTTGCAGCGTCGCTCGCCGCGCTCGTCGTCGATCGTCCTGGCGAACCGGTGGCGTGAAGCTCCGGTGACGATGAGCGACGAGACGGTGCACTCGACCGGGCTGATCGTCGGTCGGTTCGATCCGCCGCATCTCGGCCATTCGCACATGATCGAGTGGGCAGCGCGGCGCTGCGAGCTGCTGGTGGTGTTCGTGAACACCTCACCCGGCAGCGACACCGCTCCCGGCCATCTGCGCGCGGCATGGCTCGCCGAGCTGCATCCCGAGGTCACCGTGATCGAGCTCCGTCACCGTCTCGGCACCGACTTCGACGACGAGGAGCTGTGGGCGAAGTGGATGGCGCTGTTCACCGATGCCTGGCCGCACGACGAGGGTCCTCACGCCGTGTTCTCCTCGGATGCGTACGTCGTCGAACTGGCGAGTCGGTTCGCTGCCGAGCCTGTCGTCGTCGACGCCGAACGTGTGACCGTGCCGATCTCCGCCACCCAGATTCGTGCGGACCCCGGCGCTCACCTCCACCATCTCGCGCCCGCGGTGCGGGCCTGGGTCGAGGCGAACTGGCTCTGATCCCCGGCTGCCCACCGACCGACCACCAACCCGCCCCAACCCGAAATTCGGGAGGATGCGCGCGCCCAGCGCAACGATCGCTCCGAATTTCGGGTTGTGTTCGTGGTGTGGAGGTTGGGTTCGGGTCAGCGGTTGGGTTGCTTGGTGACGCGGAGGTACGGCTTGACGGGGTTCCAGCCGGCGGGGAACAGGTCCTTGGCCTCGTCGTCCGAGAGTGCCGGCACGATGATGACGTCCTCGCCGTCCTTCCAGTTCGCGGGGGTGGCGACCTTGTAGTCGGCGGTGAGCTGGAGGCTGTCGATCACCCGGAGGATCTCGTCGAAGTTGCGCCCCGTCGACGCGGGGTAGGTGAGGGTGAGCTTGACTTTCTTGTCGGGCCCGATCACGAAGACCGACCGCACGGTCAGGGTGTCGCTGGCATTCTCGTGGATCATGTCGTACAGGTCGGCGACCGTCCGGTCGGGGTCGCCGATCATCGGGAAGTTGACCGCGGTGCCCTGGGTCTCCTCGATGTCGCCTTCCCACTTGACGTGGCTCTCGACCGGGTCGACCGACAGGCCGATCACCTTGACGTTGCGCTTGTCGAATTCGGGCTTGATCTTGGCGACGTAGCCGAGCTCTGTCGTGCACACCGGAGTGAAGTCCTTGGGATGGCTGAACAGCACGCCCCAGGAATCCCCGAGCCACTCGTGGAAGCTGATCTCTCCCTGTGTGGTCGATGCGGTGAAGTCGGGTGCGATGTCTCCGAGGCGGACGGCCATGGTGAGGTTCCTGTCAGTGAAGGCGGTTCGGGATGCCGGACGCCGGGGAGGCGTCGCCCCGGAGACGATAGCGAATATCCGACAAAACCGGTCGGAAATATCGGGATTCGCCGCTGGGGTTCAGGAGCGCGATGGGGTGGTGCCGCCGTCGGAGCCAGCGCTTCGGATCGGGAGCGGACCTGTCGTCCTCGACCACCTCATGGGCGATGCCGAGGCGGAACAGTTCGTCGCCGATCAGCCGGAACGGGGGAGGGGTCGGGTCTACCCTGGCGGCATGAGCATTCCCGTCGCCATCGAGGATCTGGCCGCTGCCACGGGCGAGTACGGCTGGGCCTATTTGCTCACGGTTCGCGACGACTTTCGTCCGCACATCGTGGCGGTGACGCCGACGTGGGATACCGACCATCTGGTGATGTCGGTCGGGCGAGGAACTGCTCGCAACGCGGGGGCGCGTCCTGCGATCTCACTCTGCTACCCGCCGGTCAACGACGGCGGCTACAGCCTGATCGTCGACGGGACCGCTGCCGTCGACGGCGAGGGGACGGTGCGGTTCGCCCCGACCGGTGCGGTGCTGCACCGACCGGCGCCGGACGGCTTCACGAGTTCGACAACGGGGTGCGGCAACGACTGCGAGCCGGTCGGTCCATCGGGGGGCTGAGGACCGACCGGCCGCACTCGCCGCTGCTGGCAGCGATCAGGCGGCCCGATCGACGAGGTCGAGTCGGACCGTGTTGAGGGGGCCTCGCTTCACCGTGGCGACCGCGTCGCGGCGGGTGCCACCGAGCCACACGGTGACGTTCGGGTCGGCTTCGGCGTTGCGGATCCACTGCGAGTCGGACCGGACGGTGCTGACCGTCAGCGTGTCGCCGAGGCGGGTGGAGAGCACAGGGACGGGGCGAGGGAGGCCTGATCGGCGCCCCGTGGTTTCCAGCACGACGGCGCCGGCGCCGATCGGGAGTGGATTCCCGATGCCGGCCTGCACCACCGGACGTACGACCCCGTTGAGTGCGGCGAATCCCCGCTTGGTGATCGAGTTGGTGATGTTGCTCATACTCTGGACAACCGACATACGCCACCCGGTATTCCTGTGGCATCGAAGTGCTTCAGCTCGTCGTCCAACGGGTGAGTGTGGTGACGAGTTCGTCGTGGCGGCCGATGGCGACCGCTGCCGCGACCACCACGCCGATGGTGCCTGCCGCCCATCCAGCCCGCCGCGCCGCCATCGGCGACGGATCGATCGCCCGGGTCACCAGCACGACTGCCAGCACCGGCACCATCGCTCCGAGCATGTAGGCGGTCATCCCGGGCAGTTCCCCGCTCACGCCGTTTCGGGCACCGGTGAGGATCACGCCGAGTTCCTCACCGATGCATGGCCGCCACCACAGGGTGGCGACGAACGCAACGAGACCGGCGACCGCCGCCTGGGCACTCGTCGTCGTCGCCCGACGCAGCTGTGGAACCGACGGCGCGGTCAGCTCGAGCCCGATCGCCGTGATCACGAGTGCCGCGCTGAGCTGGAGCTGCCATCCGTCGAGTGCCACGACGTTGGCGATGAAGAGCCAGCCGCCGAGCACTGCGCCGACACAGATCGCCGCGAACACCGTCCACCGGCCACGTGTGATGATCGCCATCACGATCGGTGGGATCAGGAGGAGCAGCGTGCAGGGCTGCGTCGTTGCGCGGATGGCCTCGAAGAACGCCGCGAGCACGCTCGATTCCGCCGGTCAGCTCGGCTCGGCCAACAGCGCCTGCACCGCGGCGTCGGTCTCGGCGTAGCGGCCCTCGCCGATGTGGTCGTAGCGGATGTTGCCGTCGCGGTCGAGGAGGTAGATCCGCGGCCAGTGTGCGGTCGGGCCCTCCTGCCACGAGTGGAAGGTGCGCTTCTTCGTGTCGAGCACGATCGGCCACGTGACGCCGAGTTCGGCGGCCGCTTCCTCGATGTTCGGCACCTCGGCCTCGTAGTCGAACTCGGGGGCGTGGATGCCCACGATCTCGAAGTCCTGGTTGCCGTATCGCTCGTGCAGCTCCTGCATGTGCGGGATCGTCGCGCGGCAGTTCCGGCAGGCGAAGGTCCAGAACTGGACGGCGACGACCTTGCCGCGCAGCTCCTCGAGCGACGTGACGTCGCTCTGGAGCCAGCCGTCGATCTCGAGGAGCTCAGGATGTGGCCCGCGATTCGGCAGGTCGGGGGTCGGGGCCGTCGTCGGCGCCGGGGCGTCGCCGACCGACGAGGAGGTCGCGGGGACCGATGGGTTGGCGGCAGCCGGAGCGGGATCGCTGTCGCCGCCGAACACGAACGAAGCGCCGATCACCAGTGCCACGGCCGTTGCGCCGACGGCGGCGAGGACTCGAGGGTTCACAGCCCGGCGTACCAGTCGTAACTGCGTTCGGCCCAGTAGTCGGCGGGGCGCTCGCGTGCGTAGCGGATCACGCCGATCCGCTTGAGGCACTTGATGCCGTACTTGTTCGGTGTGGCGAGGCGAAGCGGCGCTCCGTGGTCGAGGTCGAGCGGCTCGGCGCCCTGGCGGAGTGCGAGCATCGTCTGGGGGTGCATCGCCGACGGCATGTCCCAGCCGACGTAGTAGAGCCCGTCGGGGGTCTCGAAGCCGACGTACGGCACGTCGCCGACCTGATCCGCGTACCGGGCGTGGAAGTCGGAGAAGCGGGCCCCGCCCCAGTGCACGATGCTCGACCAGCCCTCGATGCACTTGTGCTCGATGATCATGTCGCGCTGGGGGAGCGCCTCGAACGTCGAGAGGTCGAGTTCGTCGAGCAGTTCGCCGTCGGGGCCCTCCACGCGCACGGTCCAGTCGTCGAGGTCGATCTCGTTGCGGATGCCGATGCGGCCGTTGACCTGGATCGGGGTCGCCTTCGAGACGGGATGCTCGGGTGCAGATCGACCCTCGGACAGGTTGCTCCACACCGCCTCGTTGAACTCCAGCGTGTTTCGCAGCGGCTGAGGAATGCCGTCATCGACCGGGCTGTCCTGGAGCCACCGCCATCCGACGACGACGGCGCCGGCACCAGCAGCGCCGACGAGGAACGAGCGCCTCGAACGCCGCTTGAACTCTGACACGGGGATCGTCGGGGAGTCCTCGAGCTGAGCTCGGAGCTCTTGTTCACGGGTGAGATCGTTCGGTTCGCTCACGCGGGGCCGCCTTTCGATGCGTCTGTCTCGACATCGGCGGAGTTGCGTTCGATCACGTAGCCGGTGACCATCGACCGGAAGTTGCCCCATCCGGATCGGATCACTTGCAGGACGTGGACGAGGAAGAAGAGGCCCAAACCGATCGTCATCCAGAAGTGGACGAGACGGGCGCCCTGGTAGCCGCCGAACAGCAGGGGGAGCGGGTAGAGCTGTGTGGGCTTGTAGATGGCGAAGCCGCTGACGACGATGATCAGCGCCATCACGAGTACCGCGGTGTACGAGATGCGCTGGGCGGCGTTGTACTTGCCCTGCGGTGGCATCTTCTTCTTGATGTGGAGGTCGTGGAGGACCACGTCCTTGGCCTCCCTGGCTGCATGACGGTCGGGGAGGATGTGGCGCCACTCCTTCGTGGCCAGAAGATAGGCGGCGTAGATCGCGCCATTGATGGCGAACAACCACCCAAAGGTGAAGTGGAACGCCATGCCACGGGCGAGGCGTCGATCGAGCTCGAACGTCTCGTAGACGGCGTCAGGGAAGAAGACGAACCACTGCCAACTTCCGATGCCGAGGGCGTACACGTCCTCGGCCCAGTAGATGCGCAGCCCGCTCCAGATCATGATCATCAACAGCGGGAAGTTGATCCAGTGCAGCCAGCGGATCGCTCGTGGGTGCACGAGACGGGCGACCGGTTCGTCCAGTGACTGCTCCTCGGTCACGACGGCCTCGGCCGAGGCGTCGTCGGTGGCGGTGTCGTTCGACATGGCAGCGACGGTACGCCCGTCGTGGGCGGTGATCGATCCAACCCGGGCAGTGTTTCGTCCCCGTTCTCCGACGTTTCGTGATCCGACATCGTCGGCTGACCCCAGCGATGAGCGACGCGCCGCGATTCGGGCGGTTCGCTCATCGCTCGGGTGAGTGGGATCGCTGCGATGAGCGAAAGTACGGGATTCGGGCGGTTCGCTCATCGCAGCGGTGGGTGGGTGTCGTGGGTGGTTGGGGTGGTTGGGTGGTTGGTTCGCTGAGGGTCAGGCGGGGGCGAGGACGGTGTCGATCACGTGGATGACGCCGTTGGTGGCGAAGATGTCGGCCTCGACGATCTCGGCACCGCCGATCGTGATCGTGTCACCATCGACGGTGACCGGGAGCTCTGTGCCGGCGAGGCTGACGAACGGGTTGTCGACCATGCCGGCCACCATGGCCGAGTCGTCGCCGGCCTCGACGACGTGGCCCTGGAGGAGCGTCGAGAGGAACACGGTGTCTGCCAGAGCGTCCTCGGCGGTCATGCCCATCTCGCCGAGATAGTCCTCGAACGCCTCGTCGTTCGGAGCGAAGATCGTGAACGGGCCCTCGCCGGTCAGTGCCGCGGTCAGGCCGGCCGCCTCGATGGCCGCGACGAGAGTCGTGAGGTCGTCACGCCCGGACGCAACGACGACGAGGTCACCCTCGGCGGCTGCCATCTCCTCGTCGCTCATGTCGTCGGACATCTCGTCGTCGGACATCTCGTCATCCGACATGTCGTCGGTCGTCTCGGTCATCTCGTCGTCGGACATCTCGTCGTCGGACATCTCGTCGTCGGACATCTCGTCCTCGGACATCTCGTCCTCGGCCATGGCCTCGGTCGTGGCCGGGCTCGCCGCGGCATCGTCGGCCGAGTTGTCGTCGCTTCCGCAGGCGGCGAGAGCGAGGGCTCCGACGATGGCGAGTGCTGCTGGGGTACGTGTACGCATGGTGAACTCCTTGGTTCGAACGTGGTCCCGGTCGGGACGGCTGGCAACGTAGGCCCGGGCGGAGGGATCTCGCTCGGCCTCATGGCCGTGTTTCCGAAGGCGCTCGCGGCCGTTGCGCAGCCGTTTCTCGACACGAAACGTTCACGGAACGATCGGCTCGACGCGCCTCGGTGACGGTGTCCCGTGAAGGTCTGCGTACTGTCGTCGCATGACCTTCTCGTTCGAATCCACCACCGACGACGTGCTCGAAGGCATCGACCTGTCCGGGCGCCGCTTCGTGATCACCGGGGCTGCGAGCGGCCTCGGCGAGGAGTCGACGCGTGCGCTCGCAGCGCACGGTGCGTCGATCCTCATGCTCGCCCGCGACCCGCAGAAGAACGCCGAGGCCGCCGAGCGCGTTCGTGCCGAGGTGCCGGACGCCGATCTGTCGCTCGATACCGTCGATCTCGCCGACCTCGCGAGTGTTCGGTCGTTCGCAGGCCGGTACATCGAGTCGGGGCGCCCCATCGACGTGCTGATGAACAACGCCGGGGTGATGGCGTGCCCGTTCGGCCACACCTCCGACGGCTTCGAGATGCAGTTCGGCACCAACCATCTCGGCCACTTCGAGCTGACCCGCCTACTCGAACCGGCGGTTCTCGCAGGCAACGATCCGCGCATCGTGATCCTGTCGTCGGCCGCTCACGGCATCGCGAACGTCGACCTCGACGACCCCAACTTCGAGCGCACCCCGTACGACGCCTGGGAGGCCTATGGCCGATCGAAGTCCGCCAACGCGCTCCACGCGCTCGCGCTGTCGCAGCGCATCGACGGCGCGCTGTCGTTGTCGGTGCACCCGGGCGGGATCATGACCAACCTTGGCCGGCACCTGAACGACGACCTGTTGCAGCAGATGCTCGACCGCGCGAAGGAGCGTTCGGAGGCAGCCGGTGAGTCCGGCGGCATGCAGTTCAAGTCGATCCCGCAGGGTGCCGCCACGCAGGTGTGGGCCTCGACGTCGGCAGATCTCGCCGGACACAACGGTGCCTACCTCGCCGACTGCGGCGTCGGCGTCGAGGGGGGCAACATCGGCAAGAACGGGTTCGCGCCGTACATCGCCGACACTGCCACGGCTGAGCGCCTCTGGTCCGTGAGCGAGCAACTACTCGCCCGCTGAGACGGCACCGCCGCTCCGGTTCTGTCCGTCTACCGTGACCGCATGAGCAACGCCGGACCGTCCCACGAGCAGCGAGCCTGGTTCGAACAGGTCTGCGTCGAGCTGCACGAGCGGTACGCGCCGCTGCAGGACGGCGAGCCGGCGTCGTACATCCCCGAGCTCTCCGCAGTCGATCCGGATCGGTTCGCGATCGCTGCGGTCACGCTCGACGGCCAACAGATCCTCGTCGGCGACGTCGAGCACGCGTTCACGATCCAGTCGATCTCGAAGCTCCTCGTGTACGGCCTGGCCCTGGAGCTCCACGGTCGTGATGCCGTGCTCGCGAAGGTGGGGGTGTCACCGACGGGGGACAGCTTCAACGCGATCGAGTTGGACGAGGCGACGAACCGCGCGCCCAACCCGATGGTGAACGCCGGCGCGATAGCGGTCACCGACCTTGTCGAGGGCGATTCGGTCGATCAGCGCATCGAAATGATGCGCTCGATGTACGAGCGCTATCTCGGTCGCCGACCCGAGATCGATCGCGACGTGTGGGCGTCCGAGCGGGCGACCGGCAATCGGAACCGGGCGATCGCCTACCTGATGTTGAGCCGGGGGATCATCGGCGACAACGTCGAAGAGACGCTCGACCTGTACTTTGCGCAGTGCTCGGTGCTCGTCACCGTGGCCGATCTCGCCATGATCGGCGCGATCATCGCCAACCACGGGGCCCATCCGCTGACCGGCGAACAGATCGTCTCGCGCGAGGTCACCCGCGACATGTTGACGGTGGCGCTCACGTGTGGAATGTACGACTACGCGGGGGAGTGGGCCTACTCCGTCGGCATCCCGGCGAAGAGCGGGGTGGGCGGCGGGATCCTGGGGATGCTGCCGGGCGCCGGTGGGCTCGCAACCTTCTCGCCACGCCTCGACTCGATCGGAAACAGCGTGCGAGGGCTGCGGGTGTTCGAGGAGCTGTCCGCCGAGTTCGAGATGCACCTGTTCGATCCGGACCGTCCGTGGCGACGGACGCTGGGGGGCTGAGGCTCCCCGGTCGGTCGCATCTCGGCGGCGCAGCTCCCCGGTGACCCAACTACGGTGACGCCGTGGAGCTGTCGGAGCGTTCTCTCGGGTGGTTGCGCTACCTCCACCGCAAGGCGCACACCCCCGATGACTGGAGCCGCGGCGGCCATCCTCACCCGCACTGGGACGATCGGTCCGATCCGCCGATGGCGAGCTGGCATCGCTTCGACCTCGTCGACTCGTCGTACGCGATGGGTCTGATGGCGCACCGCACGCCGGCGTGGACCGAGCCGTACGTGGCGATCCTCGATCAGCTGATCGAGCGGCACACCGCCTGGTGGTCGGCGAGCGACTGGTTGACGCAGTTCGGCCACGACCCAGCCCGAGCGAACTACCCGGACATCTACCGGTTGTTCATCCCGCCGGAGCTGTTCGGCGACTACGACGCTCCCGGTTGGACCGCCAACGGGATCGAGCCGTGGGGGCTCCAGATGGACCCGGTGGCGGCCGACGGGATGTTGTTCTACAAGGGGTTCTTCCTCGTGTTGCTGGGCATCCGTTCGATGATCGCCGCCGGCGACGACGACCGCTGGAACCGGCCATTCGAAATGATCCGCGACGGTGACAACACCTTCACCTGGACGCATTCCGAGATCGCTGATCACCTGTGTCGCCAGTGGCTGGCCGCTCCGATCGGGTGCCATTGAGAGAACACCAAGGTCTGGCCGTTTTGACTGGCCGGAGCTGGCCTCGGTCTGAGGCTTCACGACAACCGACACGGCACCGACTTCCACCGCCGGGCGTTCGAGCCCTGGTGGACGTACGCCCGCGAGCACTACCTCGACCTGGCCGGTGACTCGCCGCCGCAGCTGACGACCTTCTACTACGACCCGATCCTCGACGTGCACCACCGACTGCCGGTCCAGGCGGCGCTGACCACGTCGTTCTACGCGGCACCGCAGGAACCGGCGGACGCGATGCGGTTGTTCGAGGCCGGCTACCTGTCGATCGGCCTCGGCGGGGAAACGCAGCTTCCGCTGAACCCGAGCCGGGCGATCGGCTCGTCGCTGGTGCTCGCCAAGGAGTGGGGCCTCGACGATCTCGCGGACCGGCTCGAACGTGCCATCGATGCGTCGTACGAACCGACGTGGGACACAGAACGCGGCGAGTTCACGTGGGGACTGCGGCTGAACGAACCCCATCCCCGCGGTCAGTTCAACGCGTTCCTGGCGGCTGGTGAAGCAGCCGGACGAGGCATGTGGACCCGGCTGTCCGAGGCGCCACTCGAACCGTGCCCGCAGATCGTCGGCGTCGACTTCCCGACGATGGCGTTCACCCGTGCCCAGTGGGTCGACGGCAATCTCCGGCTGCGGCTCGCGCCGCTCCGTGAGGATCCGACCAAGCGCACCGGCTTCCGGATCGTCGGAGCCGAACCGCGCAACTGGGACGTGCACGGGATGGACGGTGTGAGTCTGGACCTGTCGAGCTCTGGACTCGACGTTCGTGTGCCGCTGATCGCCGGCGACCTCGAACTGATCCGCAGCAGCTACTGAGCGCGTCGCTGATGGCGGCCGGGCACCGGTCGGGGAGACTCATGAGGTGACCTACGACGACATCGCCGCGATCTTCCTCGCGCCGCTCGACGAGCCGATCCCGGAACCGGACGTGACCACCACCCCGGCCCGCCGGCTACGCGATGCCCTGGAACCGATCGCGACACAGGGTTGGTGGTCGCGTGCCGCCGGCGAGCAGCTCACCGAACTCGGCGTCGACTTCTTCCCCGGTTACGTGTGGGGCCGCGCGGCCGCACTTGGGACCCCGCCTGCCGGGCTGGTCGCCGCGACGTTCGGGGCGTTCGATCCCGGACTGATCGGTGCAGTCTATGAGGCTGGCGCAGCCGCAGTGACTCGTGACGAGATCCTCGCGGCGCGTGTTGCGGGTGGTGCGGCGAGCGTGGGCTCGGTCGCCACCGACGACGAGTGCGCCGCACTCGCCGAGCCGCTGCTGGATGTACTCGGCGGACTCGACGCGATCGGGCGCCCGCTGTTCGCCGCGTTGCGGTCGTTGCCGCTGCCGACCTCGCCCAGCGGCCGGCTGTGGCGTGCCGCCGAACTGGTTCGCGAACACCGGGGCGACAGCCACCTGGCTGCGCTCGTGGGCGCCGGGCTCGACGCCGTCGAGGCGAACGTGTTGACCGAGCGATGGCTCGGCTTCTCGCTCGGCGAGTACAGCGCCACGCGTGGCTTCGGCCCCGCGGCTCTCGACGCGGCGGTCGAACGCCTGGAGGCGAGGGGTTGGATGGCGGGGCACGCGCTGACCGAGGCCGGTCGTCGTGCGCGTGTCGCCATCGAGGAGGCAACCGATGCCGGACAGGCCTCGCTGATCACCGCGCTGGGCCCCCGACTCGACGACGTCATCGAGGGCGCCGCGCAGATCTCGGCGCGGCTGATCGCGGCCCGATCGTTTCCGGCCGACCCGAGGAAGCGAGCGGGTGGCTGACGCGATCCCCGAGTGCGCCGCCGCCGATCTGGCATCGTGGATCAGCGAGCGGGCCACCGGCGCCGATCGATACGTGTTCGGGATCGCCGGCCCGCCGGGCAGTGGGAAGTCGACCCTCGCTGCGCGACTCGGAACCGCGCTCGGCGCGCCCGTCGTGGGCATGGACGGCTTCCACCTCTCGAACGACGTGCTGCGGGCTCGTGGTCTGCTCGGTGTCAAGGGGGCACCCGAGACGTTCGACGCCCCGGCGTTCCTCTCGCTCGTCCGCGCGATTAGCGACGCGAGCGAGACGGTTTCGTGCCCGGCGTTCGACCGCATGATCGATGCTCCGGTCGCGGATCGCGTCACCGTCGCGCCAGGCGACGTCGTGGTCGTCGTCGAGGGCAACTACCTCCTCCTCGATCGACCCCCGTGGGTCTCGCTCTCCGAGGCGTTCGACGCGGTGGCCTACCTCGACGTGCCCGACGAGATCCGGCGGTCGCGGTTGATCGCGCGCCACGTGGAGTTCGGCCGTGATCCCGCCGGTGCGGCCGAATTCGTGCACCGATCGGACGAGGCGAACGCCGTGCTGGTGGAAGCGAGTCGCATCCGTGCCGACCTGGTCGTTCGGTGACCGTCCCACCTCGTGGGCGACGGTCTCGTTTTCGTAGCGTGCAGCCGAGCGCAACGAAGGGAATCGACGATGGACGTACCGGCAACGCCGGCAGAGATCTCGGCATCAGATCTCAACGAGGTGGCGGCAGCCGCGTTTGCCGGGGGCACCGTGACGGAGATCAGCTGCACCGACATCGGTGAGGGCACGGGCATCTTCGGCCAGATCGCCCGACTCGAGGTGACGGTGGAGGGAGGTGACGGGTCGGCACCTGTGTCACTGGTCGCCAAGATGGCCTGCACCGAGCCTGCGAACCTCGAGATCGCGCAGATGCTGGGCCTGTACGAGCGCGAGATCAACATGTTCGAACACGTCCTCGACGACACCCCGATCCGCACACCCGTCTGCCACGCCGCCGTGCGCGGTGGGGACGGGCGTTTCCTGCTGCTGCTCGAGGACCTGTCGGTCGACTACGAGGTCGGCGACCAGATCGTCGGTGCAACGCTCGAGCAGGCCGAGCGTGTCGTCGAGACCTTGGCGGCAATGCACGCTCGGTGGTGGCAGCGCCCGGAGCTCGCTGCGATGGACTGGCTGCCGATCCCGAACGCGCCGCAGTACGTGGCCGCCGTCCCGAACATCTATCGGGCGGGCCTCGCCGTGCTCGAGACCGAGTGGGCCGACCGGGTGCCGCCCGCGGCGATCGACGTGGCGCGCGCGGTCGACCCGCAGTTCGAGGAGCTGCTCCATCGAACCGCGGGTGGGCCCTCGACGCTGATCCACTCCGACACGCGCCTCGACAACGTCTTCTTCGAACGTTCGGGCGACGGCATCGCGATGATCGACTTCCAGCTCGCCCTGCAGGGTCGAGCGGTCGCCGACATCGCCTATCTCGTGGGCACGAGCGTGCCGCACGAACTCGGTCGGGAGCAGTGGGAGGCGCTGTTGCGCCACTGGCACTCGGCGATCGTCGAGCTCGGGGTGTCCGACTACGGGTTCGACGATGCGGTCCGGCACTACCGGGAAGCGGCGATGTACTACCTGTCGGGGGCGATGTCGTTGATCGGGACGTTCGACGCGGGCAACGACCGCGGCGCGGCGATGGCCGAGGCGTACTCGACGAGGATCCTCAACCACGTCGTCGACATCGACGCCCGATCGGTGCTCTGAGTATCCGATGGCCGAGGTGGACGGGATGACGTCGGTTGGCGCGCTGCCCGGGTGGCACGTCGACGTCGCCGGATGCGTGAACTTCCGCGACGCGGGCGGCTGGCGTACCGCCGACGGCGGCGCGGTTCGCCGTGGTCGCCTGTACCGCTCCGATGATCCGATCAGGATCACGCCGGAAGGACGTCGGGCCGTCGATCGATTGGGCCTGGCAATGGTCGTCGACCTCCGCCAGCAGACACAGTTCAGTCGTACTCCGGGCTTCGTGGAGGGCGAGCGGATGTCGCACGTTCCTCTCGCCGACCAGGTCGTCGATCACGCAGATCCGCCACCGCTCGATACGGCGCGTGACATGTCGAACCTCTACGCGGGAATGCTCGACCAGAGCCGCCATCAGGTCGGTCGGGTGCTCGATGTCGTCGCCGATCACGTGGCG
>DATKXG010000339.1:0-14476 GCA_035529175.1 Ilumatobacteraceae bacterium
TCGCCGTCGACGTTGCGTGCCATCAGCCGGTCGAAGATCGTGTGGGCGATGTTGACGTAGCTGGCGGACCCGATGTCCTCCCACGGCCGAAGACCGGTCGTCTCGGCCTCGAGGCCCACGGTCACCGTTCCGCCGTACTCGGGTGTCTCGGTGCTCTCGACGACCGAAGTCTGGACCTTCTCCTCCGTCGTCGCGGTCACTGCGTCATCGGGCGCCTCGGTGTCCTCGACTGCGGTGGTGTCGTCGACCGTGGCGATCTCGCCGCCCGTGTCGGTGTCGCCCCCGGAGCTGTCGTCGCTCCCGCACGATGCCGCCACGAACGCGAGCACCAATGGAATCGCGAGTGCGGAAGCTACTCGTCGTTGTCTCATGTCTCCCCCATCTGGTTGGAATGATCGGTGTTCACATCGAGTCGTTCACGATGCCGACGTACGAGTGCAGGACTCCATCCCACGTGCGCCCTCTCGACGCGACGACTCCGGCGCGCTGAGAACATCGTTTTTCTAGCACACATGACCGATGTCACACAGTCGGGGCGTCACCTGTCTGCGGCTCCCTGACGGACACGGTGGTCGCAGCGGTTCGACCGTCGTCCCACGGCTCGATCAGCGGATGGTGGCACGCCACGAAATGGTCCTCGCCGACCCGGCGCATCTGCGGCTCCTCGGCCGCGCAGATCTCGTCGGCGACGGGACAGCGGGTACGGAAACGACACCCCGAGGGCGGCGCAATCGGTGACGGGAGTTCGCCTTCGATCACCCGGATCGCGTCGACGTCGATGTCTGGGTCAGGGACCGGACTCGAGCCCAGGAGCAGCTCGGTGTACGGATGAGCAGGGCGGGCGTACAACTCGTCGGCTTCGGAGATCTCGCACATCTTGCCGAGGTACATCACCGCCACCCGGTCGCTGATGTTCTTCACGACGGCGAGGTCGTGCGCGATGAACACGAGGGTGAGCCCGTGCTCGGCCTTGAGGTCATCGAGCAGGTTGAGGATCTGGGCCTGGATCGACACGTCGAGAGCCGACACGGGCTCGTCGCAGATGATCAGCTGCGGTTCCATCACCAGCGCTCGTGCGATCGAGATGCGTTGACACTGGCCGCCGGAGAACTCGTGTGGCCGCTTGTACCGCGCCGGGCCGGGGTCGACGCCGACCTGGTCGAGGATGCGGGCGACGATCTTCCATTGCTCGTCTTTGTTCTTCGGCCCCCACACGTTCAGCGGTTCGGCGACGACATCGCCGATCGTGCGGCGCGGATTGAGCGACGAAATCGGATCCTGGAAGATCATCTGCAGCTGCGTCCGGCGCTGGCGCATCGCCTTCTCGTCGAGGCTGGCGAGATCCTCACCGTCGAGTACGACCGATCCACCCGTGGGCTTCGGCAGCCGCAACAGGGCACGGCCCGTGGTCGACTTTCCGCAGCCCGACTCGCCGACGAGACCCAGCGTCTCGCCAGGTGCAATGTCGAAGCTGATGCCGCTGACCGCCTTGATGGTGCGGCCCTTGCCGGCGGGGAACTCGACCACCAGGTCGGTGACCTGGAGCAGGACCTCGTCGGCCGGACGGAGGTGGGCAGTTCCGGAGCCCGCCATCAGCCGACCACTTCCTCGCTCGCGCGGAGTTTGCCGGCGGCGGCCAGTGCCGGTGGGAACTCGGCCGCCACGTTGGCCGCGAAGGCGGCCTCACCCTCCGGCGTCCCCACGGGGAAGTGGCACGCGAACACGTGGTCGGAGGAATCGATGGAACGCAACGCGGGCTCCTCGGTGCGGCAGATGTCCTGTGCGTACGCGCAGCGTGGAGAGAATTTGCAGCCCGCGGGCGGGTCGATCAGGTTCGGCGGCCGACCCGGGATGGCGTTCAGGCGCGTGTGCTTCGGCTGGGTGACCTTCGGGATCGACCACAGCAAGCCCTGCGTGTAGGGATGGCGGAGTTCGGTGAACAGCTTCGCCGTCGGCGCCTTCTCGACCGCCTTGCCGGCGTACATCACCATGATCTCATCGGTGCGCCCGGCGACGACACCGAGGTCGTGGGTGACCAGGATCATCGCCATGGCACGATCGCTCTGCTGCTCGGCGAGCAGGTTGAGGATCTGGTGCTGCACGGTCACGTCGAGCGCCGTCGTCGGCTCGTCGGCGAACAGCATGCGGGGACCGCATGCCAGCGCGATGGCGATGCACACGCGCTGGCGCATGCCGCCCGACATCTGGTGTGGATAAACGTCCAGGCGCTTCTCGGCCTCGGGGATGTGCACCGACTTGAGCAGCGCGACCGCGACCTCCTCGCTCTCCTTCTTGCCCATGTCGAGGTGATAGCGCACGTGCTCGGTGAGCTGGCGCCCGATGGTGACCACCGGGTTGAGCGAGGTCATCGGATCCTGGAACACCATGGCCATCTCGGCGCCCCACAGCGCCTTCTTCTGCTTGGCCGACTTGCCGATCAGCTCTTCTCCGGCGTATTGGACCGAACCGGTCGTCGTCGCGTTGGTCGTGGTGTTGAGTCCCATGATCGAACGCGACAACACGGTCTTGCCCGAACCCGATTCGCCCACGACGCCGAGCGTGCGGCCCCGGGCGAGCGAGAACGACACGCCGTCGACGGCACGAACCGAACCGGCGGCGACGGCGAAGTGGGTCTTGAGGTCCTCGACGACCAGCAGTGACTCGCCGTCGTCGACGTGCCGGGCGGGCGCTCGCCCGACGCGGATCTCGTTCTCCATGCTTCCCCTTTTCGTCGCCGGTGCCACCGAGTGGCGGGCGTCACACTAGGCGAGCGGCTACAGGGAGTTCGAACTCTCGGGCACGGCCGGCGAGGGAAGCGCCAGCGACGAGCCGGGCGTCGGGCCGACCGACGCCCGGCACCGATGACGTGCCGTGAGGCCCGACCTACGAGGAAGGGCCCGACAATCAGTTCAGTAACGGTAGTTCTCGGGCTTGAACGGGCCCGAGGGATCGAGGTCGAGGTACTCGGCCTGCTCGTCGGAGAGCTTCGTGAGCTTCACGCCGAGTGCATCGAGGTGCAAACGGGCGACCTTCTCGTCGAGGTGCTTGGGCAGCACGTAGACGCCGAGCGGGTAGTTCTCGGTGTTGTTCCACAGTTCCATCTGCGCGATCACCTGGTTGGCGAACGAGCACGACATCACGAAGCTCGGGTGGCCGGTGGCGCACCCGAGGTTCACGAGGCGGCCCTCGGCCAGGATGATGATCTGGTGGCCGTCGTCGAAGCGCCACACGTCGGTGCCGGGCTTGAGTTCGTCGCGGACCGCGCCCGAGCGGGCGAGGCCGGCCATGTCGATCTCGTTGTCGAAGTGGCCGATGTTGCAGACGATCGCGTTGTGCTTCATCTGCTGCATGTGCTCGATGGTGATGATGTCGGCGTTGCCGGTGGCCGACACGAAGATGTCGGCGGTGTCGACGACATCCTCGATCGGCAGTACCTGGATGCCCTCCATCGCCGCCTGCAGTGCGTTGATCGGGTCGATCTCGGTGACGATCACGCGGGCGCCCTGGCCCTGCAACGACTGCACGCAGCCCTTGCCGACGTCGCCGTAGCCGAGCACGACGGCGGTCTTGCCGCCGATCATCACGTCGGTGGCGCGACTGATCGAGTCGACCAGCGAGTGGCGGCAGCCGTACAGGTTGTCGAACTTCGACTTGGTGACCGAGTCGTTCACGTTGATCGCCGGAAAAAGCAGCTCGCCGTCGGCCATCATCTTGTAGAGGCGCTTGACGCCGGTGGTGGTCTCCTCGGTGACGCCCTTGATGTGGGCCGCCATGCGGGTCCACTTGCCCGGGTCGGACTTGAGGGTGCGCTGGAGCAGGCCGAGCACGATTGCGAGTTCGGGGTTCGATGCCTCGGTCGGGTCCGGAACGGCGCCGGCCTTCTCGTACTCGACGCCCTTGTGCAGCAGCATCGTGGCGTCGCCGCCGTCGTCGAGGATCATGTTCGGGCCGTCGTACTTGGTGCCGTCGGCAGCGTCCGGCCAGGTCATCATCTGGTCGGTGCACCACCAGTACTCCTCGAGCGTCTCGCCCTTCCACGCGAACACCGGGACGCCCTGGGGGTCGTCCGGCGTGCCGTTGGGGCCGACGACGACGGCGGCGGCAGCGTGATCCTGGGTGGAGAAGATGTTGCAGCTGGCCCAACGGACCTCGGCACCGAGTTCGGTGAGCGTCTCGATGAGGACGGCGGTCTGGATCGTCATGTGCAGCGACCCGGAGATGCGGGCGCCGGCGAGCGGCTTGGACTCGCCGTACTCCTTGCGCAGGGCGATCAGGCCTGGCATCTCGTGTTCGGCGAGGATCATCTCCTTGCGGCCGAACGGGGCCATCGAGAGATCGGCGACGCGGAAGTCCTTTCGGGCCGCGAGGGTGGACGTGGACGATGAGATGGTGTCGGTCATGAGTGCCTCCGTGGTTCGGGAATGTACGAACCGGGCAGGGGCCTTCAGGCACCGATCGAATCAGCCCGGCGATTCGGTCTCTTCAGCCTAGCGGCCCGATGAACGGGCCCACTGAACAGGCCCAATGAGCGGGGCGCAACGAACGGGCGCGGTCAGTCGGCGAGGACGACGGCGTACACGTCGAGGAGGTAGTGGATCGACCCGTCGAAGTTGAACGCCGAGATCATGTACGGGTCCTCGCCCACGGTGCCGTACGTCAGCAGCGACATGTTGGGCACCGAGCGTCCGGGGGTGACGTTGATGTTCGAGCTGTTCGGTGGCGCCCCGTTGCCCGGATAGACCGTCATGTAGGTGGTGACCGCCTGGCCGGAAACGAGCGGGGTGAGTCCGGTGCCCGTCAGGTTGCCGATCAGCGCCGACTGCGCACCGACCGGCGTGCCATCGAGGCTGACCGACTCGGCGAAGGCCTTGAAGCTCCACTCCTCTTTCGTCGCGAAGCCGAGCGGCGTGCTGGCGAAGGCGGCCTGGCGGGTGTCGAACACCCGGAACGGGGCATCGAGCGGAATCACACGGCCGGCGCGGGTGGTGTCCGGCGCCCCGCGCTCGAGGTAGCCGAGCACGTCGACGATCACGTGAGTGGCGCCGGAGCGGTTGAAGATGCGGATCGACCCGTCGTCGCCGACCGGCACGATCGCCATGTTCGCCTTGACCTGGCCGACGCTCACGTTGGTGACGGAGGTGGCGGGCTCGGCGCCGGCAGGCGTGGTCGACGGTGTGACCGACAGGAAGGTCGGCTGGCTGCCGGGCGCGTTGTTGGCGGCGGTGACGTTGACCATCACGCCGGTGACGTCAGCGCTGTTCGGCACGACCCCATTGGCGCCGCGGATCGGCAGCGTCAACTGCTGCATCGCGCCGATCGGTTGGCCACCCGGCCAGCCGGCCGGTGTGGGCGCCGAGCGAGTGTCGAGTGCGCGCGACGGCGGGATCGGCTTGAAGCGAGCTCCGGAATCGGTGCCGTCGACGTACTGCGAGGTCGAGATCCATCCGAACACGTCGATCAGGACGTGCGCGGAGCCCGCACCCTGCGGCGTGACGATCGAGATCGTCGACTTCCCACCGGTGCCGACACCGAGGACGGCGAGGTTCGGCACCGCCTCCGTCGGGGCGAAGTTGACCAGCGACGACTCACCGGGCGCTGCACCGGTCGGGTAGATCGAGAGATAGCCGTCGAGCGTGGCACCGACCACGGTCACGTTGGCCACGACGGCGAGCACGTCGGTGTTGACGCCGCCGACCTCGGCGGGGATGCCACCCTGGCCGAGGACGTCGACGTCGAAGGTCAGCCCCTGTGGGTTCGTGGGCTTGGCACCGAGCGGTGCCACGTCGTTGAGTCCCGTCCGCGAGTCGAAGATGCGCGCGGGAGTCAGCGGGTGATATTCACCACCGGCGCCGAGCGCAGCACTCTGTGCGTCCACTTGAGGGGTGGGCGACGAGGAGGCGGCCACGACGAGCGACGAAACGCCTACCAGAGCGGCGACGGCGAGCCGTCGGATCGGGCTACATGCGACCATCATTCAAACCGTACCTTCCGATCATGGGTCGCAGGCGGCGCGACCTCGTGTTGGTATCGGCAGCTCTCAGTCGCCGCTTGAGCCAGACTTGAACGTCGGTGCGATCCCGTTGGTGTCGACCAGCGCCATCAGGCGCTCGTGTTCCGCCTGGTCGACCGTGGTCGATTCCGGGATCAGCATCACCGGGATGTCGTCGCGAACGTCGTACCGGCGCATCAGACGCGGGTTGTACAGCAGGGATTCGGACTCGATGTAGAACAGCGGTCCCTTGTCCTCGGGACACGCAAGGATCTCGAGCAGTGCTGGTGACAGTGACATGGTCGTTTCCTCCCGGATTCGTGGCGGTTCGGTTCAACTGGTGATCTGGGCGAGGAGCGTGCCGACGGCATCGTCGCAGGCGGCGCGGTCGGCCGCTTCGAGGTTCAGCCGGAGCAGCGGCTCGGTGTTGGACGGGCGCAGGTTGAACCACCACGTGCCGCAGTCGACGGTGAGACCGTCGAGGCGATCCTGGTCGAACTCCGCGTACTGCTCGCTGACGCTTTCGATGACCGCGAGCGCATCGTCGACCTGGGTGTTGATCTCGCCACTGGCTGCGTATCGCTCGTAGGGCTGGCGTACGACTGACAGCCGCTCGCCGGCGCGCCCGACCTCGGCCATCACCATCAGCGAGGCGATCAGACCGCTGTCCGCGTTGAAGTTGCGGGCGAAGTAGTAGTGCGCCGAGTGCTCGCCGCCGAACACCGCACCGGTCTCGGCCATGATCTGCTTGATGAACGAGTGACCCACCTTCGTGCGCACCGGCGTCCCGCCGAGTTCGCGGACCACTTCGGGCACGGTCTTCGAGCAGATCAGGTTGTGCAGGATGGTGGCGCCCGGATGCTGACGCAGGGTCGCCGCAGCGAGAACCGCCGTCGTCGTCGAACCGCTGAGACCGTTGCCGGTCTCATCGACGACGAACACCCGGTCGGCATCGCCGTCGAAAGCCAGCCCGAGGTCGAAACCGCCGGACACGACGCGGGCGCGGAGGTCGCGCTGGTTGGCGGGCTGCAGTGGGTCGGCGGGATGGTTCGGGAACGTGCCGTCGAGTTCAGCGAACATCACTTCGAGTTCGACCCCGTCGAGACGTTCGAACACCGCGGGAACGACCAGACCACCCATCCCGTTGGCGGTGTCGGCAACCACCTTCATCGAACCGATCTCGGCAGGATCGATGAAGCTGACGACGTGATCCGCGAAGTCGCTGAGCAGATCGCGCTCGGAGCGATTGCCGCACGTGACGGCAGGGCGGGGGCCGCCACCGTCGAGCACCTGTTGCGCAACTGCCTGAACGTCGGCGAGTCCGGTGTCGACACCGATGGGCCGAGCGCCGGCGAGGCACAGCTTGACGCCGTTGTAGCCGGCGGGATTGTGCGACGCGGTGAACATGGCGCCCGGCACGTCGAGCACGCCGGCTGCGTAGTACATGAGGTCGGTCGAGGCGAGTCCGATGTCGACGACGTCGATGCCCTGCTCGATCACGCCGCGGGTGAACGCATCGACGAGCGCCGGGCCCGACGGGCGCATGTCACGGCCGATGACCACCCGGTCGGAGCGGACGAAGGCGGCGAACCCGACACCGAGCGCATGGGCCACATCAGCATCGAGCTGATCGGGCACCGTCCCGCGGATGTCGTAGGCCTTGACGATGGAATCGAGCACAGACATGACCGCCGAGAGGCTATCGGCCGTCGTCGACGGCCGATGGCGGCGTCCCGCCGGGAGCCACCTCGACGAGCTCGTCGGATGCCGGCGTCGCCGCGGGCTCGAGCGCTGACTCGGACTCGGGCTCGCTCGTCGAAACGGCCCCCCAGTCGGGCCGATCGCCGGAGTACACGACGTCGCCCTTGCGACGCCAGTAGAAACACAGCGCGATGCCCACCAGCGTCAACGAGTAGAAAAACCAGTCGAGCGGCGTCTTCGAGTAGGACAGCGTGACCTGGTTCTCGGTCGGGATGACCACCATGAAGTTCGGTGCGACGCGATACGGACCGTCGGCGCCGTCGACCTTCCACGTGGGGAAATAGCTCACCCGGACGAGCACCGGGACGCCGACCTGGTCGACCTCGAAGCTGATCGACTGCTGCTGGATGTCGACGTTGCTCACGGTGACCGGTTCGAGTTCGACGACGTCGATCGGCTCGGTGGGCACGACGTAGTCGACGTTCCGACTCCGCTCGTCGGGCTCGCCGACGCGGGCGTCGAGGTCGATCTCGACCGGTATGCGTTGCCACGACTCCGGGCCGTCGTCGGCCGGCATGGCCGCCCACTCGTCCTGACGCTGGAACCAGCTGGTGCCGACTTCGAGGTTCCGCTCGCGCTGGTCGCCGCCGCGACCCTCGATCACGACGGGCTGAACCGTGAGTGCTTCGACGATGCTGGCGCCGCGAAGTTCGAAGATCTCCCACGGACCGCTCGTGGTGACGAACTCGAGGTTCTCCTGCGTTGCTGCCTCGGCCTTCGCCTCGGGGGTGCGCACCATCAGGTACCGCACGCCGAGATCGCGCATGTGCTGCACACCGGCTTCCGCGTCGTTGTTCTCGTAGCGCAACTGCCGAACCGGGTTCGACGACTGCTTCGACATCGCGGCCGCGGTCAGGAAGTGGTACGGCGTGGTCCCCGAGGCCTCGAAGAACAAGCCCTCCATCGACCCGATGCAGCCGTCGGTCCAGTGCGGCAACAGCATGAGCGCCATCGTGGTGCCGTACTCACCGTTGTCGCCGCTGTTCTCCCACAGCGCGCGCCCACAGCCGCGGTCGGCACCGATGTCGCCCATCGTGGTGACGAGCTCGTTGTACTCCGGGTACTTCGGCCGTCCCTCGTAGCCGCGCATGTTGTAGCGGGTCCACCCGTCCGCCACGGCACGCCCGGACTCGGGGCCCTTGCGGAACGGGCCCCACGCGTACACCGAGGTCTCTCCATCGGCGACGCGCCCACCACCGGGGAGCGTCTCGTACATCCACCCGAAGACCAGCAGGCACGACAGCGTGATCACCCCGGCGGCAACGGCCCCCTCGACGACCGTGAGCTCCGACGACGCGCGCCGATCCCGAGCGGCGTTGACCAGCCACGTCAGCAGTTCGAGCGCACCGATCACCATCAGCAGGTACCGGGTCAGGTAGACGAACGGCAGCAGGCGTGGATTCCACAGCAGCCCGATGAGCGGCAGGCTGTCACGGGTCAGGTAGACCAGCGCCACGAACGTCAGGCAGATCAGCCCGATCGCCGTTCCCGTCAGGTGGCGACGCAGCACCATCGCCAGGAAACCCACCACCGCGAGCGCGGTGACGATGAAGTCGAGCGGCGCTGCGAGCGGGAAGAACATGTCCCAGAACGAGTCGTTCGCTCCCTCCGGACGGAACCCGTACTTCATGTCGGTCATGAACTCGTGACCGAACAGAAACGGCCCGACCCACCACGCGGACAGCAGGAGTGTGGTGACGCCGGTCGTGACGGCGAACACGAGTCGGAGCCGGTCGAGCCAGACGAGGCACAGGATGATGGCGCTGACGGCCACGAAGATCAGCACGATGCCGTGCGACACGGCGGCCAGCGACAGCACCACCGCGGTCCACACACGGAACCGACCCGTGCGCAGACCGTTGGCGAGCAGACCCAAGCCGACCATCGCCAGCGTGAGCGCGATCGAGAACGAGTACTCACCCGCCATCGTCGACTTGACGTTGCCGCCGTAGATCGAGAAGCTCTCGTCGAGCAGGAAACACAGCGCGGCAACGGCGAACAACTCGGGGATCGGGTGACGGAAGGCGGCCAGACGGCCGAACGCCCAACAGGCGAGCGGGAACAGCAGCAGCCCGGACACGGCGACCAGCTTGAACGCCACGCCGTAGGGCAGGATCACGTCGAGCGCCACGATGGCGAGCGCGGGGATCACCATGTAGAACCGGTACAGCGGAAGCCCGCCGTACCAGTCCATGCTCCAGCCGGACAGCTGGAAGTTGTTCAGGAAGTGATCTCGCAGGAACGCCGGCGCCCAGACGTGGGCACCCATGTCGCCACCGGTCGGGGTGGTGTCGTCGAAGATCAGGTCGCGCGACGGTGACAACGGATTGAGATGGACGACCATCATCATGACGACGGTCGTCGAGACCAGCACCGCCGAGGTGACCAGGACGCGCACGATTCGCTCGTTGCTCCAGGGCCGCTGCCACCACGCCACCGGACGGCGGAAGATCCTGGCGATCACACGCCGCACGACCGACGGTGACGTCGGCGCCGCGTCGGGGCCGTCTGGCCCGTCGAGGCCGTCTGGCCCGTCGAGGCTCGACTGGTCGAGTTGGGCGTCGTCGACGATCACGTCATCGAGGGACGCTTCGTCGACCGTTTGGTCGCTCATCGAGTCGGCTCGCAGGTCGGCATCAAGTGAACAATCATGGCAAACCCACGACGGCACCCGGCGTCACAGCGTCATCCGTTTCACAGGACCAACAGGAGCCCGGTCAGGTTGAACCCGATGTGGATGGTGATCGGAGGCCCGAGGCGACGTGCCCGCAGTGCCGCCCAACCGAGCACCAGCCCGAACACGAACAGCCCGGGGAACTCGACCGGCCGGAAGTGCACCGAGGCGAAGATGGCAGCCACTGCGACCAGCACCGCTCCCTCGTTGAAGCGGGCGGCGAGCGAGCGTTGCAGCAACCCGCGGTAGAACAGCTCCTCCACCACGGGTGCACCGATCACCACGACGGCGAACAGCAGCAGCGTGGACGCGCCTCCTGCCCGGTCGACGAGGTCCTGGGCGTTCTCGGTGAGGCGGTCCTCGGTGAACGTGCCGGGCCACAGGGCCTCCAGCGGCAGGTAGACGACCCGGATGAGCACGAGTTGTGAGCCGGCGCCGACCGCCAGCCCGGCCAGGTCGATCCAGCGGAAGCTGATGCCGTAGTCCGCGATCATGCTGCCCGAGCCGGCGCGCTGCGACGCGATCCACATGCCGATCAGGTAGGACGCCCAGGCACCACCCAGTGCGACCGCCAGCACGCCGAAGGAGGCGTCCGCCGGAGCGTCGCCATCGCCGAGCGCGAGCAGGATCAGCGACGACACGATCTGGGCGACCACCCACGCACCGAGGAACGTGACCATCGCGGTCGACGCATCGATGGGCCGTGGCGCCGCCGACGGGAGGAAGCCGCCGGAGAACCCGAATTCGGTGCGATCGCGCGCGGAGCCGGCCACGTCCGACGACGCTACCCGCGGGCGACACGGCGGAACCCGCGCCGTCCGATGACGATCTCCCGTCGATCTCCTGGCGACACCCAGCCACCGACCTGCGATGAGCGAACCGCCCGGATCGCGGCCTCTCGCTCATCGCAACGGATATGCGCGCCTCAGCGATGAGCGAACCGCCCAAATACCGACACTTCGCTCATCGCAACGGATGCGGGCGACTCAGCGATGAGCGAACCGCCCGGATCGCGGCTTTTCGCTCATCGCTGGTGATGTGAGACTGGGCTCAGACGGCGATCAGGGTGTGCCGACCGACTCTGCGGTCGTCGAGATACCAGCCGGTCGGCACGGAGAGTCGTTCGGCATGGCGATCGCACAGGTCGTAGGCGTGCGGGTCTCGCTCGGCGGTCAGGTCGTCGAGCCACACCTGCGAACGGCCGTAGTGGTACGTCAGGGTGACGGCCCCTCGTTCGGCACAGCCGGTGCGCGAACACTGGCGAACGACGACCGTCATCCGTTCCGTCACCCACTCGCCACTCTGCATGCTCCAACGCTAGATCGTGCGTGTGCACCGGGTCGCGGATGCTCACGCGGCGCGTTCCGGGCACGACCTGGCATCGGGCCGGAACCTGCGTAGCATGGATACATGAACGATCTGCCGCCTCCCCCACCGCCGCCGCCCCCCGGTCGCGGTCGCGGATCGAAGCGTCCCGACGAGGGCGCCGATCGCCGTCACGGCGAGCGGACGCCGTCGAACAAGGCCAAGGGCAACGAATTCAACGCCGACGGCACTCCGTCGAGCGGTCGTGGACCCGGCAGCTGGCCGCGTTGGACGATCTGGGTCCTGGTGGGTGTGCTCGCCGCCGCCTTCATCGTTCCCAGCCTGTGGCCGAGCGACAGCGGTGAGTCGCTCGAGTACTCCGAGTGGCGCACCCAGGTGATCGAGGGCAACATCGCCACCGCCGACATCAACGAATCCGGCAAGATCACCGGCGAATTCACCAACGAGGACAAATATTCGACCTCCGGCGGCGGCCCGCGAGGCGTCTCGGAAGCCGACGAGCAACTGCTCATCGAGAACGACGTCGCCTACAAGTTCACACCGGCCAGCAACAACTGGTTGCTCGGGATCCTGTCGATCTTCCTGCCGGTGATGCTGATCATCGGCTTCTTCGTGTGGATGCAGCGACGCGCCCAGGGCCAGATGGGCGGGGTGATGTCGATCGGCAAGAGCAAGGCCAAGGCCTACGACGCCGACCGCCCGTCGACGACCTTCGACGACATCGCCGGCTACACCGGGGTCAAGCAGGAGATCACCGAGGTGGTCGACTTCCTGCGCATGCCCGAACGCTTCCGCGAGATCGGCGCCCGCGTCCCCAAGGGCATCCTGCTCGTCGGGCCCCCCGGCACCGGCAAGACACTGTTCGCACGCGCTGTTGCCGGCGAGGCCGGCGTCGGCTTCCTCAGCGTGACGGGGTCCGATTTCATGGAGATGTTCGTCGGCGTCGGCGCCAGCCGGGTCCGCGACCTGTTCCAGCAGGCCCGCCGCATGGGCAAGGCGATCATCTTCGTCGACGAGATCGACTCGATCGGCCGCAAGCGCGGCGCCGGTCTCGGCGGAGGCCACGACGAACGCGAGCAGACCCTCAACCAGATGCTCGCCGAGATGGACGGCTTCGAGACGTCCGAGGGCATCGTGATCATGGCGGCCACCAACCGTCCCGACATCCTCGACCCCGCACTGCTTCGTCCCGGTCGCTTCGACCGCCAGATCGTGGTGCCACTGCCCGAGGCAACCGAGCGCCAGGCGATCCTCGAGGTCCACAGCCGCGACAAGCGGATCGGTCCCGACGTCGACATGGAGACGATGGCCCAGGCCACGCCCGGCATGTCCGGTGCCGACCTCGCCAACCTGGTCAACGAGGCCGCGCTCGTCGCGGTTCGTCGGGGCTCCAAGCAGATCGAGCGGATCGACTTCGAGAACGCCCGAGACCGGGTGGTGCTCGGAGCGACCCGTGAATCGATGATCCTGTCGGCCGAGGAGAAGCGGGCGACGGCATATCACGAGGGCGGACACGCGCTGCTCGCCACGGTGTTACCCCACGGCGACCCGCTGCACAAGGTGACGATCCTGCCTCGCGGCATGGCCCTCGGCGTCACGTGGTCGCTCCCCCAGGAGCGTCACACCTACTCCAAGGAGTTCTTCGAGGACACGATCTGCAAGGCGATGGGCGGCCGCGTCGCCGAGATGATCGTGTTCGGACACCTCAACTCCGGTGCCGCCAACGACCTCGAGCAGGCCACCGGCATCGCCCGCCGCATGGTGCGCGAGTGGGGCATGTCCGAACGGGTCGGGCCGATGGCGTGGAGCAGCCAGCAGGCGGTCTTCCTCGGCGAGGACCTCATGTCATCGCAGCGCGAGTACTCCGACGACACGGCGAAGCTGCTCGACGAGGAGATCGCCCGGATTCTCACGACGCAGGAGAGCCGGGCACGCGACGTTCTCAGCCGTCATCGGCGAGGCCTCGAGCTCATCGCCGAAGCACTGCTCGATCGCGAGACGATCGACGGGCCCGAAGTGGCCAGGCTGATCCAGCAGGGCATGGCCGAGTCGGGCCAGCCGGCCGACGATTCCGTCGCCCACTGATCGCACGCCGGTTGCGATGAGCGAACAGACCGAATAGCGGCGTTTTGCTCATCGGTGGACTGGCCACGCCGGTTGCGATGAGCGAACAGACCGAATAGCGGCGTTTCGCTCATCGGTGGAGCGGGCGACGCCCTGGGAGTGACCGGTCAGTCGGCGGCGACGTCGTCGCGCAGGCAGTGGCCACCACCGGGCGTCGAGCCGGGCTCACGTGCTTCGGCGACCGCTGCCCACAGGTCGGTGGCGGTCATCGGTCCGAGGAAGCTCGCCACGACCACGCCCAGCGCGTCGGCTACGACCAGGGTGGGGACCGCATCGATCGAGTACCGCTCGTGCAGCGCGCGATCGGCCGAGTACTCGACGTCGACCACCGCGACGTCGGCGCACTCGAGCACCGCTGCCTTGGCGACGATCTGGGCACACACATCGCACGTTGCCGACGAGAACACGGCGACCAGCCACGGCGCGTCGGGCCGGGCGAAGTCGTGGCGATCGAGTTGCTCAGGAGCCGTGAACCGACGCTGTGTGGGGGCGTCGGGCACCCGTCGACGTCTGGCGACCACCGCAACGATGCCCACGACGATCACGATCACCACAGCGACGATCACGCGTTCCATGGCCCACGATGCTACGGCGGGCGACCG
>DATKXG010000340.1:0-9002 GCA_035529175.1 Ilumatobacteraceae bacterium
TACCGACACTGCGCCATCCCCGGCTGCAGCGTCGCCTACGACCGCTGCAAACTCCACCACATCATCTGGTGGCGCAACCAAGGCCGCACCGACCTCGACAACCTGCTCCCCGTCTGCAGCATCCATCACACCAAGATCCACAACGACGGATGGACCATCGAACTCGGACCCAACCGCGAACTCACCCTCACCCTCCCCGACGGAACCCTCCACACCACCGCACCACCCGGACGACAACCCGCCGCCTGACCGCACCCGGGCCAGGCACCGAGCGACCGACGATCAGGCGAACAGATCGGCAGGCGATGGCCTGCGGCCGCGCGACGTGCCGTGACCCTCCCACCGACAGCTCGGCACGTCGCTCCGCACTTGACCCGGCTTCAGGACGGCGACGCGACGCCGGCCAGGTCGTCGACGAACTCGAAGCCGTCGACTCCGACGAGCTGTGAGGGGTCGAGCCGGATCTTCGCGGACCGTGAGCCGGCGCCGACCACGACGCTGTCACACGCCAGCACGCGAGCATCGAGCCACACCGGCACACCAGCGGGGAGCCCGAAGATCGTGACGCCGCCGATCTCCTGCCCGGTGAGTTCCCGGGTCAGATCGGCAGGTGCGAAGCTCAGCTTGCGGACGCCGAGCTTTCGTCTCACCGCACCGTTCACGTCGAGCCGCGTGTGGGCGAGCGCGACACACACGGCGTGATGGCCCTCCGGCTTCTTCGATGCCACGAGGATCGCGTTCGCGGACTCCTCGAGGGCCACGCCGTACGCCTCGCAGAACTGCGCCGTGTCGGCGAGCTCCGGATCGCAGTCCATGATCTCGTAGGCCAGCCCGAGCCGCTCGAGATCGGCGATCACGTCGGGGTGGGCGCTCACGTCTCCTCACGATGCACGAAGGCCGGCTGCAACCCGTCGACCGGCTCCGCCACACGGTCGCGAATGCCAGACGCCGCGGCCTCCGCCACGAGTGCGGCACGTATCGCCCGGACGGCTCGCCGACCGACGGTGTCGATCTGCAGCGACACCCAGAGCAGCGCCAGTGCGACGATCCCGTCGAGCCACCAGTGGTGCCCGGTCGCCGAGATGACCAACATCGTCATCACGAGATGCACCATCCCGATCCAACGCCAGCGGCTCGTGCTCGCGGCGAGCGCCCCGAACGCCACCACTGCGGCCCATGCCACGTGCAACGACGGCATCGCGGCGAACTGCGACGACACCCCCGTTCCGGCCTCGCCGTACACGTCGATTCCGTAGATCACCGACACGTCGACGTAGCCGAGGTCGGTGAGGTAGCGCGGTGGTGCGACCTTGACGAAGCGGATGAACAGACAGAACGCCGTCAGGATCGCGAGCGCATTGCGCCAGTGCGGGTAGACGTCGCGGTGCCGGGCATAGAGCCACACGAGGAAGATGACGATGCCGGGGACGTGCGCAATGGCGTAGTAGTAGGCCGAGAACCAGGCGAGCCAGTCGTGGTCGAGCACGAACAGCTGCAGCGACAGCTCGCTCGGCAGCCGGAGGAACTCCTGCACGGCGACGATGTCGTAAGCGCGGTCGATCGCACCGTCGGCCTGGGTGAGCGGCAGGTTCTTGGCCATGCGCCAGATCGAGTAGAGCGACGCCACGAATGCGAACTCGAGTGCGGCTGGCCCGGCGATCTCACCAACGCGCGTCGGCCGCGACCGCCGCAGGACCAGCGCGACGAGACCGGCAATCGCCGCGGCAATCGCCGCCTGACTCCACGTCGGCCACTTCACGGATGCTCAGCCTGCCGCCAGCGGCGTCGATCCGCAAGCCCAGCGGACCCGAAGTGACCAGCGTGCAGCCGTCGCGACGACTGGACCACCACGAGCCAAGCACGAGGGTTCTGAGTCGGGATCGGATGTGGTGAGGGCCAGGCGCCGCCGACCGAAGTTGCCTTCGGGCAACGAGGGAAGCCGGCAACGCCGCCATCGCCGCATCCGGACCGCCTCAGCGGGCGTAGGCGGTGACGGTGTCAGCGGCGTCGATGAGCCAGCCGGGCACGATGCCCACGACGAGCGTGAACGCCACGGCGGCCAGGATCGCCACGCCCATCGAGAACGGGATCGCGACCGGCTCCGAGACCCCGTCGCTGTTCACGGCGGGGTCAGCGGTCCACATCGTCACCATGATCCGCAGGTACAAGAACGCCGCGATGACCGCCGCGACCATCGCGATGATCGCGATCGCGTAGCTGTCGACCTCGACGGCGGCCTGGATGACACCGAACTTGGCGATGAACCCGCTTGTGAAGGGCACGCCCGCCTGCGCGAGCAGGAACACGGTGAACGCCAGCGCCAACATCGGCCGGCGACGTGCGAGCCCCTTGAACGAGTCGAGGCTCGTGTCGCCGCCGGAGCTGCGCGACACGACGGTGACGACGGCGAACGAACCGATCACGAGCACCGAGTACAGGATCAGGTACAGCACCACCGACGGCATACCGGGGCCCGCATCGGCCTCGCCAGCGCCGTGCGCGGCGGCCTCGACGCCGACCAGGATGAACCCGGCGTGGCTGATCGAGGAGTAGGCGAGCATCCGCTTCACGTTGGTCTGCACGACCGCCAGGACCGACCCGACCAGCAGCGTGACGAGCGCGAGCGTCCAGATGATCGGCCGCCAGTCGTCGCGGTAGAACGGCAGTGCGATCACGAGCACGCGCAGCATCGCGGCGAACGCCGCAGCCTTGCCGACCGACGCCATCAACGAGGTCACGGGCGTCGGAGCGCCCTGGTACACGTCGGGCGCCCACACGTGGAACGGCACCGCTGCGACCTTGAAACCGAGCCCGACGATCAACAGCGCGATGCCGGCGAGCGCCAACGACTCGTTGCCGAACGGGTCGATGCCGTTCTGCAACGCGGCGACCATTTCGGAAATGTTGGTACTTCCGGTCGCGCCGTAGACGAGCGCGATGCCGTACAAGAGGAACGCCGAGGCGAACCCGCCGAGCACGAAGTACTTGATGCCCGACTCGGCGCTCTCGCTGCTGCGCCGGTTGCTCGCAGCGAGCACGTACAGCGCGAGCGACAGCGTCTCGAGTCCGAGGAACAGCACGATGAGGTCGTTGGCTGACGCCATCACGATGCCGCCGATCGCCGCAACCAGGTAGAGGGCGTAGATCTCGGGCCCGTCGTTGGGCGTGCCACGGAGGTAGTCGTCGCTGAGCAACGCGACGAGGATCACGCCGATGCAGATCGTGATCGTGAGGAACATCGAGAGCGTGTCGTACGCGATCGCTCCTCCGACGAGGGTCGTGGTGCCGTTGTCGGTGATGTCGTCCCACTGAACCATCGCCAGCACGCCCGCGGCGCCGGCGATGGTGGCCGTGGCGAACGCGTAGAGCCCCTTGGGCCACGTCGGCGTCAACGCACCGGCGAGCATGAGCACGAGCGTGCCGCCGAGCAGGGTCAGCATCGGCGAGAGGGCAAACCAGTTGACCTCGGGGCCGACGAAGGTGTCGAGTTGCTGCAACATCAGCCGTCACCCTCCTCTTCGGCCGGTTGTTCGTCATCGGTTGGTTCCTCGCCGCCGTGCTCACCGATCTGGATCGTCGGCTCGGGCTCGACGAAGTCGGTGTTCTCCTCGACCCGCGTGATCAGCGCGTCGATGCTCGGCTCGATGCGATCGAGCACCGGCTTGGGATACACGCCCATGAACACGATCAGCCCGAGGAACGGCAACAGGACGAGGCCCTCCTTCACCTTCAGCTCGGCGAACTTCTGGTTCTCCTCGTCGGGTTCCCCGTGGAACACCCGCTGGTAGGCCCACAGCAGGTAGAGCGCGGCGAGGATCACGCCGAACGCAGCGACGACCGTCCACCAGCGGGCGGTGAGGAACGAGCCGGTGAGAATCAGGAACTCGCCGACGAACCCGTTCAGGCCCGGCACGCCGATCGACGACAACATCACGACCATGAAGCCGGCGGCGAAGATCGGTGCGACCTTCTGGATGCCGTTGAGCTCGGCGATCGAGCGTGTGTGGCGGCGCTCGTAAATCATGCCGACGAGCAGGAACAGCGCACCGGTCGACACGCCATGGTTGATCATCTGGATCACACCACCCGACAACGACTGCGTCGTGAACGCAAAGGTGCCCAACACGATGAAGCCCATGTGCGCGACCGACGAGTAGGCGACGAGTCGCTTGAGGTCGGTCTGCATCGTGGCGGCGATCGCGCCGTAGATGATGCCGATCACGGCGAGGGTCAGCCAGAGCGGGCGGCTCCAGAACGACGCCTCGGGGAACAGGTACAGCCCGAAGCGCAACATGCCGTACGTGCCGAGCTTGAGCATCACGCCGGCCAACACGACCGAGCCGGCCGTGGGAGCCTGGGTGTGTGCGTCCGGCAACCAGGTGTGCACAGGGACGAGCGGCACCTTCACGGCGAACGCGATGGCGAACGCGAAGAAGAGCCAGCGTCCGGTCGATGCGGCAAAGTCGGCCCCTTCGGCGATCTCGACGAGGTCGAAGGTGGTGTAGCCGAGGTCCTTGCTGGCGATGGCGACGGTCGCGATCAGTCCGACGAGCATGAACGCGGAGCCGAGCATCGTGAACAGGAAGAACTTGGTCGCCGCGTACACCCGCTTCTCGTAGCCCCATCCGGCGATCAGGAAGTACATCGGCACGAGCACGATTTCGAAGAAGATGAAGAAGACGAACAGGTCGAGGCTGAGGAAGCTGCCCATGACGCCGGCCTGCAGCATCAGCAGCCAGGCGAGATACGGCTTCTCGTCGTGGTGGGGGTCGATGCCGACGATCGCCAGCGGGAACAACACCCCGGTGAGCACGACGAGGAACAGCGAGATGCCGTCGACGCCTAGATGCCACGAGATGCCCCACGGCTCGATCCACGTGTGCTTCGACACGAACTGGAATCCGGATTCGCCCGTCTCGAACGAGGCCATCAGCCAGATCGACATCGCCAGGGTGCCGACGCTCGCCATGAGCGCGACCACCTTGGGCAGTTCCGGACGTGACTTCGGCATGATGGCCACGAGGAGCGCGCCGATCGCCGGTACCAGGATCAGCGCGGTGAGGATCGGGAACGCGATCGGTCCCGTTTCAGCAGCCAACATCACAGGATCCCTCGAATCACCACGAACCACCCGAGCAACAGCACCACGCCGATGCCGATGATGCCTGCGTATTGGCGCACGTAACCGGTCTGGCCCTTGCGGACCTCGGTGGCGGTCTCCTTGACCGCCAAGCCGACACCGTTGACAGCGCCATCGACGATCTTGGCGTCGAAGTCGGTCACGGCCTGGAAGCCCTCACGTCCTGGCTTGCCCATGAACCACGACACCGCGGCGTCGTAATACCACGCGTTCGCGAACAGCGACGGCTCCCACGGCTTGATCCGCTTGCGCTCGTACACGAGCCAGGCGAGCGCGATGCCGATCAGCGCGGCAGCGACGGCAATCGCCACCAGGACGTACTTGTTGTCGTAGGCCCAGGTCCCGGAGATGTCGGCCTCACCGAACTCGATCACCGGATGCAACCACTCCTCGAGCTTGTACGCGACACCCCCGGGGATGCCGAACAGCTTGGGAACGTTGATCAATCCGCCAAACGCAGCGACACCGGCGAGCGCGACGAGCGGGATCCACATGATCGGCGGCGACTCGTGCGGCTTGAATTCCCCGTGGGCGTTGTGGGTCTCGACGGGGGCTTCACCCTCGGCGACCTCGGGGGCCTCCTCGGCGTTGGCGAGGCTCGTCCAGCGCGCTTGGCCGAAGAACACCATGATGACCTGACGGGTCATGTAGAACGCCGTCAGGATCGCCGTGATGATCCCCACCGCGTAGAGCGCCGGGCTCTCGGCGAGCGAGAAGAGCAGGATCTCGTCCTTCGACCAGAAGCCCGAGAACGGCGGCACGCCGGCGATTGCCAGCCATCCGACGATGAACGTTGCCGCGGTGATCGGCATGAACTTGCGCAGGGCGCCCATGAAGCGCATGTCCTGCTCCTCGTGCATCCCGTGGATCACCGAACCGGCACCGAGGAACAGCAGCGCCTTGAACCCGGCGTGGGTCACCATGTGGAAGATCGCCGCGACGTACCCACCGGTGCCGACCGCCAGCATCATGTAGCCGATCTGCGAGACGGTCGAGTAGGCGAGCACCTTCTTGATGTCGTTCTGGGCGAGTGCGATCGTCGCTGCGAACAGCGCCGTGATCGCACCGACCCAGGCGATCGTGGTCGGCACCCAGTCGTACGACGCAGCGATCACCGGGTTGATGCGCGTCAGCAGGAACACACCACCGGTCACCATCGTGGCCGCGTGGATCAGTGCCGAGACGGGAGTGGGGCCTTCCATCGCATCGGGCAGCCAGATGTAGAGCGGCAGCTGAGCGCTCTTGCCGGCCGCACCGAGCAGGAGCAACATCGCGATCGCCGACGCCGTCGACGCTGCGAGTTCGCCGGTCTCGGCGCTCTCGTTGATCACGCTGTAGGAGATCGATCCGACCGCGGAGAAGGCGAGGAACATCGCCAGCATCACGCCCCAGTCACCGACTCGGTTGGTGACGAAGGCCTTCTTGCCGGCGGTGGCCGCCGACTCACGGGTGTGCCAGAAGGCGATCAACAAGTACGAACACGTGCCGACGCCCTCCCATCCGAGGAACGTCACCAGCAGGTTCTCGCCGAGCACGAGCAGCGTCATCGAGAACACGAACAGGTTGAGGTAGAGGAAGAACTTGGAGAACTTCGGGTCGCCGTGCATGTACCCGACGGCGAACATGTGGATCCAGCCGGCGATGAACGTGACGAACAGGCACATCGCGATCGACAGCGGGTCGACGAGGAAGGCGAGGTCGATCTGGAGTGTGCCGACCGGCACCCACGAGAACAGCGTGACGACCGTCTGGCGCTCCTCCTCGGGTCGGCTGAGCAGATCGAAGTAGATGGCGGCGGCCACGGCGAACGAGGCGAACACCATCGCCGTCGCGAGATAGCCCGCCTTGGGGTCGCCGAGGCGACGTCCGAACAACAGGATCAGGAGGAATCCGGCCAGTGGGAAGGCAGGGATCAACCACACGAGGTCAGCCATGGCGTCAGCCCTTCAATTCCGCGAGGTCGTCGGCGGTGGCGCCGGGGCGGCGGCGCAGGATCGAGACGAGGATGCCGAGGCCGACGACGACCTCGGCCGCGGCCACCACCATCACGAAGAACACGGCAGTCTGGCCGTTGATGTCGCCGAGCTGGGTGGCGAGTGCCACGAAGGTCAGGTTGGCAGCGTTGAGCATCAGCTCGATGCACATGAACATGATCAGCGGGTTGCGCCGGATCAGCAGCCCGAACGCGCCGATCGCGAACAGCGCAGCCGCAAGCAGCAGGTACGACGTCGCACCAATCGCAGCGATCATGAGCGCAGCTCCTGATCGCATGGCCGACGGAGCGCCAGCGAGTCGGACATCGATGGGGTCCGGGGGCGCAGCCCCCGTGAGAGGCGGATCATGCGTCGCTGCTCTCGGAGTCGGGGGTGTTGCGCGGCCACTTGCGCGTCAGCAGCACGGTGCCGACGACGGCCACGATCAGCAGCACCGAGGTGAGCTGGAACGCGAACACGTGGTCGCCGTAGAGGTTCGCCGCGAGCTGCTGGATGTTGGCGTCGTTGTTGCCGGTCTCCTGGGCGGTGTCGATGCCGCTTCCCGGGTTGATCACCAGGGCGTCCTCTGCCCGAACGATCGCCGCGCCGAGCAGTCCGACGAGGCCGACGGCCATCACCGCGGCGAGCGGCCGTTGGATCGGGATCGGTTCGATCGACAGGTCGATCGACTCGTCGACGCCGAGCAGCATGATCACGAACAGGAAGAGCACCACGATCGCGCCGGCGTAGACGATGACCTGCACGGCGGCGAGGAAATGCGCCTGCATCGCCACGAACTGGACCGCCACACCGAACAGCGTGAGCACCAGACCGAGCGCAGCGTGCACCGGGTTCTTCAGCGCGATCACGCCGACCGCGCCACCGAGGATCATGACCGCCGCGGAGAAGAAGACGACGTATTCGAGGAACGTCGCGTCACTCACCGCTCGACCACCCGGACGGTCTTGGACGCATCGCGCACGTCCTGGGTGGGCTCGGGCTCGCGCACTCCGTAGCCGAGTTCACCGCTCCAGCCGATCTGGCCTTCGAACGTGGCGTCACCCGACGGCGAGGTGGCACGCATCCATCCGCTGGTGAGCAGGTCGTCGCCTTCGCGCCAGTCCTCCCACGGCAGCTTCTTCGGCATGCCCTCGTCGTCGACGACGAGCTCGGCCTTGGTGTAGATCGCGTCCTGGCGATTCGTGAACGAGAACTCGAACAGCTTCGACTCGGTGATCGCCTCGGTGGGGCACGCCTCGACGCACATGTCGCAGTGGATGCAGCGCAGGTAGTTGATCTCGTAGATCCAGCCGAAGCGCTCGCCTGGCGAGGTGGGATTCTCGGGATCGTTGTCGGCGCCACGCACGTGGATGCAGTCGGCAGGGCAGACACCCGCGCAGAGCTCGCACCCGATGCACTTCTCCATGCCGTCCTCGTACCGGTTCAGGACGTGGCGACCGTGGAGCCGTTCAGGCCGGGGCAGCTTCTCGTCGTGCTCGACGTCGCGCGCGTCGTCGTGCTTCTTCTTGGCGCGGCGACCACCCGAGTACTCGGTGGTGACGCGCTTGCCGCCGAAGAGTCGGTGCTGGCGGATGGTGACGCCGAATCCTTCGAGGTATCCCATCAGACGGTCGCTCCGTTCTGGGTGCTTCGAGACGGTGTGTCGCCGCTCGGGTTCTCGGCGTCGAATGCGTCGCTGCGGTTGCGGGCGCTCACCCGAAGCGCTGCGCCGAACATCGCGACCGCGACGATGGCGACGCCGAACGAGATCAACACCACGCGCAGGCTGTCGCCGAACTCGCCGTCCGGGGAGAACTCACGCAGTGCGGCGAGCAGCAGGAACCAACCGAGCGCGATCGGGATCAGGATCTTCCAGCCGAAGTCCATCA
>DATKXG010000341.1:0-2638 GCA_035529175.1 Ilumatobacteraceae bacterium
TATCCGGGCGACGTCGACTCGACCGACCCGAGGGCTGACGCGATCTCCGGAAGCGACGTGGGATGAACTCGTGCGATCAGGTTGACGAGCACCGCCCGGTGGGCTGGCCCGAGGTCGCCTGCGACGATGCTCGATGCAAGCGTCGGCCCGATGTCGCCAGGCGTGTCGACGAGTTCGATCAGGCCCGGAGGGATCGGCAACGTCGGCAGTTCGGCGATGTCCTCGGGCGAGGGGTCCGGCTGCGTTCTCGCCGCCCCTCGGGCCGCCAGCTCGGGGAGGTGGTCGACGAGCCATCCAGCGAGCGGGCCACACGCCAACTCGGCCCGCGTCCGGCGGATCGGATCGGTCCGATGGCGCTCCAACACCTCGGGCACGAGATCGGGCGGAACCCGCCAGCCGTTCGTGATCAGCGTCAGCATCCACTCGTCCTCGAGCACCGGCCACGACGAGATCACGTGCTGCCAGCGCTCGGCCGCGGCGGGCACGCACACCGGCCGGTCGTCGGCGTCGGGGCCAGCGATCGGTTGGCGGGAAGGTCCGGGGAGCACGCCGGCGCGGCGCACGGCGACCGTGGCGGCGACCTGCGCGAGCATGCGTTCCGACGGCGTGGACCGAACCGTGTCGTCCACGAGGTCGGCAATCAGGCCCTCCGGCTCGGGCGGGTTGCGCCGGTCCGTGCCGAGCATCGCCACCGACACCAGCTCACGCCACTGCTCCGCCACCGTCACGCGTCCCCCCAACCCCGTTTGCGTTGCATTCCGGGTGACCCGTCCCACCCGAATCGCAACGCAAACGTGGAGTTGAACGTCATGCGGCGCTCACGAAGGCGTCGTCGGCTCGGGGGCCGATGTCGATCGAACGGTCCGCAAGGTGGATGGCCAGAGGCACCACGCCGTGGGGTGTCCACTCGCACGTCACGTCGACGGCGCCACCTCCGGCGACGGCGAGCAGCGTGGCGAGCGGGCGGCCACGGGCGATCAGCGGCAGGGTGCCGCCGGCGTCCGCGAGCGCGAACCCGCTGCCGACGGCGGCGATCGACGCCGTGACGGTGAACGGCACCCGATCGAGCCACGGCTCGGCCACCAGCATCGTGCCGACTTCACTGCACGCTGTGACGACGTCGACGGCGGGGGGACGGGCGGGCTCGGCCGGTTCGCCATGGCGCGCTCCGACCAGCGCCCGCAGCGCCGGACCCGGATAGCGGTGCAGGTCGGCGTCGATCGCCGTGCCGACGGTCAGCGACGTGTCGAGGCTCTGGCGGTATGCAGCGAACGACAGCACGAGCGCCCACCTGCCCGACGCGATCCCGCGCAGCCAGTGACGGCGCACCTCGATGCGGTCCTCCCGGGTGTCGCTGCGAGCGGCGACGACCCAGGTGTCGGTATCGGGCACACCGCCGAGCACGTCGGCCTGGCGGACCTGCCAACCCACGGTGGTCGCCACCGCGTCAGCGAGCGGTCCGGGGAGCGAACCGAGCCGTCGACCCGCCTGCGACAGCAGGTGCAGCAACCCGAGTTCTGCCAGCACGTCGCCATGCCAGTCGGGCGACGCCCCCACCAGCCCCGCCAGACGCCGGATGCGATTGGCGAGGCTGCCTGCTTGCGCATCGACGAGACGAGCCGCCAGATCGTCCCACGTCGAGTACTTCGCGAGCGCCGGATCGGCGAGCCCGGTGCGCATCCGGTCGTCGAGCCACCGGTCGAGTTCGGTCAGCCCGGCGAACATCCGCTCGACGCGCTCGTCGCGGGCCCGGTCCCGATCAGGGACGGGGACAGGCCCCTCCTCCCCCAGTGGCGGTGTCGCCGGGTCTTCCGTCTCACCTGCGTCCAGTGCCGGCGAGGTTGGCCCCGCGTCCGCAGCAGGCTGCCGAGCACCACCCTCGACGCCCCGACGAGCCGAGGATGCATCCCGGGCCTCGATCCAGGTCGTCACCTGCGACGGTGCGGTCGTGTCGGGGACGTCGCCGTGCACCCACAACAGCAACAGCGCGAGCACGTGCTTGCACGGATGGCGGCGGCTCGGACAGGTGCAGCGCGACGCCACCCCGACGTGATCGACCATCGTGTCGTACGGCTCGGCGCCGCTCCCCCGGCACGACCCCCACAGCGCCCGGTCGTCGGCCCCGAGGCCTCCCCATTTCGCCACCGTGGTCAGTGGCCGCGCCGCAGTCAGCGCGGCAGGCGTCGGCGCGATCGCCTCGACCTGCTCAGGCGACCATCGCGTCACGGCGCCGCATGGGGGGCGCCGACCGACACCGGCACGGCGACCGCGACGGATTCGGCAGCGCCCTTGGCGTGGTAGCTCGATCGGGTGAGCGGGCTCGCCTCGACGTGACCGATGCCGTACGACTCGCCGAGCTGCTTCCACCGCTCGAACTCCGCCGGCTCGGCATAGCGGGCGATCGGGAGGTGATGCGACGTCGGGCGCAGGTACTGGCCGATCGTGACGATGTCGACGCCGAGGTCGGCGAGGTCGCCCAGCAGTCCGTCGATCTCGCCGTCGGTCTCGCCGAGGCCGACCATGAACCCGGTCTTGGTGGTGAGACCCGCCGCCTTGGCCCGAGCGAGCACGCCGAGTGAGCGGGCGTAGCCGGCCGATGGCCGCACGGCGCGCTGCAGGCGGGCGACGGTCTCGACGT
>DATKXG010000342.1:0-9007 GCA_035529175.1 Ilumatobacteraceae bacterium
CTGATGGGCCTGCAGGATGTCTTCTTCAAGAAGGGCCTGGCGTTCGACTCGGCCGACGCCAAGGAGCTCAGCCGCACGATCAGCGCCCACATCTACTTCCATGCGCTGTGGGCGTCGACCGAACTCGCCGAGGTCAACGGCCCGCACGAGGCCTTCGAGGGCACCCGTGCGGCCAAGGGTGACCTGCAGTTCGATCTGTGGGATCGCGCCAACGGCGGTGTCACGCCACCGGCCGAACTCGACTGGGATGCGCTGCGTGCGCGCATCGCCGCTCACGGCCTGCGCAACAGCCTGCTGATCGCCATCGCACCGACCGCCACGATCGCCTCGATCGTCGGTTGCTACGAGTGCATCGAACCTCAGGTGTCGAACCTGTTCAAGCGTGAGACGCTCTCGGGCGAGTTCATGCAGATCAACCGCTACCTGGTGCGTGAGCTCCAGGCCCGCAACCTGTGGGACGAGCAGATGATCAACGACATCAAGCGCGCCGAGGGCTCGGTGCAGGACGTCGACCGCATCCCCGACGAGTTGAAGGAGGTCTTCCGTACGGCGTGGGAGATCCCGCAGCGGGCGCTGATCGACATGGCCGCCGAGCGCGGCGCGTTCATCGACCAGAGCCAGTCGCTCAACCTGTTCATGGAGACGCCGACCATCGGCAAGCTCTCCTCGATGTACCTGCACGCGTGGAAGGCCGGTCTCAAGACCACGTACTACCTGCGCAGCCGTCCTGCGACACGCATCAACCAGAGCACCACCACGGCGAGCAAGTCGGCGCCCACGCCGCCGACCGGTGGCGGCCAGCCCGAGGCGGCCCCGGTCCTCGTCGACGAGGCGACAGCTAAGACGTTCAGCGACGAAGAGGCGGTCGCCTGCAGCCTCGAGAACCCCGAATCCTGCGAGGCATGCGACTGATGGCCCTCATCGACCCGATCACCGACTACGCCCCGGCCGCGCCGGGTGAAGCCCTCGCCGACGAGTTCGAGTCGGCCTCACCGGTCGGCGCCGCCCGTCCGACCAACATCCTCGACCCGGGCTACGACCTGACGTTGCGGCCGATGCGCTACCCGCAGTTCTTCGAGATGTACCGCGATGCGATCAAGAACACGTGGACGGTCGAGGAGATCGACTTCTCCGACGACCTCGTCGACCTGCAGCGCAAGTTGATGCCCGCCGAGAAGCACCTCGTCGGGCGGCTGGTGGCGTTCTTCGCCACGGGTGACTCGATCGTGTCGAACAACCTGGTGCTCAACCTGTACCAGCACATCAACGCCCCCGAGGCCCGGATGTACCTGTCGCGCCAGCTGTACGAAGAGGCGTTGCACGTCCAGTTCTACCTCACGCTGCTCGACAACTACATCCCTGACATGGCCGAGCGCGAAGCAGCTTTCGCTGCCGTCGAGAACATCCCGTCGATCCGCGCGAAGGCCGAGTTCTGCTTCAAGTGGATCGATTCGATCCAGGGTCTGCAGAAGATCGAGACGCCCGAACAGCGCAAGCAGTTCCTGCTCAACCTGATCTGTTTCGCCACGTGCATCGAGGGCTTGTTCTTCTTCGCGGCGTTCGCCTACGTGTACTTCCTGCGCTCGAAGGGCCTTCTGAACGGTCTGGCCGACGGCACCAACTGGGTGTTCCGCGACGAGAGCTGCCACATGAACTTCGCGTTCGAAGTGGTCGACACCGTGCGCAAGGAGCAGCCCGAACTGTTCGACGCAGGGCTGGAAGCCGACATCCGCCAGATGCTCAACGAGGCGATCGACTGCGAGCACCTCTTCGCCGCCGACGTGCTGGGCGAGGGCGTGCCCGGGATGAGCCTCGGCGACACCCGCACCTACCTCGAGTTCGTCGCCGACCAGCGCCTCGCGCAGCTCGGCTACGCCCCCGAGTTCGGGTCGAAGAACCCGTTCAGTTTCATGGAGCTACAGGACGTGCAGGGCCTGTCGAACTTCTTCGAGCGCACGGTCAGCAGCTACCAGGTCGGCGTCGTCGGCGACGTCTCCTTCGACGAAGACTTCTGACCCCTGATGTAATCCGTGTGTTCTCCGAGGTTGGGGCCCACGTCGGCGATGCTGCCCGGCGTGCGCGAGAACTTCGGCACCACGCCGAGCATCGGTGTGTCGACACCCGTGCGGGACACGTGACGCTCGATCATTGCCCGAGCCGCGTAGTGCTCGTCGCTCAGCATGTCGGCGGCCGTGTACACCCGTCCTGCCGGCACCGTGTGTGCCCGCAGGAGCGCGAGCAGATCGTCGGAGGACATCGTCGAGGTCCAGTCGGCGATGATCGCGTCCAGTTCTCGTTCGTGCTCTCCGCGTGACACGTGGGTGGCGTAGCGATCGTTGACGGCCAGGTCGGGCCGACCCATCGCGTCACAGAGCCTCGCGAACACGGTGTCCGCGTTCCCGGCGATCAACACCTCGGACCCGTCGTTCGTCGGGTAGGCGTTGGCAGGAGCGACGCCCGGCAGCGTGCCGCCCGACCGCCCGCGCAACACATCAGCGACGTCGAAGTCGACCATCGACGACTCCATCAGCGCCGCCACCGCCTCGTAGATCGCCACGTCGACCTCCTGGCCCCTGCCGCTGGTCGAGCGTTCGTGGAGCGCGGCCAGCGTGCCGATCACGGCGAACATCGCGGCGAGTGAGTCGCCGAGGCTGATGCCGCATCGCGCCGGGGCGCGATCGGGGTCGCCGGTGGTGTGACGGATCCCACCGACAGCTTCACCGATCGACCCGAAGCCGGCCTCGGTCGCCCGCGGCCCGCTCTGTCCGAATCCGGACACATGGGTGACGATCACGCCGGGGTTCGTGACCGAGAGCGTGTCGTAGTCGAGGCCGAACTTCGCCAGCACGCCGGGCCGGAAATTCTCGAGCACGACGTCGCACTCGTCGGCGAGTCGCTGCACGAATGCGAGATCGTCGGGGTCCTTGAGGTCGGCGACTACCGAGCGCTTGTTGCGGGCGATGATCGGCCACCACAGGCTCGAGTCGTCGACACACACGCCCCAGCGGCGCATCGGGTCGCCGTCGGGGGCCTCGATCTTGATCACCTCGGCGCCGTAGTCGCCGAAGAGCTGCCCGGCGAACGGCCCAGCGATGAAGTTGCCCAGCTCGAGCACCCTGACACCGAGCAGTGGTCCCGTGCGTGTCGGTGCGTCGCCGTCCATGGATGTTGTCTACCGAGTCGCCGATGCTGTCGCGAAAGCGAGAGAATCTTCACGTGTCCGTCGCCGACCGCCTGCCCGCACGAGTGGCGCTGCGAGACGTCAGCCTGCGCGACGGCCTGCAGGACGAATCGCCGATCCCCACCGAGGCCAAGGTGGTGATCTTCGAGGCGCTCGTCGCTGCGGGCGTGCGCGACCTCGAGCTGACCAGCTTCGTCCGGCCGGATCGAGTCCCGGCGATGGCCGACGCCGAGACGTTCTGCGCCGCGACTGCGGACCTCGCCGTCGAAACGGGAACGACACGATGGGGGTTGGTCCTCAACGGGCGTGGCGCCGATCGGGCCCTCGCTGCGGGGCTCACCCACTTGCAGTACGTGGTGTCGGTGAGCGACGCCCACAGCCGCAACAACGCTGGAGCGGGCACCGACGAGATGTTCGACGAGTTCGCCCGGTTCGCCGCGCCGGCGATCGATGCCGGCGCCGTGGTCGAGATGACGCTGGCGACGGCGATGGGGTGCCCGTTCGAGCACCGCGTTGATCCGGACCGGGTCGTCGACTTCGCTCGTCGAGCCGTCGACGCCGGGGCGTCGTCGATCGGGCTCGCGGACACCATCGGTGTGGCCGTGCCGACCGAGGTCGCCGTC
Source organism: Ilumatobacteraceae bacterium (assembly GCA_035529175.1). Classification (GTDB taxonomy): domain Bacteria; phylum Actinomycetota; class Acidimicrobiia; order Acidimicrobiales; family Ilumatobacteraceae; genus Sva-07. The sequence continues at coordinate 3,805 of DATKXG010000342.1, forward strand.
CTCGTCGGGCTGGTTCGCTCGAACGTCGGAGTGCCGATCGGTGTACATCTGCACGACACCCGCGGCCTGGCCATCGCCAACGCGATCGCGGCCCTCGAGCACGGCGCCGTCCGACTCGACGCGAGTGTCGGTGGTCTCGGCGGGTGCCCGTTCGCCCCCAACGCGAGCGGCAACGTCCCGATCGAGGATCTCGCGCACGCGCTCGAGGCGATGGGTGTTGCCACCGGCGTGTCGGTCCCCGGGCTCGTCGACGCGGCAACGCTGGCCTGCGGCGTCGTCGGGCGCCCGATCGGCAGCCACATCGGCCTCGCCGGCCCCCGATTCGCCTGAACACCAAGTCCGCGAGACCGCGAGCGCCCCCCCCGAAATTCGGAGCCGACATGGCGCCCAGCGCAATCTGCGCTCCGAATTTCACGGGTCTGATCATCCATTCCGAAAATTCGGAGCCGATGTTGCGCTGACCGCAACGTTCGCTCCGAATTTCGGGTTGGGCGCGCCCGCCCGCGGGCTGCTCGGACGGACCGTCTGTGGTGCCCTGTCGCTGGGCGGCGACGCCGGTACCGTGATAGTCGATGGTTTCACTTGACTGGCTCACGAGCACGCGCGTTGCGATCGTTGCCGGCAAGGGCGGCGTCGGATCGTCCACCGTGGCCGCCGCCTACGCACTCGCCGCCGCCCGGGAGGGTGCCGACGTCCTGTTCGTCGCGGTCGACGGTCGTCCGGGCATGGGCCCGCTGCTCGGAGGTCGCGAACTCGACTCCACCGATCGGATCCTGCGCCGGATCAAGGGTGCGGGCCAGGTGCGCGGACGCACGATTCCGGCTGATCAGGCATTCGGGGACTACCTGGAACTGAAGGGCGTCGGGGGCATGTTGCGCCGGGCGGCCTCGGCGGCGTCGCTGCCGATGATCGCGGCGGCGACGCCAGGCCTCGAACACCTCCTCGTGCTCGGCAAGATCAAGGAGCTCGAACGCGAGCGGGCCGCCGATCTGATCATCGTCGATGCCCCTCCCGCGGGCCATGCGGCGCCGTTCCTGCGATCGGCGACCGGGCTGTCCGACGTCGTGCAGTCCGGACCGGTTCGGGAGCAGTCGGTCGAAGTCGATGCCATGCTGCGCGACCCGGCGCGATGCTTGGCGATGATCGTCACCCTGCCCGAGGAAACGCCTGTCACCGAAGCGCTCGAGTTGGGTGAGGAACTGCGCTCCGACATCGGGCTGTCGCTGCTCCCCGCCGTGGTCAATTCGTGTTGGCCCGATCGTCCCGGACTCGCCAAGACGCCGGCGATGGCGGCGCGCTCGCAGAAGATCCAGCTGTCGGCGTCGGCCAAGTCGGCGCTCGCGTCGTCGACCGACTTCGGCCGCGACCGTCTCGAGCGGCAACGTCAGCAGATCGAACGCCTCGCCATCGGTATCGGCGTACCGCTCGTGACGCTGCCGCGCCTCGCCACCCCTCGACTCACGCTGCACCAGCTGGGAGAGTTGGCCGATGCGCTCGTCGCCCCGAGGATCGGAGGCGCGTCGTGACCGACGATGCGATCGCCGAGTCGTTCCGCGACGAGGTCGCGCACGCCGAGCTCCTCGTCACCTGCGGCCCGGGTGGCGTCGGCAAGACCACGACGGCCGCGGCCCTGGGCGTCGCCGCAGCGCGTGCCGGACGGCGGGTCGTCGTCGTCACCGTCGATCCGGCTCGTCGGCTCGCGGATGCGCTCGGTCTCGAAGCGGGCGCTGCAGCCGACGCCCCGCATCGTGTCACCGGGATTCCGGGCGTTCCCAAGGGCTCCGGCGGCGGTGAGCTCTGGGCGCTCATGCTCGACGCAGCGTCCACCTTCGACCGGCTCGTCCACGAACAGACCGCCAACCCGAAGCAGGCCGCGGCGATCCTCGAGAACCCCGTCTACCGGGCGATCTCCGGATCGCTGGCCGGCGCCCAGGAGTACATGGCGATCGAACGATTGCACCAGCTGTACACCAGCGGCGACTGGGATCTCGTCATCGTCGACACGCCGCCGTCGCGGCACGCCATCGATCTCCTCGAAGCCCCCGATCGGCTCATCGGCTTCCTCGGCCACCCCGTCTACCGGGCGCTCACCGTCGGCCAGCGCGCCTTCGCCAAGGTCACCAACGCTGCGGCGTCGATGTTCCTGTGGGCAGTACGACGACTTGCTGGTCCGCAGATCGTCGAGGACACCGTCGAGTTCTTCCGCTCGCTGGCCAACATCGAGCCCGGGTTGCGCAGACGCGCCCAGGAGGTCTCGGTGCTCCTGCGGTCCGACGCTGCGTCGTTCGTGGTGGTGTCGAGCCCGCGGGCCGAGGCGATCGGCGAGGCCGAGCACCTGATCGGGGCGCTTCGTGACGGCTCGTTCCCGTTCGCCGGTGTCGTCGTGAACCTGATCCACCCGATGCCGGAGCAGCTCACCGCCGCCGACCGCGCCGCGCTCGATGGCCTCGACGACGGCCCGCTCGCCGAGCAACTCGCTTGGCACGACGAACTCACCGAACTCGCCACAGCCGAACGCGACGAGATCGCCGGCCTGGCCGATCTCGCCGAGGATGTGGTCGTGGTCGAGCTCCCGTTGCTGGCCGTCGACGTGCACGACGTCGACGGCCTGGTGGGTCTCGCCGACCGCCTGGTCGGTGGGAACTAACGTCGTCGACGTGCCCGCTCTGCCCGTGCTCGTCGACGAGCTCTTCCAGCGTCCCGCCGACGAGGGAGTGACGCTCGCGCTGGTGATCCGGCAGCGTGACGAGATCATCGCCGAGCGCTACGGGATCCAGCCGGAGAACATCTTTCAGCCCGCTCTCGAGATCACGGCTGAGTCGACGCTGACGTCGTGGAGCATGGCCAAGTCGATGACGCACGCTGCGGTCGGCATCCTGGTCGGCGACGGTGTCCTCGACGTCGACCGGCCTGCCCCGCTTCCGGAGTGGGCGGGGACGCCGAAGGAAGCAATCACGACGCTCCAGCTGCTCGAGATGCGGTCTGGCCTCCGCTTCGTCGAGGACTACGTCGACGACGAGGTCTCGCACTGCATCGAGATGCTGTACGGCGACAGCGGGCCCAGTCACGCGGCCTATGCGGCGGCGCTCCCGCTCGACCACGAGCCGGGAACCTTCTACAGCTACTCGTCGGGGACCACGAACATCGTGGCACGCATCATCGGCGACGTCGTGTGCGGCGGCCCTGGCGGCGACCCACGGCGACGTCGCGACCTGGTCGAGGCCTTCCTGCACGACCGGCTGTTCGCGCCGATCGGCATGGACTCGGCGATCCCGCAGTTCGATGATGCCGGCGACTTCGTGGGCTCGTCGTACGTGTTCGCAACCGCACGCGATTTCGCGAAGTTCGGCGAGCTCTACCGCCACGACGGCGTCACCGAAGCCGGCACGCGGATCCTGCCGACGGGCTGGGTCGACCACGCACGAACTCCGATCTCACACGACGACGAGAACGGCTGTGATTACGGCCGGCACTGGTGGATGTGGCCGGCGATCCCGGGCAGCCTGGCGTGTCATGGCCACGAGGGTCAGTACACAATCGTGGCGCCCGACCGCGAACTCGTCGTCGTCCACCTCGGCAAGACCGACGCTTCGGCGGCGCCGACGCTACGGGCGCGGCTGCGAGCGATGATCGACGTCTGCTGATCGATGCGTGTCGACGATGAGTGAGGACGAACGCGATGGAACCGAGACCGTGACCGGTCGCGGACTCGGCGAGGTCGACGACGACCGGACCCACGAGATGGATCGCGACGTGCTGCCGACCGGAGAGCTCCCTGCGCTGATCCGCGACGAGAGCGCTCCCCGCCGGCGGATGAAGCCGATCCGATTCACGATCAAGGTGCTGCTGCTCATCGTTATCGCGGTGTTCCTGCTCCCAGGGGTCCTGAGCGGCTTCCAGCAGGCGATCGACACCGTCCGCGATGTCAATCCCGCACTGCTGTTCGCCGGATTCGTGCTGCAGTTGCTCGCGCTGATGGCGTACTCACTGCTCACTCGGGCAACGCTCGGAACGGCCGGCCGGAGGCTGTCGCTCGCGCGCATCTTCCGCATCCAGCTCAGCACCAAGGCGCTGTCGAACATCGTCCCGGGCGGCAACGCCGCCAGTTCGGCGCTCGGGTATCGCCTCCTCACCCTGTCGGGTATCAGCGGACCCGACGCCGGCTTCGCGCTCGCCACCGCAGGCATCGGTTCCGCTGTCGTGCTGAACATCATCTTCTGGACGGGACTGACGATGTCGATCCCGTTCCGTGGCGTCAACGAGGGGTACGCGCTCGCCGCGTTGCTCGGCATCATGATCATGGGGCTCGCGGCCGGGCTCGTGATCGGGGTGATGGACGGCTCGGGCCGCGCCGAGCGTCTCCTGCGCTGGATCGCCCGCAAGGCGCGCTTCAACGAGGACCGGTTCGCCGCCGTGCTGCACCAGGTCGCCGAGCGGCTCGAGGAGCTCATCAGCGACCGTCAGCTGCTGCGCCGGGTGGTGTTCTGGGCGACCGCCAACTGGCTGCTCGACGCCGCCTCGCTCTGGGTCTTCCTGCGCGCGTACGGGGTCACGCTGCCGGTCGATGCCCTGCTCGTGGCGTTCGGCCTGGCGAACGTGCTCGCGGCGATCCCGATCCTGCCCGGTGGTCTCGGCGTCGTCGAGGCCACCTATCTGACCGCACTCGTCGGCTTCGGCGTACCCCGCCGTGTGGCGGCACCGGCGATCGCGACGTACCGGTCGGCGCAGTACCTGATGCCGATCGCCATCGGAGCGCTCGCCTACGCATCGCTGCGGGTCGGACCCTGGAAGATCGAGAAACGCGATCGGCTCGTCGGGCTGCGAGACCTCGCTCGCTCCGAGTCCGCGCGTGGAGAGACCAAGATCGACTTCGCGCTGCGCTTCGGCGGCCGGCGGCCGATCGGCGACCCCGAACTCGATCCCGCGATCGCGGCGACGCTGCGCCACGACACGGAGACCGATCCCGAGTCCGCCGTCGCCGCCGACGATCAGGGCGGAGACGACGCAGATCGCGATCGCTGACGCTTTCGCGCCGACGCGTGCGCAGCGATACCGTCACGTTCATGACAGTGCACGAACGCCCCTTCGGTCGGTACCTCGAGGACTTCACCCCCGGCGACGTCCTGCGCCATTGGCCCGGCAAGACGATCACCGAGTACGACGACCACTTGTTCTGCATGATCACGATGAACCACCACCCGTT
>DATKXG010000343.1:0-19509 GCA_035529175.1 Ilumatobacteraceae bacterium
GATCGGCGACGCGTGGAGATCAATCGTGCGCGAGGGGGGACTTGAACCCCCACGCCCTTTCGGACACCAGCACCTGAAGCTGGCGCGTCTGCCATTCCGCCACTCGCGCAAGTGGAGCCCCGAACGTTAGCGCTCGCGTTCGCGCTTGGCACGCGCGGAAATCGACCACCGGACCGACACCAACGATGAGCCAACCGCCCGAATACCGACACTTCGCTCATCGCAGACTCGGGCCGAGCCTCGACGATGAGCGAAGCGCCCGGATTGCGGCGTTTGGCTCATCGCAGGCGGGGATGGGGCGGGGATGGGGCGGGGATGGGGCGGGGTCGAGGCGAGGTCGGAGCGGGGTGCAAGGCGACGGGGAGGGCGCGGAGAGCGGCAGTAGCCTGGCAAGCCACCTATGGGATTGCAGTCACTGGAGCACCGTCTGGAGCGTATGGTCGATGGCGTGTTCTTTCGTCGCTCCAAGGGCTCGATCCGCCCCATCGAACTGGGCCGCCGTCTCGTGCGCGAGATGGACGACCAGCGCTCCGTCGACGTCAAGGGTCGCCGCATCGTCCCCAACGACTTCACGGTGGTGCTGAACGCCAGCGACCACGCCAGCTTCAGCGACATCGCGGACGCCCTCGTCGCCGAGCTCACCGAGGCCGCACGCGAGTACGCCCGCGAGGAGGGCTACCACTTCATGGGGCCGGTCACGGTGCAACTCGCCGTCGACAACGATCTCCGTACGGGCCGCTTCAACATCGTCAGCCAGCTCAAACAAGCCGCCACTGGACCCGGGATGGGATCGCTCGTCCTGCCGTCCGGCCAACGCGTCGACCTCGGCAGCGCCACGGTCACCGTCGGACGACTGCCCGAGTGCACCATCTCGATCAACGACAGCAACATCAGCCGCAACCACGCCGAGATCAAGGCCGGACCGACTGCGTACATCGTCGCCGACCTGGGGTCGACGAACGGCACGATGGTCAACGGTGTCCGAATCGCCGGCCAACGGCCGCTGAACGATGGCGACATCATCAGCTTCGGCTCCACCCACGTCCGGTTCGAGGCCTCTTGACCGACCGGAGCACCGGCTCCCTCGTGCTGACATGACTGCGCTGCGATGACCGACCAAGTCCTCACCATCTTGAAGTTCGTCCTCCTCGGACTGCTGTACCTGTTCTTCGCCCGCGTGCTCTGGGCTGTGTGGAGCGAGGTGCGCACCCCGAGCCGGCGCCCGATGATCGGCGCCCCGCGCCAGGCCTCCGCCCACCCCGCGCCAGGACAGACGACTCCGATGGGCAGACCGGCGGCCCCAGCGACCGCGCCCCTGGCCCAACCGTCGCAGCCGGCCAAGGCGTCGAAGCGCACGTCGAAGCAGCGCGGCCGCGCGACCCGCCTCGTGATGCTCGAGCCACGCACCCGTCGAGGCGTCACGGTGGCGCTGAGCGGCGACATCGTCCTCGGCCGCGACCCGGCGTGTGCGATCTCGATCGACGACGACGCGTACATCTCCCAACGGCACGTGCGGTTCTACGACTTCGAGGGCCAGCCGATGGTCGAGGACCTCGGCTCGACCAACGGCACGTTCCACAACGGTTCCAAGCTCGTGGGTTCACGGCTGCTGCACCCGGGCGACCGGGTGCAAGCCGGCACCACCGTGATCGAGGCGCAATGATCAACACGACGGAGACGACCTGATGGCTGAACTGCGCGTCGGCGCGTCCACCCACGCGGGCCAGATCCGCGCCGAGAACGAAGACAACCTCCTCGTCACCGAGCGTGTGTTCGTCGTCGCCGACGGCATGGGCGGACACGAGGCAGGCGAGGTCGCGAGCCAACTCGCCGTCGACCGCATCGGCGCGCTGCTCGACGGTGACGTCCCGCCGACGGCGCCCGACGTCGTCGAGGCCATCAGGGTCGCCAACGGCGACATCTTCCGCGCCGCCATCGCCAACCCCGGCCATCACGGTATGGGGACCACGCTGACCGCGATCGCCGTGATCTCCGACCCCTTCGCAGGCCGATCGGCCCCGAACATCGACCTCAACGACAACGAGGTCAGCCCGGTCGTGCCCGCCGAACCCAGCGAAGCGTTGGTGCTCGCCAACGTCGGCGACTCGCGGACCTACCTGTTCCGCCACGGTCGACTCCGGCGCGTCACCGTCGACCACAGCTATGTGCAGGAACTCGTCTCCACGGGCCACATCACCGAGGACGAAGCCCGTGATCATCCGCGCCGCAACATCATCACGCGTGCGCTGGGCATCGAACCCGAGGTGCGGGTCGACTGGTGGACGTTGCCGCTGATTCGAGGCGACCGGTTCGTGCTGTGCAGCGACGGCCTCGTCGACGAGGTCGCCGATGTCGACATCGCGTCGACGCTGGCGATCGAGACCGACCCGCAGGTTGCCGCCGACCGCTTGGTCGAGAAGGCCAACGAGGCCGGTGGACGCGACAACATCACCGTGGTCGTCCTCGATGTCCTCGAGGGCGACGACCCACCCGACCCCACCCAGGAGCTCGACGTCGTCCCGGTCTGGGCCGAAGCCGGGACCGACCCGACCCCTGCAGGCACGCTGGAGCTCGACCCCGACGCAGCATCGTCCGACGGCGACGGCTCCCCCGCGCAGGCGGACGCGCCCGACGGCCCGAGCTCGCCTCGACGTCGCAGCACGCTGGTACGCCTCGCGATCGGATTCGTCGCCGCTGCGGTGATCGTGGTCGCATTCGTCGTGTTCTCGGCGTGGGCGCGCAGCGGTTGGTTCGTCGCGTTCGACGAGCAGGACCAGGCGGTGATCTACCAGGGCCGTCCGGGTGGGGTGCTGTGGCTCGAACCCACCGCCGATGCCGTCGGCCCCGAACGCGCCGAGTTCGACCCGGAGATCGCCAACGCCATCGAGGCCGAGCCGCGATTCGACAGCTTCGAGGACGCCGTCGAGTTCATCAACGCCGGCACGACGACCACCACGACGACGACGACCACCAGCACCACCACCACCACGACGACCACGACGGTGCCGCCGTCGACGACCGTCGAGGAGGCCACCTCCTCGGGCGCTGCGGTGCCGAGCGGCGTGACCACCACCAGCGGGCCGTGACCGAGACCGCGGCGCCAACGTGGTACGTCGAGGACGACGGCGTCGTCGAGCGTCCTGACTCACCACTCGCTCGGAGCCGACGGACCACCGAGCTGACGCTCGTGATCATGTCCGCCCTGATCACAGGCGCTGCGTACACGGTCACCGCGCTCGGCACGAACGCCGAGATCCCACCGGGCATTGTGTTCTTCGTCGCGATCCTGCTGGGCCTGCTGCTGTGTGCCCACATCGTCGTGCGGCTCGTCGCCCGCGGCGCCGACGGCACGTTGCTCCCGCTCGCGGCGCTCCTGCACGGCATCGGATTCGTGATGATCACGCGTCTCGACGACGAACTCGCCGGCCTGCAGGCCACATGGAGTCTCGTCGCGATCGTCGCCTTCGTCGCGACCCTGCTCGTCGTCCAACGCGCCAGCGACCTCGCCCGCTACAGCTGGCTCTTCTTCTTCGTCGGAGCGTTCCTGCTGCTGCTGCCACTCGTGCCTGGGATCGGCGTCAACATCAACGGCGCCCGCATCTGGGTCAGCCTCGGATCTGTCAACTTCCAGCCCGGCGAGTTCGCCAAGGTCTTCCTGGCGATCTTCTTCGCGTCCTACCTGGCCGACCGGCGCGAGCTGATCGCCGCGTCGACGTGGAAGGTCGGGCCGCTGCGTCTGCCCGAACCGCGGTACATCGCCCCCATCCTCATGGCATGGGGCTTCGCTGTCGTCGTGATGGTCTTCCAACGCGACCTCGGTTCGTCGTTGCTGTTCTTCACGCTCTTCGTGGTGATGATGTGGGTGGCCACCGAACGAATCGGCTACCTCGTGATCGGCATCGTGCTGTTCGCCGGCGCCGCGTACTTCTCGTGGACGCAGTTCGGCCACGTCCAGACTCGTGTCGACATCTGGCTCGACCCGTGGGCTGACCCGCTCGACGACGGATACCAGATCATCCAGTCGCTCTATGGCCTCGCAGACGGTGGCCTGACCGGCACCGGCCTGGGCCGCGGCAACCCCGGCCAGGTCCCGGAGGCACAGAACGACTTCATCTTCTCTGCGATCGGCGAAGAATGGGGACTGATCGGCGCGTCGGCGGTGCTGATGGCGTTCGTGTTGATCGTCGGCGCCGGATTGCGGATCGCGCTGCGCACCGACCGCACGTTCGAGAAACTCCTCGCGGTCGGCCTCACCACCATCGTCGGCATCCAGGGATTCATCATCATCGGTGGAGTCATCAAGGTGGTGCCGCTCACCGGCATCACGCTGCCGTTCGTGAGCTACGGCGGCTCGTCGCTCGTGGCGAACTACGTCCTGCTCGCACTGCTGATCCGACTGTCGGACTCGTCCGCGCGGCGGTTGGGTGAGCTGCCCGACGATCCGACGCCGACGGAGCGCTGGAAGGCGTGGCGCCTCGGTCGGCGCCTGCGGCGCGACGAGCGTCGGGCGGCCGCGTGAACCGCCAGATCCGCCAGCTCGCGCTCGGCCTGATGGCGTGCTACGTCGTGTTGTTCGTGGCGCTCAACTACTGGCAGGTGGGGCGCAAGCAGGAACTCGACGCGCGCTTCGACAACACCCGCCAGGTGTTGCGCGAGTTCAACAAGCCGCGCGGCCCCATCGTGACCAGCGACGGCATCGTCGCCGCTGTGTCGTTCCCCACGGCACCGGGTGAGCCGTACGACTTCCGACGCGAGTACCCGACCGGCGATCTGCTCGCCGACATCACCGGCTACTTCACGTTCGCGTTCGGCTCCACGCAGGTCGAGAAGATGTACGGCGACGTCCTCACCGGATCGACCACCGAGCAACAGGTCCGCGGCCTCGGCGATCTGCTGACCGGAGGAACGGGATCGACGGGCACGGTCGAACTCGCCGTCCGCCACGACGCCCAAGCGGCCGCCAAGTTCCTGCTCGGCGGACAGACTGGCTCGGTCACGGTGATCGAACCGAAGACCGGCGCCATCCGGGCGATGTACAGCAATCCCACCTTCGATCCGAACACGTTCGTCAACGCCGACTTCGAGATCGCCCAGGAGATCATCACCGATCTCCAGAACGCGCCGGGCAACCCGCTGCTCGCCCAGGCGTACCAGGAGCGGTACATGCCCGGCTCGACGTTCAAGGTGATCACCACCGGCATCGCACTCGAGAGCGGCATCGCCACCCTCGACAGCCAGTTCGCCAGCGAACGCGAGTGGGTGCCACCGCAGACCAACGACCCGATCCAGAACTACAACGGCAGCCTCTGCGGCGGCGACCTGGCCACCGTGTTCGCCCGCAGCTGCAACATCCCCTTCGCGCAGCTGTCGACGTTCCTCGGGCCCGAGGCGATGGTCGCCGGCACCGAAGCGTGGGGGATCGGCGAGCCGCTGCCGATCGACCTCCCTCGCCCGATCGCCAGCACCTTCGGCAACACCGACAACCTCGCGCAGGAACTCCCGCTGCTCGCGATCCGCGGATTCGGCCAGAGCGAGGTGCAGATGGTGCCGCTGCACATGGCCATGGTGGCCGCGACGGTCGCCAACGGCGGCCAGATGATGGCGCCGTACGCCGTCGAGTCGACCTTCGACCAGGAGGGACGAGTGCTCGACGAGACGAGCCCCTCGGTGTGGAAGACCCCGATTTCGCCGACGACCGCCGAGATCGAGCGCCAGCTGATGATCGGCGTCGCCGAGCGCGGCACGGCGAGCTGCTGCATCGCGCTGAACGGTGGGATCCCGGTGGCGGCCAAGACCGGCACGGCTGAGCTCGGCGACCCGACGAATCCCGACCTGTCGCACGCCTGGATCATCGCGTTCGCACCGGCTGACGACCCGCAGTACGCGGTGTCGGTGGTGCTCACCAACGTCCAGTCGACCGCTGACGTCGCTGCGACCGGCGGCCGGCTCGCTGGGCCGATCGCCAAGGGCATGCTCGACTTCCTGCTCACCGGACCGGGTGCGCAGCCCGTCGTTCCCGCGCCGGGGGCCGGCGGATGAGCTCCAGGGAGGTACACCACCGCCCGCAGCATCGCAAGCGCCTGAAGCTCACGCACGGTGACCAGTCGGTAACCTTGCACAGCGCCGCGTACCGACGGGGCGGCGGAGAGAGCACACAGTGACGAACAACGGTCAGGCGACGGTCATCAACGACCGGTACGAGATCCACAAGCGGATCGGACGCGGCGGGATGGCCGACGTCTTCTCGGCGCGCGACCTGTTGCTCGACCGTCAGGTCGCCGTGAAGGTGCTGTTCCCCGAGTTCGCCACCGACGCCAACTTCGTCGAACGCTTCCGCCGTGAGGCGCAATCGGCTGCCAGCCTGTCGCACCCCAACATCGTCAACGTCTACGACTGGGGCAAGTACGAAGGCACCTACTTCATCGTGATGGAGGAGGTGCAGGGTCGCACCCTCGCCGAGATCCTGTCGACGAACAAGCAGCTCACGTCGAAGCAGGCCGCAGAGATCGCCAGCGAGGTCGCCGCCGCGCTCGGATTCGCTCACGACAACCACGTCGCGCACCGCGACATCAAGCCGGCGAACATCCTGATCGGGTCGAACGGCCAGGTGAAGGTGGCCGACTTCGGGATCGCCCGTGCGCTCAACGCACCGACGGAGTCGAACCTCACGCAGGTCGGCTCGGTGATGGGCACCGCCACCTACTTCTCGCCCGAGCAGGCCCAGGGCGCCCAGCCGGATCCGCGCAGCGATCTGTACTCGCTCGGCATCGTCATGTACGAGATGGTGGCCGGCAAGCCGCCGTTCACCGGCGAGAATCCGGTGAGCATCGCCTACAAGCAGGTTCACGACGCGCCCCAACCGCTGGTGCAGATCGTGGCCGACGTGCCCCGCTCGTTCGAGGCGATCGTCGCGAAGCTGCTCGCCAAGGACCCGAAGTTGCGCTATCCGAGCGCTGCGGCGTTACGCGACGACCTGCGTCGCTTCCGCAACGACGAACCGGTGCAGGCGCTCGCCGCTGCGCAGGTCACGCAGAACCGCGCGGCGGGTGTCGCCGGGGTCGCGGTCGCCGGCGCCGCAGCTGCAGGTGTTGCCGGCGCAACCACCGTCAACCCCACGACGGCACCCACCGGGATGATCCCGACCGCCGCCCCACGCTCCAGCACCGTGCCGTCGACCGGGATGATCGAGGCGGGCTATCCGACCGGCGCGTCCGCTGACGCGATGTACTACGACACCAACGGCTCGCGCACCGGCTGGTACGCGCTCGGCGCGTTCGTCGCGTTGATCCTGCTCGTGATCGGTGGCGTCCTGCTGTTCCAGGCGCTCAGCGCCGAGGACGGTGGAGCCGAGGCCGAACAGTTCGTGCTCGAGGACTACACGAACCGTCCGCTGACCGAGGTCACCGCTGATCTGACGTTGAAGGACATCGCGTTCACCACGCTCGCCGAGGAGAACAATCTCGTTCCGGCCGGCTTCGTGCATCGCACCGATCCGGTCGCGGGCACGCTGATCCTGCAGGACCAGATCGTCGAGGTCGTCTACAACCCCGATCCACAACTGGTGCCGATCCCGAACGTCGTCGGGCTCTCGTCCGCCGACGCGCAGACCAGGCTCGCCGCCGAGGGCTTCGTCGTCGGTGAGCTCACCACCGTCGAGCGCGACGACATCGCCGAGGACACGGTGGTCAGCACCGACCCTGCACCCGAGACGCCAGCGCTGCAGGGGTCGACGGTCAACCTCGTCGTGTCGGCATCACCGTCGAGCGTGCAGGTGCCCGGCGAGGTGATCGGCATGACCGAGATCGACGCCCGTGCGGTGCTCACCGCCGCACCGTACGAATTCGTCGTCACCACCGACGTGCGCTCGAGCCCGACGGTGCCCGAGAACACTGTCATGGAGATCCGACCCGGCCCCGGCGAACTCGTCGAGATCGGCAGCGACGTACTGATCATCGTGTCGAGCGGGCCGGAGGACGTCCGCGTGCCCGTGGTCGTGGGTCGCACCGAGGCCCAAGCGCGCAACACGCTCACCGAGCTCGGCCTGATCCCGGTGGTCAACTATCAGGACGGCAACTTCGGAACGGCCGAGGACGGCCGTGTCATCTCCCAGAGCCTGCCGGTGGGTTCGCGGGTCCCACCGGGCACCGAGATCAACATCGTGGTCGCTCGCAACACGGCACCACCTCCGACGACGATCCCCCCGACCACCACGACGATCCCGCCGACGACGGCGCCGCCGGCGACCACCACCACGGCGCCACCGACCACCACCACCACGATTCCCTGAGCGCGCCCCGCTCAGCCGACGCGGGCGAGGAACGTGCGCAACAGGTCGTGACCGTGACCGGTGAGGATGCTCTCGGGGTGGAACTGCACGCCCTCCACCTCGAGCGTCCGGTGGCGCACTCCCATCACCACACCGTCGGCGCTGCGCGCCGTGACGACCAGTTCGTCGGGGATGCTGTCGGGTGCGAGCGTGAGCGAGTGGTATCTCGTCGCGGTCAGCGGCGACGGCAGCCCCGCGAACACTCCCGCTCCCTCGTGGAGGATCGGTGAGGTCTTGCCGTGCATCAGCTCGGGAGCACCGACGACGTCGGCGCCGTAGACGTGACCGATCGCCTGATGCCCGAGGCACACGCCGAACAGCGGCGTGCCCCGCGCGGCGAACGCCCCGATGGCACCGCAGATGATGCCGCTCGATTCGGGACGGCCCGGACCGGGTGACAGCAAGACGGCGTCGGGCTCGAGGGCCACGGCCTCCTCGACGCTCAGCTGGTCGTTGCGCACCACCACGGGATCGGCGCCGAGCTCACCGAGGTACTGGACGAGGTTGTAGACGAAGCTGTCGTAGCTGTCGATCACCAGGACACGGGGAGCAGAAGTCACCGACCAAGTATGGAGCGTCGGGCACCTGCGCACCTGCCGTGAATGCAGTGTTGCCCAAATCACGTATGCTCGCGGACGCATGGCTCCCCCGAAGCGAAAGACGGGCGGTGGACGGGTCACCCCGAAAGGGACGCGACCAGAGGACCGCCACGTCACGACGAACAGCAGCGACAAGCGCCACGACGACCACCACGAGGTCGCTGCGTCGTCGCGCTACACACCCAAGGCACAGCCCCGCCAGCTGGTTCCACCGAACTGGATCCCCGTGATCATGCTCGTGCTGCTGATCGGCGGCGGGATCATGATCATGCTGCGGTACCTGGTGTTCACCGACAGCAACATCCCGACGTTGATCGGGCTCGTGATGATCCTGGGTGGCCTCTACACCGCCACCAAGTGGCGATAGCACGCCGTCGCGCCGGGGTCGGGTGGACCGGGGCCGTGTCGAACCGGAGGGTCCCATGACCGAACCACTGCACTCTCTACGGCCAACCACACCGCGTTGGACCCACACGGCCCTCCGGGTCTCCGACATCGACGCCACCATCGACTGGTACCTGGAGTTCACGCCGCTGGAGTTGCTCGACCGCCGCGAGAACGACGACGGCTACAGCGCATGGCTCGGGCACTCCGACAGCGGCGAGTTCCCCTTCATCCTCGTCGTCGCCCAGTTCCACGAGCACCGTGATCCGTTCGCACCGGCACCGATCGCCGGAAGTGGACCGTTCAACCACATGGGCATCGAGATGCCCGACCGTGCCGGTGTCGACGAGATCGCTCGCAAGGGAGAAGCTGCCGGCTGCCTGGCCATGCCGGCGACGCTGCTGCCGGACCCGGTCGGCTACATCTGCATGCTGCACGATCCCGACGGGAACATGGTCGAGTTCTCCTACGACCAGGGTGTCTACGAAAAGGTCCGGGAGGTCTGGGGCCGACGGCCCGATTCCTCCGAAACCACATCGACGTGATTCCCCCCAAGTTGTCCACACTCCTGTGGACAACTCTGCCGCCGGACCCCGACGGTGGCGCTCACTCGAAGATGGGAGCGACCTCGGTCATGTCCTCGAGACAGTGCCGCGGGGGCGGTGGATCCTCGTCCGGGGCCATCGTCAACTTCAATTCCACCCCACAGACATCGCAGCGATACCTGCGGTTCACCTTGCGGAGCTCACCGGCCGGCGGTGGCTCCGGGGGCATCGACGTCATGCTGCGCAGCATCATGATCCCGCTTTTCCACAGGACGTAGCCGAGGAACACGCCGCCGCCCACCCAGATCACGGTCGAAAACGCGGGCATCGGGTCACGCTACCCGTCGCGAGTTTCCCCGAGCCGTCGTCCGTGTGACAATGAGCACATGACCACGCTGACACCACTGTCCTCCATCGCCGAGGTCGACGCCGCCGCCGCGGGTCGCACCGTGCCGCGCGAGTTCCTCACCCTCGTGCGGGCCAATCCGGGCTCGCCGGCGCTGCACTCGATGCGCGACAACGGCGGCTGGAACGCGTGGACCCTGCAGGAGTTCGCCGACCAGGTCGCCGGCGCGACGGCCGGCTTGGCCGGCGTCGGCGTGGGCGCCGGCGAGCGAGTCCTGCTGATGATGCGCAACCGTCCCGACTTCCACTGGTTCGACGCCGCCGCGCAGTTCCTCCGGGCCACACCGGTCAGCATCTACAACTCATCGTCGCCCGAGGAGATCCAGTACCTCGCCGGGCACGCCGAGGCGCGGGTCGCGATCGTCGAGGACGCCGGGTTCCTCGAGCGGATCCTGAAGGTCCGCTCCGAGCTGCCGGCGCTCGAGCGCGTCTACGTCATCGAGCCGCCCGAGGGTCCGCTGCCCGACGGCGTCTTTGCTGCCGCCGAACTGTTCGGGAACGGCGCCGCCGACCTCGACGCGCTCGCCGCGGCGACCGAGCCCGGCGACGTCGCCACGCTGATCTACACCTCCGGCACCACGGGCCCGCCGAAGGGCGTCATGATCAGCCAGTACAACATCGTGTACACGATCGAGATCCTGAAGCGTTCGATCCACTTCGACGACTTCGTCGGGATGCGGGTCGTGTCGTACCTGCCGATGGCTCACATCGCAGAACGCGCCGTGAGCCACTACCAGTCGATGATGCTCGGCTACAGCGTGTACTGCTGTCCCGATCCCAACCAGCTCACGGTGTACCTCAAGGAAGTGCACCCACAGCTCGCGTTCGGCGTGCCTCGAGTGTGGGAGAAGATCTACAACGGCGTCAACGCCGCGCTCGCTGCCGATCCCGAACGCAAGGCGCAGTTCGACGACGGGGTGAACGCGGCGATCGAGATCCGACGCTCGAACCTCGACGGCGACTTCACCGACGAGCAGCAGGCAACGCTCGACTTCCTCGACAGCGTGGCGTTCTCGAACGTGCGGGCGCTCGTGGGCCTCGACGCGGTCGAGTTGGCGATCACCGGCGCGGCGCCGATCCCGGTGCCGGTACTCGAGTGGTTCAACGCGATCGGCGTGCCGCTCGCCGAGATCTACGGCATGTCCGAGACGACCGGCCCGATGACGTTCTCGCCCGAGCGGCCGAAGATCGGCACCGTCGGTCGCGGCTGCCACGGCATGGAGGTGAAGATCGCCGAGGACGGCGAAGTGATCTGCCGAGGCGGCAATGTGTTCGAGGGCTACTTCAAGCAGCCCGACAAGACGGCCGAGACGATCGTCGACGGATGGCTGCACTCGGGTGACATCGGCGAGATCGACGACGAGGGCTACATCAAGATCGTCGACCGTAAGAAGGAGCTCATCATCACCTCGGGCGGCAAGAACATCAGCCCGGCAAACCTCGAGGCGTCCCTCAAGACGATCCCGTTGATCGGTCAGGCCGCGGCGATCGGCGACGCCCGCAAGTTCGTGTCGGCGATCCTGGTGCTCGATCCCGAGGCTGCGGTCGTGTGGGCGAAGTCGCACGACAAGGAGTCGCTGTCGCTCGCCGAACTCGCGGTCGACCCCGACGTGATCGCTGAGGTGCAGGCCGGCATCGACGAGGTCAACCAGCAGTTCGCACAGGTCGAGCAGATCAAGAAGTTCACCCTCGTCGGCGAGGAGTGGCTGCCCGACAGCGACATGTTGACGCCGACCTCGAAGCTCAAGCGGCGCGGCGTGAACGCCCGCTACGGCGACGAGATCGAGGCGATGTACGCCTGAGCCGACGGCGATGTCACCAGGGGTCTGACCCCTGGTGCAAGTGTTCGTCGCCCGGGTCGTCGATGCCGAACAGCGTGTCGAGCACGCGTGCGATGTCGGCGATGTCCCCGTCGTCGAGATGGATCGCGAACTGCGCTTGGATCGCACGGCGGTAGCTGACGTTCATCTCCCGCCACAACCGGCGGCCGGTGCGGGTGAGTTCCACGTCGACCGCTCGAAGGTCGGCGCCCGGCACCTCCCGGTGCCGGGCGATCCAGCCCTCCTCCTGGAGTCGGTCGAGCCGACGGCTCAGACTCGACGGCGGCAGCCGCAGATCAGCCGCGATGTCCAGCGGTCGGGCGCGTCCGCCGAGGCGTTGGAGCGAGGCCAGCACGTCGAACCATCCCAGCGGGATGTCCCAGTCGGCGCGCAACTCCTCGTCGAGACCTCGTTCGATTTGTCCGACGAGCGCCTGCAGACCCCGCCACGCGGCAATGCGAGACGAGTCGAGACGGGCCATCGACGGTGATCACCCCGTGGCGCGGATCGCCGCCGCGAAGGCGTTCGTCGCCTCGTTCACCTCGTCAGCGGTGACCACCAGCGGCGGCATCCACCGAATCGTCCGGTTGCGGGTGCCGGCCAGCATCAGGATCAGCCGGTGCTCGCGCAGGCAGTGCGCGACGACCGCTTCGGCACGTTCGGGGGTGTCGAACTCGGTGGCGACCATCAGGCCGCGACCGCGGACGTACATCAGTGCCTGATCGAGCTGCTGCATCTCGCGCAGCTCGTCGATCAACTGATTCCCCCGGGCATGGACATTGTCGAGGAAGCCCGGCGCGCTCAGTACGTCGATCGTCGCGAGCGCCGCTGCGCAGCCGATCGGATTGCCGCTCGCGGAGCCGCCCTGGCTGCCGACACGCCAGCTGGCGTCGATCGAGCTGCGCATGCCGAGCGCGGCGAACGGGAATCCCGACGCGATTCCCTTGGCCATGCAGAGCATGTCCGGTTCGACGTCGTGCGCTTCGATGGCGAACATCTTGCCGGTGCGGCCGAACCCGCTCTGGACCTCGTCGGCGATGAACAGGATGCCGTGCCGGCGACAGCGCTCGGCGAGCCCGGCGATGAACGCGGCCGGTGTGGGGATGTAGCCGCGTTCGCTGATGACCGGCTCGATCACGATCGCGGCGATCTCTTCGGCGACGACCTGGGTCTGCAGGAGCCGGTCGAAGCCGCGCAGTGCTCGGCTGATCTCGGCCTCCTGATCGGAGACGTGCGGGTCGGGAAACGGCGCGACGAAGACGCCCGGCGGGAACGGGCCGTACCCGGCGCGGTCGATGGCGCGCGCCGTGGACATCGCCAGCGTGAGATGAGTTCGGCCGTGGAAGGCGCCGTCGAACACGACGATGTTGTGTCGGCCGGTCGCGTGCTTGGCCACCTTGACGGCGATCTCGAGCACCTCGTCGCTGCTGCTGGCGAAGAAGAACCTGTCGATCGACGGCGGCGTGATCTCGTCGAGCTTGGCCGCCAGCGGTTCGAGCAGGTCGTGCGTGTACACGTTCTGCTGAGCGTGGATGAATCGGGCTGCCTGGTCCGCGATCGCCTGGACGACCTTCGGGTGACAGTGGCCGGTGGACGCTGCGGCGATGCCGGCGGTGAAGTCGAGGTACTCGTTGCCGTCGACGTCGACCACCCGGCATCCGTGCCCGCTGACAACCTGGAGATCGGTGGTCTTGGCCCAGACGTTCGACGTGTGCGAAACCGCTGAGGTCATCCGAGGAGCCTAATGGGGGTCGACCGTCCGAAGCCGTGTGATCGGTCAGGATGGTCCCGAGCCGCCGGTCGGTCAGCACTTTTCGAGCCAGAGCCTCGAGCTTTACGCCTAGATCGTGCGCCGGTCGGTCGGTGAGGTCGACCCGTGATGGCTGGTGGGATGACGTGCTTCGAGCACTGAACCATTAGGGAGCTGCTGGTCGCCTCGGGCTCGAACGACAACTGATCAAGCAAGGAGGTAACCGATGAGGCAGGTGTTCGTTGGCCTGGACTGGGCCGAGGACCATCACGACGTGTTCGTCGAGGACGACACCGGCAAACGGCTCGGCGGCGGTCGGCTGCCCGAAGGTGTGGAGGGCGTCGCCCGGTTCCACGAGCTCGTGGCCGGTCACGTCGACGACCCGGCCGATGTGATCGTCGCGACCGAAACCGACAGGGGCTTGTTCATCGGCGCCCTGGTGGCTGCCGGGTACACGGTGCTGGCGGTGAACCCGATGTCGACGTCGCGCTATCGCGAACGGCACTCGACCTCGGGCGCCAAGTCCGACCCGGGTGACGCCAAGGTGCTCGCCGACCTGGCCCGCACCGACGCCCACAACCACCGGCCGGTGGCCGGCGACAGCGAACTCGCCGAAGCCGTCAAGGTGCTGGCCCGGGCGCACCAGACGATGATCTGGAGCAGGCAACGCCACACCAACCAACTGCGCTCCACGTTGCGCGAGTTCTATCCGGCAGCTCTGGAAGCATTCGATGACCTGGCCGGACGCGACGCTCTCGCGGTGTTGGCGATCGCCCCGACCCCCACCGCTGGCAAGCTGCTGTCACGATCGAAGATCGCCGCCGCTCTTCGTCGCGGCGGTCGGCAACGCCGCATCGACGAACGCACCGTCGAGATCCAGACTGCGCTGCGCGGCCCACAGCTCGAGGCATCTGCGTTGGTCGCTGACGCCATGGGCGCCAGCGTTACCGCTCTCGTAGCGGTGATCGCCGAGATGCAGATCCAGGTCGACCGCCTCGAGGCTGAGCTGGCCGACCGTTTTGAGCAACACCCGGACGCCAAGGTCATCCGTTCCCTGCCAGGACTGGGGATGACACTCGGCGCCCGGGTGCTCGCCGAGTTCGGGGACGACCCGAACCGTTATGCAGACGCCAAGTCTCGCAAGAACTACTCCGGCATGTCACCCATCACCCGCGCCTCGGGCAAACACCACGTCGTGCTCGCCCGCTACGCCCGCAACCGGCGCCTCGCCGACGCCTGCTACCAGTGGGCCTTCGCAACACTCACCGCCAGCCCCGGAGCCCGGCTGTTCTACGACCAACGCCGAGCCGCCGGCGACACCCACCACCGAGCACTACGCGCCCTCGCCAACCGCCTCGTCGGCATCCTCCACGGCTGCCTCCGACACCACACGATCTACGACGAACGCACCGCCTGGGCACACCGACTCAACCTCGCCGCTTGACACCTACCGCCCGTGGGATGTCTAGGCGTCGAGCCCCGAGGTGGCAGCGATCGCTTCGTCCCACGAGGCTCGCTCGAGGAACAGCTTGCGTGTCGGCATCACCCATCGCGGGGCGTTCACGCCGAGCGCTCCGTGCAGTCGGCCCCCGCGTCCGAACAGTGCGAGGAACTTGGCGTCCGCGACGGATCCGGCAACCACTCGCACCTCGTCGTCGATCGCGGCGCGCCCGAGGAACTGGATGCGGTGTTCGAACTGGTCACTCCAGAAGAACGGCAACGGCTCGTAGGGTTCGAGCGGCTCGCCGGCGGCGATGTGACGAAGGTTGGTGGCCACGTGGGCGCCCTGCTCGGCGGCATTCGTCCAGTGCTCGACGCGCATCTCCTCGTCGAAGAGCCCGTTCGGCCAGCGAGCGACATCACCGGCGGCGAACACACCGGGAACCACCTCGCCGGACACGTCGAGCGCATTGAGGTTGGCGTCGCAGACGACGCCGTCGCGTAGACGCAGGCCACTGCCTTCGAGCCATTGGGTGTTCGGCGTGACGCCGACGCCGACGACGACGACGTCGGCGGGCACGATCTCGCCTCCGACGAGCTGGACCCCTTCGGCTGTCAGCCCCTCGATGAAGACACCACATCGCACGTCGACACCGTGCGCGCGATGCAGGTCGGCGATCGCCTCGCCCATTTCGGCACCGAGACCGCGGATGAGCGGAGCGGCGGCCCCCTCGAGCACGACGACGTCATTGTCGAGGGACTTGGCGGTCGCCGCGGCTTCCAGTCCGATGAAGCCGGCGCCGATCACCACGACGCGCCGCCCGCCGGGCGTGATCTCGGCACGCAGACCGAGGGCATCGTCGAGGGTGCGCAGTTCGTGCACGTGGTCGAACTCGTCCTGCCCCGCAAGTCGGCGAGGATGGGCGCCGGTGGCGATGACGAGACCGTCGAAACCGAGGACCGATCCGTCGGCCAGGCCGAGTTCTCGGGCACGCAGATCGAGCGTCGTCGCCGCGTTGCCGAGGCGCCATTCGACGTCGAGGTCGTCGAACACCTCGGGCTGGCGGAGGTGGATGCGGTCGGGTTCCCACTCGCCCGACAGCACCTTCTTCGACAGCGGCGGCCGGTCGTAGGGCCGGTGCACTTCGTCCCCGACGACCACGATCGACTTCGCGACATCGTGGTGGCGCAGCGTCTCCGCCGCTCGAAGGCCTGCGAGTGACGCTCCCACGACGACCACCCGTTCGAGCGGCTCGGAGGGCATCGTGGCGTCGCGGTCGGTCATGGCCGCAACGATGCCACGCTTTCGCGGTCGCGGCGAAGCTCGCGGGATCGATACGGCGAAGCTCGCTCGAAAGTGGCCCGACCGTCCAAGTAGCGTTCGTGCATGCCCTCCGCCACCGCCGATGACACGCGCTCGCGCCCGACGGCGACGGCCGTCAACGAGATGATCGAACAGCTCTTCCCGGGTTCGTTCAACACCTGCGACTCCATCGGCGCCGATTTCGCCATCGCCCGGAGGGAGGTTTCCGACGAGGAGCTCCGGCCGGGAGCGTTCGTGTCCGGCCCGTCACAGTTCAGCGTCGCCGACGCGGCGCTGTGGTATCTCGTGTTCGGCGCGACCGGACGAATCGAACCGATGGCACTGACGTCGGAGCTGTCGATCCGGTTCCTGCGACCGGCACAGGGCAAGGTGCTGTGGGCCAAGGCGACGCTCGACGTTGCCGGTCGCCGCAACGTCGTCGGCACCGTCCACGTGTGGTGCGACGATGGCAGCGACAGGCCGACCGCAACCGCCCAGGGCACCTACGTGTTGCCGCTGTGAGCGTCGACGAGCGTCCGTCGCGGTTTCATCTCGCGATGCCGGTGCACGACCTCGCCGCGGCGCGGGCGTTCTACGGCGGGGTGCTCGGGTGCCGCGAGGGCCGCAGCGCGGACACATGGGTCGACTTCGATCTGTTCGGCCATCAGTTCGTCGCTCATCTCGACCCGTCGTTCCGGCCGCCGACGTTGTCCAATCCGGTCGACGGCCACGACGTGCCGGTCCCCCACTTCGGCCTGCTGCTGACTCCCGCAGCCTGGAGTGGGTTGGCCGCGCGGCTTCGTGCCGCCGAGGTCACGTTCGTGATCGAGCCGCACACGCGCTTCGCCGGCCAGATCGGCGAACAGTCGACGATGTTCCTGCTCGACCCGTCCGGGAACGCCCTCGAGTTCAAGGCGTTCGCCGACGACTCGCAGGTGTTCGCGCGTTGAGTACGACCACCGTCGAACGTGCCGGCGATCCGAGGCTCGACGACTACCGGGCGCTGAACGACCAGGCGTTCCGTCGCCGCTACGAGGGTGACGACCAGTTCATCGTCGAGGGCTACGTGGCGATCGACCGGTTGATCGAGTCGGGTCACCAGATCCGATCGGTGCTGCTCGCCCCATCGCGCGTCGATCGGTTTGCCGCGAACGCCTCGACCCTCGCGGGCCGCGGTGTCCCGGTGTACGAGGCCAGCCGTGACGTGATCGCAGACGTGGTCGGCTTCGATCTGCATCGCGGGGTACTCGCGTGTGCGCAACGCCGTCCGCTCGCCCGTGTCGACGAACTCCTCGACGGCGCGAGTCGTCTCGCCGTACTGGAGGGTCTGAACGACAACGAGAACCTCGGCGCGATCGCCCGCGCGGCGAAGGCGTTCGGCATCGACGGGCTCCTGCTCGATCCGACGTGCACCGATCCCTACAGCCGCCGCACCGTGCGGGTCAGCATGGGCGAGGTGCTGACCCTGCCGATCTCGCGGGGCGAACCCGACCGGTGGCCCGAGGTCCTGGGCGACCTGCGAGCGGCGGGTTTCGAGGTGTGGGCCATGACACCTGCGGCGTCAGCGGACGGACTGTGGAGCGTGGAGATCCCCGATCGGGTGGCGGTGCTGCTCGGCGCCGAGGGGCCGGGGCTGACCCACCGCGCCCTCGCCGCTGCGGATCGTCAGGTCCGCATCCCGATCAGCGCCGAGGTCGATTCACTCAACGTCGGCCAGGCCGCCGCCGTCACCTTCGCCGCCCTCACGCGCCCGTAGTCCCCCGAGCCCAAGTCTCGGGGAACCACGGCGGTTCCGCGAGACCCGGGCCGGGGGAACCAGGCGGTCAGCGCAGTTGCTTCAGTGGGCGAACTTGACGTTGGGGAGGATGCGATCCATCCAACGCGGCAGCCACCAGGCCTTGTTGCCGATGATGTAGAGCGTCGCGGGGACGAGTACCAGCCGGATGAGGAAGGCATCGAGCAGCACCGCGGTACCGAGGATCAGGCCCATCTCCTTCATCGGCAGTGTGCCGGCGATGGCGAAGGTGTAGAACACCGCGATCATGACGCCGGCGGCGGCAACGATCGGGCGTCCGACGTGGCCGAGTGAACCTCGCACGGCCTCGGCCGCATCGCCCGAGCGCTCGAAGTGCTCCCGGGTCGAGGCGAGGAGGAACACCGTGTAGTCCATCGAGATGGCGAACACGAGGGCGAAGAAGAACAGCGGCGCCCACGAGGTGAGGTAACCCTGACTGTCGAAGCTCAGGAGCCCGGCACCGATGCCGTGCTGGAACACCAGCGCACCGACACCGAAGGCGGCGCCCACCGACAGCAGGTTGAAGATCACGCCGACGAAGGCGACGATCACCGCCTGCAGCGCGATCATCAACAGGATGAAGCCGAGGACGAGGACCACGCCCATCACGAGCGGCGCCTTCTGGCTGAGCGTCTGGTCGAGGTCGTAGTTCTCGGCGACCGGGCCACCGACGAGCACGCCGTCGGGGAGGTCGGTTCGCAGTGTCGGGATCAGCGCCAGCGCCTCGTCGGACGACGGGTCGTAGGCACCGACGGCCTGGATGATGCTGGCACCTTCCATGCCGGGTTGGGGCGGGAAGGCCATCACGATGCCCTCGGTGGCCATCACCTGGTCGGCGACCGCCTGGGCATCGCCGTCGGCCGGGACGATCACCTGGATCGGGCCGGGACCGCCGGGGCCGAAGCCGTCGGCGATCATGTCGTAGCCCTGGCGGGCCTGTTCGTCCTCGGGGAGCACGGTGATGCCCGGCATGCCGGTCTTCAGTCCCAGGAGGGGCAGCGCCAGTGCGAGCAACACCGCGACCGCACCGGCGGCCACGATGACCTTGTGCGCCTGGATGCGGTCGGCGAGCTTGGCGAAGAACTCACTGTGATGGTCGCCCTTGGAGTGCCACGGCAGGGCGAACTTGTCGATGCCGCGGC
>DATKXG010000344.1:0-2134 GCA_035529175.1 Ilumatobacteraceae bacterium
CACCACCGCGATGGTCGCCGAGCGGCCCGGTGTGACCGAGGACGACCTGCGCGACGCGGTGTTCGACTGGCTCGATCGAACCGGCTGGATCGATCTCTTCGAGGAGACCGCTCGCGAACGAGCGTCGATCGACGATGCCGAGTTCGATGTCGACGATGATGTCGACGACCTGATCGAGTCGATCATCGACGAACACGTCGACTGCATCCACCAGGTCTGCTCGGCGTATCCGGTCGGCACCGTCGTCGTCCGCCGCGGCACACGGGTCATGACCCGCTACTTCCCGTCCGCCGCCTAAGCGGTTCGTGTGAGCGACAAGGTCGACGGAGGCGATGTGCGCTCACACAAAGCGGGTGACCGAGTGACCGAGTGACCCAGCTCCTGGGAGACTGGGCGCATGGGGATCTACGACACCTACGTCCTGCCGCACATCGTCGCGGTCGCCTGTGGGAGCGGCGACGTCGCGAAGCAGCGCAAGAAGGTCGTCCCGCTGGCCACCGGCCGGGTGCTCGAGGTCGGCATGGGGCCGGGCCTGAACCTGCCGTTCTACGACCGCTCGGCCGTCGAGTTGGTGTGGGGACTGGAGCCGTCGGAGGGCATGCGCCGCAAGGCTGCCCCCGCGCTGGCGGCGACCGACCTCGACGTGCGTTGGCTCGACCTGCCCGGCGAGCAGATTCCCCTCGACGACGACAGCGTCGACACCGTCGTACTCACCTACACCCTGTGTTCGATCGCCGACTGGGAGGGCGCCCTCGCCCAGATGCGGCGGGTGCTGAAGCCAGGCGGCCGGCTGTTGTTCTCCGAGCACGGCGAAGCGCCCGACGAGTCGGTGCGACGATGGCAGCACCGCGTCGACCCCGTGTGGACCCGCGTCGCTGGTGGCTGCCACATCACCCGGCCGATCCCGGCCCTGATCGAGTCGGCCGGCTTCGAGCTCGTCGAGGTCGACTCGGCCTACCTGCCGGGCCCGAAGATCTCGTCGTACCACTCCTGGGGAATCGCCCGGCAACGGTGACGTTCGGAAGCGCGATCGACGGTCAGACGAACCTCATTGCGTCGCCGACACGGATCGTCCCCGGCGTCACGATGGTCGCGTAGATCCCCAGATTCTGATCGAGATCGCGGACGATGTGGCGCAACACGGCCCCGTCGGCCGGGATGTCGCTGCTGATCTCGCGTGTCACCATCACGCAGCGCGGGCACGGCGCACCGAACTCGATCGTGGCGCTGCCGATCGTCGCCCGGCGACCGCTCCAATCGAACTCCGGGTGGCCCGGGGTCGAGGCGACGGCGCCGTCGTCACCGGCGTCGACCACGAACGACGGACGGAACCGACGGATGTCGACATTCGAGTCGGGCAGTGCCACGGCGAGCGCCTCCAGTGCTGCCTCGGACATCACCATCAGCGGGAAGACGTCGTAGTACGTGCCGGGTGGCGATTCGAACTCGGCGATGATCGGCGGGAACACCGAGAAGTCGGGGAACGGCTCGTCGTCCTCGCGCCCGAAGATGCCCCGGAGTTCGGCGACGACATCGTCGGAGTCCGGAGCGCCACGGCGGTAGTGGTCGAGGTCGTCGGCGGGACGGAGGGCTTCGAGACGCACCCGATGATCGAGCGCCGCGCTCACGCGCTCGTCGACGTCGGCGTCCGTGGTGCGTACGGTGGATCCGTCGGGCAGCGTGATCTCGACCTGGCCGTCGTCGATGTCGCGGGCGGTGAGCCGCATCAACGACCCGATCTTCTTGGCGCCACGAATACCGCCACGCTCGAGATCGCGAACCGCCCACGTGCGATCGCCGACGACACCGAGTTCGTCGAGGTCGATCGAGTCGACGCGGCCGCCAACCATGGACTTCACCGGATAGCGCCAGAGCTGGGAGACGTGCATCCCTCCGACGGTATTCGTCAGATCGTCAGCACGGCCGCACCGGAGACCTCGCCGGTCGCGAGACGGCGCAGCGCGTTGTTCGCGTCGGCGAGCGGAGACACGTCCGCGACCGTGCGGATCGGGATCTCCGACGCGATCGCCAGGAACTCCTCGGCGTCGCGCCGGGTGAAGTTGGCGACGCTGCGAAGCCCACGCTCGCGCCACAACAAGTCGTAGTCGAACGCCGGGATCTCGTCGAGATGGAT
>DATKXG010000345.1:0-4787 GCA_035529175.1 Ilumatobacteraceae bacterium
CGGGTGATGACAGCGCCGCCTCGAGCGCCGAACATGTCCCGACCAGTGCTGCTCGCCGCTCTCGAATCTCGCCGAGATCGTTCATCGTCGTGCCCCCTTCTTGCCGACGGTCACGATGACTGCGGCTGCGTGGTCCTGACGAAGGCCACGGTAATGGATCCCGCCAGACTCTGTCTCGGGCCGAAGGCCCCGATTCGTGTGTAGGGGAGTTCGTCCCTACCGCGGAAGATCGGTGATGTGCCACGGTGACTGTCGGTGGACATCTCCAGGTCGGCGACAGGCGAAGCGGGAGCCTCGGCCGCGCCTGAGCGATCTGCCAATCCATTCCGTGTGGTGCTCACGGGTGGGCCTGGTGGCGGCAAGACCACCGCAGCGGATCTGTTCCGACGGGAGATCGGCGAGTGGGTGATCGTCGTGCCGGAAGCGGCCACGCTGTTGTTCTCGGGTGGGTTCCCGCGGTTGACGCACTCCAGCGCGCAACGCAGCACGCAGTGCGCGATCTACCAGGTGCAGCGCGGCCTGGAGGACATCCAAGCCGCCCGGTATCCGGACCGGATCCTGCTCTGCGACCGCGGCACGGTCGACGGCGGGGCGTACTGGCCCGGGGGAGCCGACGACTTCTACGACTCACTCGGGTCGTCGCATGCCGACGAACTCGCTCGCTACGACGCGGTGCTCTTCTTCGAGACGGCGGCACACGGTGATCATGGCTTCGAGAGCGAGAACCGCTATCGCATCGAGTCGCAACAGGAGGCGATCGAACTCGACGCGCGGCTCCGGACGCTGTGGAGCCCGCATCCACACTTCACGCTGATCCCGAACACGGCCTCGTTCTTTCGCAAGATGACGATCGGCCTCGGGCTGCTCGAAAGTCTCATCCTGCAACTGCCGGCTCACGGAGGCGAGGGAGCGGCGCCCGGATGACCATGTGCTCTGGCGTTTGCCGTCCGGGCTGAACGACACTGGCGGAGTGAGCCACCGTGCCCTGGCAGCCGTTCGCCGCGGGTTGTTGCCGTTCGTGGCGGTGGCACTCGTCGCCGGGGCGGTTGCCGCGATCGCCGGCGCTGACGACGCTGCTGTCGCGGTGTGGACGGTCGCGTCGGCGGTCGTTGCGGTCGAGCTGGTCGTGGTGACGATCTCGCGGCTGCGCGAGGGACGCATCGCGGTCGACGTCGTGGCGCTCGTCGCGCTGTTCGGCGCGATCGCGATGGGCGAGGCGCTCGCCGGAGCGATCCTGGCACTGATGGTCGCCTCGGGGGATGCGCTCGAGCAGTACGCGCATCGTCGGGCGAAGCGATCGTTGTCGGAGCTGCTGTCGCTGGCGCCGAAGGTCGGCCATCGGTTGGTGGACGGTTCGTTCGAGACGGTTCCGGTCGACCAGATCGGCCCGGGGGAGGTCCTGCTGGTCAAGCCCGGCGAGGTCGTGCCGGTCGATGGCGCCGTGATGGAGCCGGCGGTGCTGGACGAGTCGGTGCTCACCGGCGAGGCACAGTCGGTATCGCGCGACGTGGGGGAGTGGGCGCGCAGCGGCTCGTTGAATGCGGGCGGGGCGTTCCGGATGTCGGCCTCGGCCTCGGCCGACGAGAGCACGTACGCGGGAATCGTCAGGCTCGTGCAGTCCGCCGGTGTCGGCCGGGCGCCGTTCGTGCGGCTCGCGGACCGCTATGCGGTGATGTTCGTTCCTGCGGTGTTCCTGATCGCCGGTGGCACCTGGCTGATCACGGGCGAGACGACCAGGGTGCTGGCCGTGCTCGTCGTTGCCACGCCGTGCCCGCTGGTGTTGGCCGCCCCGGTGGCGGTGGTCTCCGGGATCGCCTGCGCGGCGCGCAATGGCGTGGTGGTCAAGGACGGCGCCGCGTTGGAGGCGATGGGGCAGACACGAACGGTGCTGTTGGACAAGACCGGAACGTTGACCGGCGGGCGTGCACACGTCGTCGCGGCGGTTACCTCACCGGGCGGCGATCCCGCGTCGGTGCTGGGCCTGGCAGCCTCGGTGGAGCAGGCGTCGCCGCATGTGCTGGCCGCCATGCTGGTGCGCGAGGCACGGGACCGCGGCCTGGTGCTCGCCGAACCCACCACCGTGGTGGAACAGCCGGGCAGCGGTGTGGGCGGCATGGTCGACGGTCATCAGGTGTGGGTCGGGGCACTCACCGCGATCGACGCGGACGCGCGGGCGCCGTGGCTGGTGGCCGGCGAGCGTCGCTCTCGCCGCGAGGGGTGCAGCGCAACGGTCGTGATCGTCGACGACGAACCGGTCGGGCTGATCCTGTTCACCGACGAGTTGCGCACCGACACCTCGGCGGCGCTTCGGGCGCTGCGGCGCTCCGGTGTCGACCGGGTGGTGATGGTGACCGGCGATCGACTCGAGGTGGCGGAGCCGGTCGGGGCGTCGTTGGGTATCGATCAGGTCTTCGCCGATCGGACTCCGGCCGAGAAGCTCGACGTGGTTCGAGCGGAATCATCGAAGCGGTCCGGGATCACCGTGATGGTCGGCGACGGCGTCAACGATGCGCCGGCGCTGGCGGCCGCCGATCTCGGGGTCGCGATGGGTGCCCGGGGTGCGACCGCGTCGTCGGAGGCGGCGGATGTGGTCCTGATCGTCGATCGGCTCGATCGGCTGGCCGCCGGAGTCGTCATCGCCAAGCGTGCGCGAGCGATCGCTCGGCAGAGCGTCCTGGTCGGCATGAGCCTGTCGATGATCGGCATGGGCGCCGCCGCGGTGGGGCTGCTCGCACCGGTCGGTGGCGCAGTCGCCCAAGAGGTGATCGACGTGTTGGCGATCGGCATGGCCCTGCGGGCGCTTCGCCCTCCCCGATCGCTACGGCTCACCGGACCGGTGCCCGATTCGTGGAGCCGTCAGCTCGCCGAGGGGCATGGACCGCTGAGGCTGGTGCTCGAAGACCTCCGGTCGGTTGCGCTTGCCCTCGACAACGCCGATGAGGCGGCTGCGCTCGCTTCGCTGCGCGAGGTGGCGGCACGGGTCTCCGAGGAGGTGGTTCCACACGAGCGCGAGGACGAGTCCCAGGTGTATCCCGATGTCGCCGAGCGCCTCGGCGGTCAGGACCCGCTTGCGCCCATGAGCCGCACCCACCAGGAGATCTTCCACCTCGCCTCGCTGCTCGATCGGCTCGTCGACGATGCCTCGGTCGACGGGTTTCACGACGAGGACCGCAGCGAAGCACGCCGGATTCTCTACGCGCTCGATGCGATTCTTCGCTTGCACTTCGCGCAGGAAGAGGAGTTGCTCGCAAGCATCGCCTTCGACGATCCGTCCCACGCCATCGACCATCGCTCCGGCTGACTCACGCTCGATATGCGTGCTTCGGTGGTTGAAAAGGCTCCGCGGCGCAGTGACGTCACTGCACTGGGCGCCGAGGCTCATGCTGTGCTCCGGCAGCGCCACCTCAAACGGATCTACTCGACTCGGATCCGCAGAGTGGCCCGAATCCCGGCGGTGACGCCGGGCGCTACCGAGCACCGAGTTCTTCGGGTCCAGGGCCTCGAATTCTACGAGAACCCCATCGTGGAGCTGGGGGTGTTGTGTCTCACTGCATAGGAAACGGATGTCGCGCGTCATAGGAAACGCTTGGCCGGGTGTCCAAAGCCCGGCTGATCATCACCGCTGTTGTCATCGAGGGTCGTTCGCAGGCATCAGTCGCCCGTGACTACGGCGTGTCCAAGGGCTGGGTCTCCAAACTGATCGCCCGCTACTACGCCGAGGGTGACGCTGCGTTCGAGCCACGATCACGACGACCACACAGCCGTCCCGACGCGACACCGGACGCAACGGTGGTTCTGATCCTCGACCTGCGTCGACGACTCGCCGCCCAGGGCCTCGATGCCGGCGCCGACACGATCGGCTGGCACCTCCAACACCACCACCAACTCACGGTCTCGCGCGCGACGATCTACCGGACCATCCGCCGCGCCGGGTTGGTGACTGCGGAACCGAGGAAGAAGCCGAAGGCCTCCTACATCCGCTTCCAAGCCGAGCAACCCAATGAGACCTGGCAGGCCGACTTCACCCACCACCGCCTCACCGGTGGCACCGACATCGAGATCCTCACCTGGCTCGACGACCACTCCCGCTACGCCCTATCGGTCACCGCCCACCGACCCGTCACCGGCCCCGCCGTCGTGGCCACCTTCCGCCACGCGATCGCCGAACACGGCACACCATTGTCGACGTTGACCGACAACGGTTTGGTGTTCACTACCCGCTTCGCCCACGGCGGGCGAAGCTCCCGCAACGGCCTCGAGAACGAGCTGGTGAAACTCCGTGTCCGTCAGAAGAACTCCCGCCCCAACCATCCCACCACCTGCGGCAAAGTCGAACGCTTCCAACAAACCATGAAGAAGTGGCTGCGCACCCAAACCCCAGCAGCAACCCTGCGCGAGCTGCAGATCCAGCTCGACGCATTCGTCGACATCTACAACCACCACCGCCCCCACCGCTCACTGCCGCACCGCTCGACACCCGCTGTTGCCTACCAAGCACGACCCAAAGCCGGCCCCGGCAACGACCACCCCGACACCGAGTTCCGCGTCCGACACGACCGCATCCAATCCGGCAACGTCTCACTACGTGTCGACGGCAACATGCACCACATCGGCCTCGGACGAACCCTCGACGGAACCCGCATCGTCCTGCTCATCCACGGCTACGACATACGCGTCATCCACGCCGCCACGGGCGAAATCATCCGCACCCTCACCATCAACCCCGAACGCCGCTATCACGGCACCGGACAACCCACCGGAGGACCCAAAGGACCCCGAAAAATCAA
>DATKXG010000346.1:0-2236 GCA_035529175.1 Ilumatobacteraceae bacterium
TCGCTCGCAGCGATCGCGTTCGTGATCGCGCTCACCGGGGCGTGCGGTGTGCAGACCGGCGACGACACTTTCGCCGTGATCCCTCCGGAAGAGGATCCGTTCGGCCTCGACGCCACCTCGACCACCACGTCGACAACCACCACCACGACCACCACGCTTCCCGTCACGCCCGACACGATCGCGACCACCACGACCGTCGTGCGCCTCGAGCCCGCCGAGTTCTACTTCGTGACGACCAGGAGCCGGCTCCAACCGATCGTCGTCGACCTCCCTCCGCCGTTCTCCGCGGAACAGATCGCCGACATCCTCGAGGCGGGTCCGCCACCGGACGTCGCGTTGACGTCATTGATCGAGCCGGGCCTGATCGTGAGTTCGAGCGAATCGCGCGGCGTGTTGACCGTCGATCTCGATGCGAACACGTTCGCCGGAATCCCGAGTACGGAGCAGACCGAGGCGATTGGCCAGATCGTGATGACGATGATCAGCAGCCTGCGCCGCGTCGGCCTGGTGAACTTCACCATCGACGGCGATCCCATCTCGGTGAAGAAGGGCAACAGCCTGCTGTCCGACGTCGGCGAGCCCTTATCGTACGACGACTACATCGTCCTGCTCGCCACGCCTCCGCCGTCCGTCGCTCCGACGTCCGACCCCGTCGAACCCACCGAGACGTCGACCCCCGAGTAGTGCGTCAGTAGCCGAGGCGCTCGACACGCTCGGGACGTCGCTGCCAGTCCTTGTCGACCTTGACCCGCAGCTCCAGGTACACGCCCTCCGGCAGTTGCGCTCGAGCACGCTCGCCGACTTGTTTGAGGATCTGGCCACCCTTGCCGATGACCATCCCCTTCTGGCTGTCGCGTTCGACGACGATGTCGACGCGGATCCTCGGCCACTCCCATTCGGTCACCTGCGTCGCGATCGAATACGGGAGTTCGTCGCGCGTGACCGCCAGGAGCTGTTCGCGAACGAGTTCGGCGACCCATCGCTCCTCGGGGAGATCGGACACCTCGTCGTCGGGGAAGTACCGGGGTCCGGGCGGCATCCGGTCGGTCAGATCGGCGACGAGTGCTCCGAGACCCTCTCCGGTCACGGCCGACACCGGGTAGTACGCCGCAGCATCGAGTTCGCTCGCCGCACCGAGCATCGCCAGCACCTGCTTGCGGCTGGCCACGTCGACCTTGTTGACGATCACGATCGAGTTGGCGACGTCGAGACGGTCGGCGACCCAGCGGTCACCCTTGCCGAAGGCGTGCGTTGCGTCGAGCACCAGGCAGGTGACGTCGACATCGCTGACGCTGTCGAGTGCGGTCGCGTTAACCCGCTCGCCGAGCGCGGTGACCGGCTTGTGCAGCCCTGGGGTGTCGACGAACACGAGCTGCGAACCCGGACGCGTCAGCACCCCCATGATGCGGTGACGCGTCGTCTGGGGCTTGTCGGACACGATGCTGATCTTGCGACCACAGATCGCGTTGACCAGCGAGGACTTGCCGACGTTGGGTCGCCCCACGAACGTGACGAAGCCCGACCGGAAGGCCGCCTCACCGTCCTGCATCGACTGGGACGGTTCGTCGGTTTCGTCGTTCACCGGTCCAGTTTGCCAAGCTCAGGGCCATGACCCGCATGATCAACGGCATCGATGAACTCAAGACGCTCGTCGGCGAGCACCTCGGCTACTCCCCCTACGTCGAGATCACCCAGGAACAGGTGAACACCTTCGCCGATGCCACCGGCGACCATCAGTGGATCCACGTCGATCCCGAGCGCGCAAAGGCCGGCCCGTTCGGCGGACCGATCGCCCACGGCTACCTGACCCTGTCGCTCGGCCCGATGCTCTCGCCGCAGATCTTCGGTGTCTCCGGGGTTGCGATGGGCGTCAACTACGGCGCCGGCAAGATCCGCTTCCCGTCACCGGTGCCGGTCGGCTCGAAGCTGCGCCTCGGTGTGACGCTCACCTCGGTCGAGGACATCGCCGGCGGCGCACAGGTCACCCAGGAGTTCGTGTTCGAGGTCGAGGGCGCGTCCAAGCCGTCGTGCGTCGCCGAGGTGATCTTCCGCTACTACGTCTGAGACGTCAGGTGTGAAACGTCGGCTACGGCTTGGCCCGCTCGAGGAGTTCGAACTCCTCGACGATGCGTGCCGCCAGATCGGCGAGATCGGGGATCTGCTCGCGATCTGACACCAAGCTGAGGCAGAGTCGATCGCCGACCGAGATCGCACCGATGTGCAGACCCATGCCGTC
>DATKXG010000347.1:0-5238 GCA_035529175.1 Ilumatobacteraceae bacterium
GGTCGAACCCGACCACGTCGTAGGCGGCCGTCACCTCGGGATCCAGGAGCAATGCCCACGTGGGGGCGAAGTCGACCCCGGACTCGCCCGGTCCCCCTGGGTTGACGAACAGCGTGCCCTGAGCGTCGCCGGAGGCCGGCACACGGACCAAAAAGATGAACGTGTCACCCGCAGACGGGTCGTCGTAGTCGATCGGGACCTGCACCGTTGCACACTCCCCCCCGAGGGCTTCGCCACCGTCGCCGCACTCGCCCCACTCGAGGTCTTGGTCGTAGTACGCGGCCAGGGCCCCTTCGCCGTCGGCGCCGCCATCGTCGCTGCCACCATCGTCGCTGCCACACGCCCCCGCCACGAGCACGAGCGACAACACAATCCCGAATGAAATCTTCCGCATTCAGAAAGTTTCGTCGCTCGACGCGCTCGAAGCAAAATTCGCGACGTCTTCCGAACGCCGTTCTCGCACCATCTGCAGTCCTGTGGGTGCCGAATGCTCGGTCGTGGGCGGTAAGCCTGCGACGGCGCCGGCCGATGCTGAGGCCTCGTGCGCTGGAGTATCGGTTGAGCATCGACGAGCGAAGGGAAGCTTGTTCGTCAATCCGGGTGGGCCGGGCGGTTCCGGGGTCGATTTCAACGCGAAGGACCTCGACGTGATGCGTTCTCTCGTCGGCGACGAGGGTTCGATGCCGACCCACCCGATCAAGGAACCGGCCGCGGCGGCTCGGTCGGAGGGCATCTGGGCCCTTGTTGTCCGAGATGGGTTGGTCAGGTGGCGCAGTTCGGATTGACCGATCAGAAACTCACAGGTCGTTGCGGCACCGACAGCATTGCGGCGATCGCTACGGCACGGAGAATGCTGGCGACGATGAGCATGGTGAGCCTGGTCGGCTTGCCCTTGAGCTTCGTCCCCACCCCGGCGAAGAACATCACCGACGCCATGATGACCGTCACCAGGATGAAGCTGTCGCCGGTGCGGTTCGCCTCGGCGTCGGCCTCGGAAGCCTCGGCGGCCCCGATGGTGTAGAGGTTCTTCACTTCGAGGAGCTCGGTAAAGGCTGCTTCGTACTCGGGTAAGTCCTGGGGGACACCTGGCGGAACCTCCCCATCGACGGAGCCATCAATCCACGTGTCGAATGCCGGGCGAAGCGTCTCATTGAACCGCTCCTCGAGAATCTGCATGCCACGCTCGTTGCCGTCGGCTGCCAAGACCAGCCACGTCGACATCGCCTGCGCATCGGCCTCGAACTGTGCGGTGATCAGCGTGGTGAGCTCGCTCGACTCGGTGAGCTGGCCCGTGTACTGGCTCGCGTTCGCCGCCTGAACGCCACCCCGCAGCGATGCCTGATGCGCAGACCACGAGGCGACGAGCACTGCCAACGACAGCACCACCGTGGCGGCCACTTCGACCCAGTCCAGTCGGTCGAACCGATGCACGAGGTCGTCAAGGGCGCGGTGGAGTTGAGAAGTCTCACTCTCAGTATTCGGCGGGCGAACCATCAGACGATTCGTCGTCGATCTCAGAGTTCATTGCAGTCCTTCAGTGTTGCCCCGCTGGGTGCGGTGCCGAGCGGTACCGGTCAGCCGTTGGTGTCGAAGTACCTGTCGGGTTCATCGTTGCCGTAGAGCGCCCAGAGTGCGAACACGCCGACGAACAGCGAGAAAACGCCGCGGTACACCAGGCCACCGACGTGGTGAAGGACCAGCACGTAGATGGCCGTACCCGTCGCAAAGCATTTGACGATGGCGACGAGAAGTCGAATTCCGGTCGTGATTGCGATTCGCAACGCCGTGGCTCGCGTGTATCTCCGCGCACACAATCCACTCGACGTCATCGGTGGCGGCGCAGTGGGCGTCGCCCTCGGGGTGTTACTGGGAATGGTCTTCGGTGTCCGAACTGTGGCCGGGCGACAATCGCCCGGCCACAGCGGTCAGTCTGCTTGACGACTCAGAAGAGTCGGTCGATGACGTGGTCGATCTTGGCGGCGACCGTGTGGTAGCCGCTCTTGAGGTCGTTCCACGCCGTCTGCTCGGCCTCTTCGATGTCATGGGCGACGCCGTGCAGCACGTCGTCGGCGCTCCGGGCAAAGCTCTCGAGGTCATGCTGGACCTCGCGGTAGGCGCGTGTCGCTTCGTCGCCGGTCTTGGTGGCGGCGTCGGAGAGCTTTGATTCGATTGCTTGGAAGTCCTCGACAGCGGTGTCGTAGGCGCCGCGGGTCACGTCGGAGATGTCGTCTTCGGCATCGGTGAGGAACTGCTTGGTCTCGTCGTACGCCGCAACAGCATCGTCGTGGAGTTCTTGCTCGACGGCTTTGGCGGTTTCTTCGACACTGTCGACAGCGCTGTCGCCGTCGCTGCTGCATGCAGCGAGCGACAGGAGCGAAACCGCAGCAAGAGCGGCGGCGGAACGAGTGAGGCGTGTGGTCATGGGGAGTCGCTTTCGTTGAGTACAGACGTGGGAGTACGAATGGTCCGCAGCGAAGCTAGGTCCGATTGGAACGAAAACCGACGCAACGTCGCTGGCGCGTCAGAGCTCTCCGTTGCGTTGCATCCAGACGAAGGTGTACCAGCCGGGCAGGATCGGCAGCCAGAATGTCGCGAGCCGGAAGGTCAGCACCGCTCCAACCGCCGGCCCGTGGTCCATCCCGAATCCTGCGAGGGCGGCGATCATGGTCGCTTCGAGCGCTCCGAGGCCTCCCGGTGTGGGTGCGATCGTCGCGATCGTGACCGCGACCATGAATGCGGTGCAGATCTCCGGGATGGAGAGTCCGCCGCCGAACGCCTCGACGGAGAATCCGAGGGTCGCTGCGTAGGCGAAGCTGATCAGGGCTGATCCCCCGAACAACGCGAGAACGCGAAGTGGGCTGTTGAAGACCGAGCCGAGGTGTGTGCCGGTCGACTTGAGGATCTTGATGACGGGGCCGATCACCCGGTGCCGAATCGGTGCGATCAGCAGCAACAGGCCGCAGAGTGCCAACACGATGGCGATGACTGCGAGTGCGGTGCTCGTATCGGGGAGGTCGAAGCTGCCCACGCCTGTCTGGCCGGTCCAGGAAACGAACGCGAACAACAAGACGATGTGCACGACGATCGAGCCCAGCGCGTTGAGGCCCACCGCAGAGCTCGCGGCGGGGGTGGTGAAGCCCGCCTTCTGCAGGAATCGGACCCCGAGTGCCATGCCCCCGGCGTTGGCTGGGGCGACCAGCGCCGTGAACGAGGACGCGACTTGCGAGCGGAACGTGGCCAGCACCGAGAGATCGAGGGAGTAGGCACCGAGTGCCGACACGGTGGCGAACACGTACGTGGCGATTGACGCGGCGATGATTGCGGGCAGCCACCACAGGTTGGCGTTTCCGAGCGCGTCGACGGTCTCGTCGACGTTTGCCAGCTGGGGAAGCAGCGAGTAGAACGCGAGGCTGCCCGCAACGATCATCAAAATCGTCCTCGCGCTGATTCGCTGGAGTTGTTCGAACTCGACCGGTTCGGCGCCGGTGCGGTCACGTACGGCCCCACCCAGCTCGTCGAGGAGTCCCTTGTGGTGCTTGGCCAGCGCGCGGATTTGCGGTGGCAGCGCCAATGGTTGGAGCTGCGGAAGCGTCGCGGCAACGACGTCGGCGCCCAGCGTGGCGACGGCGGACCTCACCGTCTCGGTGACTCCGATCTTGGCGGAGAGACCGACGAGGAGTTCGGCGACGTCACGGTCCAGGTCCCGATCGCTGGCGGCGACCTCAGCGCGGTCGAAGTCGATGATCCATGCCGACTCATCGCTGTCGACCATCACGTTGGCGAGCGCGAGGTTGCGATGAGCGAGGCGAGCACTTCTGAGGTCGAGGATCTGAGACCAGAGACTGGCGAGCACCGATGGGGTGAGCAGCTCCGTGTCGCACTCGTCGAGCGGCGTGCCGTCGACACGTGAGGAGATGAGAAAGACCGTGCCGCTTTCCGTGGCGCCGAGGCCGAGGATGGCCGGGACGTTTGCGCCGGCGGACGACGCAACCGTCGTCGCGAACGCTTCATGCTCGACTCTCCGCTTCAAACTCGAGAATGGACGTTCCACCTCTGATGAACGGAGCCGCACCGCCGCCCAGAGACGGTCGAGGAGATCGCTGCTGCGATCATTCGGCGTTCGAAGCTTGACGATCAACGCACCGCGTTCACCCTCTGCCGTCAACAGATAGCGCGGCGTCGAGCCGTCGGTGTCCAACCGCTCGATCGCTGTGGGATGCATCCCGCGGGTTCTCAGCGCAGCCAGCAGTTCGGCCGCGTGCGGCGTCGGCCGGGGCGACCCGAAGACGAGCAGCGTGAGCGAACCGACCACCATCCCCATGGCAACGGCGACCAGGATGTCCAGCGGAGGCTCCCCCGACGCGACGATGCGCAACAGCACCAGCAGGATCAAGGTCGACCACGTGGCCCGCCGCCACCGTTGACTGAGCCAGGGCGCCGACACCGTGACGAATGCCGCCGACGCCGCGATCGCCGACGACGTCGGGAACCCGGTACTGGCGACCCACCCTCGAGTGATCGCATGCGTGTCCTCGATGACGCCCAGCCGGTCGGCGTAGCGCGATTCGATGAGTGTCAGCGTCCAGGAGGCGACGTTCATCGCCAGCACCTGCATGCCCCACAAGCGGAAGTGACGACGCCACAACAGAAGTGCCCAGACTGCAAGCGGCACGACGACGACGATCAGTTGTCCGGTGCCGACGACCAGCCCGATCGTACGATCCGGGAGCCGGTTGAACCAGGCGACGAGGTCCGCCTCGGCGCCACCGATCGTGTTCTGCGCAACCGCAGCAAGGAAGAGCCCGAACGAAAGTACGACCAATCCGACGACCAACCGAATCCGATCGCCAGCGGCCCATTTCTCGTAGCGGCGTGCAGCAAGATCCAGTTGAGCCGCCGTCTCATCGACGCCCGAAACGTTCGCCGAAACGAGATCCACCGCCATCGCGGCACAGACGTTATCAACAGCCGAGCGTCGGCTCGGTGTATGGCGGGTAGCAACGGGAACACCGCGGACTGGACGCTCGCTGAGTTCGATCTCGAAGCAGACCGGTCTCGACCAGGTTCGCGCCGCGGGACCCGGCGATCGCGGCGGTGCCTCAGCCTGAATCCACCGCGTGGGGTCTTGGGGCTGGCCGATGGTGGTGGGTGTGGAGCGAGCGAGTTGTGGTCCTGTTGAACCGGGTTCGGGGCGTGTTGAAACGGGTTCGGGGGACTTTGGAGGGTTCGTGACGCTGG
>DATKXG010000348.1:0-16813 GCA_035529175.1 Ilumatobacteraceae bacterium
GTGACGCCCAGCTGCTCGCCCACTTCGCGGAAGCTCTTGCGCTCGCCGTCGACGAGCCCGAAGCGG
The DNA here is from genome assembly GCA_035529175.1 of Ilumatobacteraceae bacterium. Classification (GTDB taxonomy): domain Bacteria; phylum Actinomycetota; class Acidimicrobiia; order Acidimicrobiales; family Ilumatobacteraceae; genus Sva-07. The sequence continues at coordinate 67 of DATKXG010000348.1, forward strand.
GACTCGACCGCGAAGCGGGCACGAGAGTCGAGCGTGCCGAGCAGTTCGTCGAGCAGCTCGCTGTCGACCAGCGTCATCACGTGGTCTTCGGGGGTGCCGTCTCCGTTGGCCATCAGGTCACCGAGCGTCGCGTCGCCGTCGTCGCCGACCGTCTTGTCGAGGCTGACCGGCGTGGTGAGACGGTGCAGTTCGGCGTTTGTCTGGTCGAGGGTCTCGCCGTCACCGGAGGCCTGACGCAGCGCAGCACGGAGGCTGGCGGAGCGGTCTCCGGGGATGCGGATGAGGCTGGCCTTCTGGTCGAGGGCACGGCCGATGGCCTGGCGGATCCAGAAGGTTGCGTAGGTGGAGAACTTGAAGCCACGGCGCCAGTCGAACTTGTCGACGGCGTGCTCGAGGCCGAGGTTGCCTTCCTGGATGAGGTCGAGCAGATCCATGCCCTGGGGCAGGGGGTAGCGGCGGGCGATGGAGACCACGAGGCGGAGGTTGGAGCGGATGAACCGGTCCTTGGCCTTGGCGGCTTCGCGGACCTGACGCTTGAGGGCGACGCCACGCTTGCCGGCGTCGATCTGCTCCTGCGCCTCGCGACCGGCTTCGATGATGCGAGACAGCTCGCGCTCGTCCTCGGCGGTCAACAGTGGGACCTTGCCGATGTCATTCAGGTAGAGACCAATGGAGTCGTTCATGATGTTTCCTACAACCGTTCGTGTTCGTGATGATTCCGGGGCCAGGCTGTGTCATCGGACACACTGCATCGGCCATGCGGATCGAGGCATCGCCGGGTTTCGCACGTGAATGTGCGGTCCTGCGAGGTGATCGAAGAGCGGCAGACGCCGATAACGATGGACTTCCCGGGAGGAAGCTGTCGTAAACCGTGTACTCGGGGGTATATGGGGGAGCGATTTACAGTAACAGACCTGTCAACCCCCTGTCGGGTCGGTTGCGTGGGAATTCCCGCACGGGCCCATAAAATCGGGTCATCGTGCCCGAAACCGATCCACCACTGCGTCGCGTCGGGCTGTTCGGGGGAACGTTCGACCCTCCGCACGTGGGTCATCTGGTCACCGCGGTCAATGTCCGCCATGCGCTCGAGCTCGATGTGGTCGTGCTGATGGTGGCCAACGTTCCGTGGCAGAAGGAGGGCAGCCGCACCATCACGCCGGCGGCCGACCGGCTCGCCATGGTGGAAGCAGCGGTGCGCGATGTGCCGGGGCTGGTCCCTGGTCGCCAGGAGATCGACCACGGTGGCCCGAGCTACACGGCCGACACCCTGGCGGTGTTGGCCGAGCAGTACCCCGGGGCCGACTTCTTCACGATCATCGGTGACGATGCGGCGGCCGGACTGCGGACGTGGACGCGCTGGGAGGAAGTCGTCGAGCGCTCGCAGGTGGTCGTCGTCGATCGCCCAGGTGAGTCGGTCGACGTCGACGGTGGGATCGAGTGGATCCGAGTCGAGGTGCCCCGACTCGAGGTGTCGAGCACGGACCTGCGTGCCAGGTTCACCGACGGTCGTCCGCTCGACTACCTCGTGACCCAACCCGTGCTCGACGTCATCCGGGCGCGGGGTCTCTACGGGGCGTCACGATGACGGCGATCGCAGAGCGCCGAAAACGTCGAACGTTGTTCGGTGCCGTCACGGCGGTGCTGCTGATCGTGGCGGCCGGCGCGATGTTCGTCGTCGGCGTGGTGACCTTGTCCAATTCGCAGGAAGGCGAGGCAGTCGGTGTCGACGACAGGCCGAGGGTGCAGTTCCCCCCGACACCCAACGCGTTGCTCGCCCTCACTGACGAGAACGGGCAGCTCGCTTCCGTCGTGGTCATGACGCTGCTCCCCGAGGGACAAGGCGGCAGCATCGTCACCGTGCCCGTCAACGCCGATTCGACGGCGGGATTCGGGCTCCAACGGCGACCGCTGGACGAGTCGTTCGATGCGGACGACGTCGAGGGTTTGGTCGCGTCGGTCGAGGAGATGCTCGCCATCACCGTCCAGAGCGCGGCGATCGTCGACGCGGCAGGTCTCGAACTGCTGCTTCCTGATGTCGAGGCGTTGCGGGTCGTGGTTCCGAACGACGTCGTCGACACCAGCGGCGGTGGCGGCGTGATCGCGACCGCTGGCCCGCAGACATTCACCGCAGAGGAGATGACGGCAATCTTGGCCGCAGTCGACGACGACGCCGAGGTCGACACCTCGCACGCCAACGACGTGGCCGTCTGGGAGTCGTTGGCGCAGACGGCGCCCGTGACCGTCCCACCCGAGCAGGTTCCGCTCGACGAGTTGGGGCGTCCTGTCGCGCCGGCGACGGTCGACGAGCTGATGACCCGGCTCTGGCAGGGCGAGATCACGGTGCGGGATCTCCTCGTTGTCCCGGTCGACGAGGAATCGAACCCGACCGAGGTCGACGTGGTCCTGATCGATCGACGCGACTCGAACCTCGTGTTCGCCCAGGTCTCGCCGGGCCTCGTGTCGACGCCGAACACCGGTCTGACGGTGAGGATCGTCGCCAACTTCACGGATGACCAGTTGGCAGAGGCGGGCGGCGTGTACGACTCGACGTCGGATCTGGCGGTCGAGTTGATCGGTCGGTTGCTGTTCATCGGCGGCAACGTGACATCGGTCGACACCGCCCCGACCGGTGCTCCTGCCGTCACGATCATCGAAGTGGTCGAGGAGCGCCGGATGCAGGAGAACGTCGATGCGGCCGAGGCGCTGTTCGGCGAGGCCGAGGTGCGGGTGGCCGAGAGCGTCATCGAAGGGATCGACGTCGAGGTCGTCCTGGGGATGTCGTATCTCGAACGCGAAGCCGAGCGTGTCGGCGACGTCACGCCGGACACGGCTCCGACCGAGTCGACGGATGTTGCCGGTACGGTCCCAGAGGATGGATGACCCGCATGGCTGAGCCAGTTGCCCCGACCGACAACGATGCGAGCGAGACGCTGGCGTTGTGTGCGGCCCGAGCAGCATCGGACCTCAAGGCGTCCGACGTCCTGGTGCTCGACGTCGGTTCTCTGCTGTCGATCACCGGATATTTCGTGATCGCGAGTGCCTCCAACCCACGCCAGGTGCGCGCGATCGTCGAGGACGTCGAAGCGAAGGTGAAGGCCGAACTCGGTCGCTCGCCGGTTCGCACCGAGGGCGTGCGCGAGCAGCAGTGGACGCTCATCGACTACGGCGACGTCGTCGTGCACGTCTTCCTCGACTCGGTGCGTGAGTTCTACGAGATCGAGCGGCTGTACATGGACGCCCGCCGCGTCGAGTGGGAGCTGCCTGCAGCTCCGGCCGACTGACCTTCAGCCGCCGCGCCGCACCAGGTCGGCGCAGATCGGGACGCCACCGTCGCCGGAGACCTGAGGATCGAAGCCGTCACCGCTCGTCATCGCGGTGAGGTCCGGCACCTCGAAGTCGCGCAGCGCTGACCGCCCGTCGATCCACACCTCGAGTCCCCGGCCGAGCCCGCCACTCACCGGGTCGGAGACGATCTCGAGTTGGACGTCGCCGCCGTCCCACTCGATCGGATCCCCGTCGATCACTGTCCCATCGTCCCGCCGATGGCTCGGAACGAGTGCGTCGCCCCGGCGGTTCGATGTGATCGTGATCCGTTCCTGTCCGCTTCCGAACAGGACGATCCCGTCGATGCTGGGATCGAAGGGGCCCTCCAATCGTCGGATGCCGTCGGCGAGTTCCAGCGCAACCCAGTTGTCGCCGGTCGCGATGTACAACCCGTCGCAGGGTCCGTCGATGCCCACGACGCCGTCGCGGGGTACGGGTTGGTCGAGCTCGATCGGGACGACGCTCGGTGGAGTACCTCCGAAGATGGCGTCGTCGAGCTGATAGCGCAGCGCGGTGTAGCCGGGGCGCTCGATCTGACCGAGCCATGTGGCGAGTGACGTGTTGATCCAGGCTCCCCAGAACGTGAGTGCGGCGACCGTCACGATCGCTGCGGTCCGTCGGCGTGTGGAGAAGTCCGCTGTGGCCACTGCACCGAGTACGACGAATCCTGGGAGGAGGTCGACGAGGTAGCGGTTGGCGATGAACCCGATTGCCAGCGTCGGTCCCGCGGCGACGGCGGCGCCGGCCAAGAGCGCGAGCAGCCGGTAGTGGCGGCCACGAACGGCGATCACTGCGCCGATGACGGCCATGACGACGAGCAGTGTCGCTGACGCGGTGAGCGAACTGGCCGGGGTGTTGCTCTCCAGCGGGTACGAGCCGAACTCGTGCGCACGTGGTCCGAACCGGATGAAGGGAGCCAGCCGCTCGGCGGCGAACGCATCGGGGCGGAGGTAGTGAAAGATCGTCGTGGGCAGGAACCCGAACCCGAAGAACGTGTTGTCGTTGCCCGCGAACCAGGCGGCGCGGTCCGAATCCAACAGGGTGAGCACCTGACGGTCTCCCGGCAGGTCGAACAACGTGCCGAATCGAGCGAGGTTCAGCGCAACGTGGAGCACGACGCCGCCCGCGGCGACTGCAACAGCGATGATCGCCGGGCGTCGTGCCCGGCGCCACAGCATGACGGCACAGACGGCAACAGCGGTGACGGCTCCGAGGCCGATCGAGACTCGGGTCAGCACGGTCAGTGCGGCTGCCGCTCCGGCGAGGAGCGCGCCGCGCCGCGATGGCGCGATCAGCAAGTCGATCAACGCGACGAAGGTGGCGAGGATGAACACGAACGCCCACAGTTCGGTCTCGTTGTAGACGTTGGCTTGTGCGGCCAGCGCGAGGGCTGGCGAGCACGCGACCGCGGCGACCAGCAGCGCCGGGCGCCACGGAGCGTGAGCTGGCGCCCCGATGAGCGCAGCGACACGTCTTGCGAGGTGGAACGTCACCGTGCACAGCGCCACGAATCCGACGATCATCGACAGTCGGGTGATGCGTCCTTCGGTCAACGACCCGAACAGTGCCGCCGGGAGCCGGGCGATGGCGAGGGCCGGCCCGTAGTACAGGTAGGTCTTGCCGTCGATGAGGAACCCTTCGATCCCGGCCGCGTCGGCGGGTACGGCGAGTCTCCCGCGCAGGAATGCTTGCGCCTGGACGTCGTAGAAGTTTCCCGAGAAACCCGCGCGGGTGAAGAGTCGCCAGGGCCTCCACTCACACAAAATCAGTGCGAACAGTGCGGTGCCGACGAAGGTGACGATCCGAGCGGCACGCTGCTCCGGCACTGAGATGTTCGACGACCGGCGCCACATGGGTCGGGGATCGCTGTCAGTGGTGCGCAGGCATGTCGCCGAGCGGCTCGAGGCGACTCACGGCGAACTCGAACACGAACTGGTAGGCGAACAGCGTCGGCCAGAGCCGCACGAGCGCGCGGTCGATCGGGCCGATGGCACCCGCGATGGGTTGCGAGTCCGCGAGTCCCAGCGCGTCGAGGGGCAGGCCGGTGTGCGAGGTCGACGTCGGGCTCAGTCCGGCCTCGGCGGCGACACGGAGGAACGAGCGGCGGGTGAAGAAGCGCAGGTGGGTGGAGTCGAGAATGCCTCGTTGGTCGTAGTCGAACCGGCCGGCGGTGATGCGCACTCGCGGGTACCAGTGTCCGATGTTCGGCACGCTCGCGATGACCGAGCCACCAGGCCGTACCCGACCGGCCATGTCGTGCAGCAGTGTGGAAGGCTCGGCGAGGTGCTCGATGACGTCCGCGGCGACGACGACGTCGTAGTCGCCCTCGAGTTCGTCCGGAAGCCCGGCGGACAGGTCGGCACGCACGAATCGTTCCATCCGGTCGTGGACTCCGGACTCCTCGGCGAGGTCCACGCCGGTCACCTCGTGTCCGCACGCCGTCAGCGCGCCGGCCAACCAGCCCGGACCACAGCCGACGTCGAGAATCCGCTGCGGAGGTCGATGCTCGAGCATCTTCAGGATCCGGCCGTGAGAGCTGGACGGCGACGGCTTGAACGCGTAGGGCTCCGTGACGCGGCCGAGTTGGCCCGCCCCGAATCCGGAGCGGCCGAGGCGGTACCGCAGCGTGTCGACGATCACGTCGGCCGCGTACCGCATGCCGTTGACGCGGCAGATCTCGTCGCCGTAGTACGTGGGAATCGGCACTTCCACGATCTTCTTCTTCGCCGCGGCGAGCTGCAGGATGATCTCGGTGTCGAAGTCGAAGCCGTCGGAGTTGGTGACGAAGGGGAGATCGGCGAGTGCGCTCACGCGGTAGGCGCGGTAGCCCGAGTGCCACTCCGACAGATCGAGGCCGGTGAGCGCGTTCTGCGTGGTGCTGAGGATCCGGTTTCCGACGTACTTGTAGAGCGGCATGCCGCCCTCGCGTGCTCGACCGCGTTGCAGCATGCGCGACCCGAACACGGCGTCGGCGTCGCCGTGCACGATCGGGTCGATGATGTCGCCCATGCTCTCGGGCGCGTACTGACCGTCGCCGTGGAGGAGCACCACGACGTCCCAGCCGTGGTCGAGGGCGTAGAGGTACCCGGCCTTCTGGTTGCCGCCGTAGCCGAGATTCTGTTCGTGCCGCACGACCGTGAGATTGAGGTGGCTTTCGCGCCCGAGGTAGGCACTGGCCACCGCGTGTGTCGCGTCGGTCGAGTGATCGTCTCGCACCAGCACCTCTGCGAGCTGCAACGACGCGACGGGAGGAATCCGGTCGAGAACATCGACGAGTGTGGATTCTGCGTTGTAGGCGACAACGAGCACGCCAACCTTCATGGATGCACTCCTTCGGCCGGGAGTCTAGGTGGAGTCGTCGATCCGAAGTGGGTGCCCGGGGGAGGACGTTCGCGGCGTCGTGGGAGTTGCCGTCGCCCTGACTCGAATGACGCGCTGCCTCCGGGGCACACTTCGGCATGACGCTCGATCGGTACGGGTTCTTCCAGCAGGCCTTCTTCGTCGAGGATCTCGAGGCGTCGATCGAGCAGTGGACCCGACTCCTGGGGGCCGGCCCGTTCGTGATCAGCCCGCATCATCGAACCGATTCGTTCGACTACCGCGGTACCGATCATCAGGCCGACGTGTCGTACGCCTTCGGCTACCTGGGCGACACGATGATCCAGTTCATCGTGCAGCACGACGACACGCCGTCGATCTATCGCGACATGTACGAGTCAGGGGAGTTCGGGTTCCATCACAGCGGAGTGCTGGTCGAGGACTTCGAGGCGGAGTTCATCCGGCTCGAGTCGCTGGGTTTCACCTGTGCGACCCGGTTGTTCGCCGACAACGTCGACGCTGCCTACTTCGACACTCGCGAGGTGACCGGGGGCTTCACGGAGATCCACGGGTCGCCGCCGCACATTCTCGATGCCTTCGCCTCGTGGCGTCGGGCGCACGACGAGCGACAACCCGGGGATCCACCGATCATGGTTCGTACGCGCTGACTGTCCGACCCGTTCTGGATCCGCCAGCTCAGGTGAGCTCCAGGTCGTTTCGTCGACGGGCCAGCACGAGCAGGCAGCTTCCCAGGGCGAGGATGATCGTGCCGATCATGAGGGTCGTCGTCGCGGTGTTGCCGGTGGCCGGCAGTGCCCTGGGCGTCACCGTGACGGGCAGAACCTCGGTGGCGGGCGGCGTCTGTGTGGCCTCGGCCGGTGGTGTCTGGCTGGGAGCCTGCTCGACTGCCGGCACCTCGCTGGCGGGTGGGTCCTGAGGGGGCGGCTCGACGGCGGGCGGCGCAGGGATCACCGCCGACTTGCGCACCACCACGGTGTGGATGCAGACCGACCCGGTCTCCTCGAGCGCTGCGACCTCGACCGTCTCGTCGTGGCCGCCGTCATGTCCGCCTCCACCGCTCTGCCCACCGCCACCGCCGTGCCCACCGCCACCGCCCGGGCACACGTCGCCAGCGTGGTACTTCTCGGCGTTTGCGCCGAAGATCTCCCAGCCGCTGATGGGCCAGAGCACCGTGACGGTGTAGCCGTCCTTGCCCTCCGTACCTCCCTTGCGCGGCACGACCATGCCGTCGGTGATCGATGCGTGCGGATCGGGATTCTGGAACTCGCACACGAGGTCGGTGCTCCCCGACGGGTACGTGCAGTGCGCGGAGGTCGTGTCTCCGCGGCCCGTCTTGCTCTCCGCTGCGAGATCGAACACTGCTCGCAAGTCGGCCGGCACTTCGAGGACCGGGATCGTCGAATCGTCAGGGAGCTTCCACGACACGACGAAGGTCATCCGGTAGGGATTGCCGCTTCCGCTGCACCCGGTGTGGCCGCCGCCGCTGCACCCCTCGTGGTCGTCGTCGGTTTCGCCGGCTTCGCCGGTTTCTTCGGTTTCTTCGGTTTCGTCGGTCTGCTCGTCACCACTGCCCGTCTTGAGGGTCGCGATCGTCGGGCTCGGCCCCACACTGGTGGATTCGAATTCCGTTGCCGTCTGCAACATGTCTGCTTCGGGCGGTTCCTCGGACTCGGCACCGTCCGGCGACTCGATCGAATCGCTCGAATCGGTCGGGGGAGTCCTCTCGACGACCAGCTCGATGACCTCTGGTTCGGTGGTCGGGGGAGTCCTCTCGACGACCAGCTCGATGACCACTGGTTCGGTGGTCGGGTCCGTCACGGTCGGTGGGTCGTAACTCTCGCTGGTCGTTGCTGTCTCGACGACCTCGGAATCGTTGGCGACGGCGACGACGGGTGAGGCCAGTGCCACTCCGACTGCCGTTGCCGTCACGACCGCGAGTCGAATGAGCCTCTGCCTTGATGTGTCCATCACAGACCTCCTGGTTCGCTGTGTTCCGCGCTTCGCTAGGTCCAGTGTCCACCCGGTGTCCGGTGATGTGGGAGGGCCGTTCGGCCCGACCATCGAGTTCGAGGTGATCGTCGGGCGTGCGATCGTGCCGTTCGGTCGGCGACGTTTCTCGCCGCACCGACGACCGGAGTAGCTCGTGCCGCCACCCATTGACAGGCGTGAACCCTGGAGCCTGCGATGACCCGCAACCGCAGGTTCGCTTTTCTGCAGCGCGTCGACATCGGCGTCGCTCAGGACTGGTTGGCCACGTTCGGCGTGCGACCCGCTGACGGCTGTCGCCGGTTCGCCGACTCCGCGCTGCTCGTTGTGATGGGCGAGTGGAGGTTGGTAACGTACTCCGTCCCGTCCGCACGGATATGGGGCTATAGCTCAGTTGGTAGAGCGCTTCCATGGCATGGAAGAGGTCAGGAGTTCGATTCTCCTTAGCTCCACGTTGAACCCGAACCGACCTCGACGGTTCAGCTTGTGATGTCGGTGTCTTTCCAGGTGTTCCAGTACGTCACCTGTTCGGCTGGCTTGCGAGTCGCTGGCTTGAAGTCGACCCCGGTGTGGAACGCAGTGGGGATGCAGGCGAGCTGCGTCACGGTTGCCGGAATCCCGAGTGCCTCGGCGACGGTGGCCTCGTCGCCGAGATGCAGCGTGGTCCACGCGGTACCCAGCCCACGTGAACGCGCAGCCAGGCAGTAGCTCCAGATCGACGGGATGAGCGATCCCCACCACCCCTGCGCGGCGCCACCGATCGATCCGGCGTCGTCGGGGGATCCAAGCGCGCACGGGATGGCGAGAACGGGCACATCGTGCAACACGTCGGCAAGATGCATCGACGAGTCGATGATCGCGTTCTTCTCGCCCTGGTTTCCGGCACGCTCGACCGCTCGCTGTTGCTGCTCGATGTACGGCGCATAGGTACGTCGGTACGCGTCGGCGATCACCTGCTTCTTGTCGGGATCGTCGACGATGACCCACCTCCACTTCTGGTGGTTCCCTCCCGCGGGACCCTGCGTGGAGATCCGAACGCAGTCCAGGATCAGCTGGCGAGGCACCGGTCGGGTGAGGTCGAGTCGCTTGCGAACGGCGCGGGTCGTCGTCAGGAGCCGGTCGGTCTGGGCGAGGTCGAAGTCCATCGCATCAGCTTGACCGCCGCGGCTGGCTTCCTGCGAGGTGGGCGTCGTTGACGTGCCGCCGCGAAGCGAACCGACTTCTCGGCGCGCAGGCTGGCTGACTCCGATCTTGGCGACCCCTCGGAGTGGGGCTCCGCGGGTCAGGCGTTGCCGGAGACGTCGACGAGCAGCTTGCCTCGATGGCCGCCGGTCAGGAGCAGGTCGAGTGCGTGCGAGAACTGTTCGATGCCGTGTTCGACGTGGTTGTGCTCCACGAGCGACCCATCGGCGAGCCAGCCTTCGATGTCGGCGCGTGCCTCCGCGAACCTGCCGGCGAAGTGCAGCACCGTGAAGCCCTCCATGCTGGCGTGGCGTTCGGCGAGCTTGAGGTAGTTCCGCGGCCCGGTGACGTTGTTCATGTCGCCGTACTGCGAGATCGCCCCACAGATCACGACACGCGATCCCTCGTGGATCTGCAGCAGCACCGAGTCGAGGATGTCGCCGCCGACGTTGTCGAAGAACACGTCGACGCCGTCGGGGGCCAGTTCGGCGAGGCGGGCGTCGATGTCGTCGGCTCGGTAGTCGATCGACGCGTCGTAGCCGAGTTCATCGACGAGGTAGCGGCCCTTCTCGGGGCCTCCGGCGATGCCGATCACGCGCTTGGCACCGAGCAGTCTCGCGAACTGGCCGGCAAACGTGCCAACGGCTCCGGCGGCACCGGACACGACGACGGTGTCCGAGTCCGTGACCCGACCGACGAACTTCATGCCGACGTACGCGGTCAGCCCGGTGGTGAGTCCCATCGCCCCGAGTTGCGTGGCCGGCCCGAAACGGGAGGTGTCGACCTTCTCGAGGAACGTCGTGGTCACCGTTGCCTGCGTCTGCGCTCCGAGGCCCCCCATGACGGAATCGCCGGGCTGGAATCTGTCGTCGCCGCTCTCGACCACGGTGCCGACTCCGAGGGCACCGATCGTCGAGCCGATCGGTGCCGAGCCGTGCAGGCTGTCGTCGCGGTCGTCGAGCGTCGTGCGGATGAATGCGTCGATCGACAGCATGTCGACGGCGACCAGGACCTCGCCGGGCTCCGGGGAGACCGCCGGAACCGATTCGAGTCCGAAGTTGTCGCGAGTCGGATCTCCCTCGGGCCGCGAGGCCAGCACGACCTTGGTGTTGATCGCCTCGCTGCTCATCGGAGATCGGATCGACGGTGGTGGTGGTGGTGGTGGGCCATCATCAGAAGTTACCGGGAGTAAATTCATCGGACGAATCGAGCGAGCAGGTTGTGGTGATCCGCCTCGGCGTGGACTGAGGACAATCCTGGCGGAGAATCCCGCGGATCAGCCGCCGAGCATCCGTTCGGGTGGGTTCGTGCCGGCGAGGAGTGCCTCGTGGTCGCCGGCGAGTGACTGCACCATCTGGTCGTCGGTGAAGATCCAGAACTGGCCGGCCAGGATCGCATCGTGCACCAGGTCGGCGACGGCATCGGGCTGCATCCCGGAACGCAACTGCTCCGACACGAACGCGCGGATCGCCGCCTCCTCGGCACTCGCCTCGACACCGAGTCCGGGCGCCGCCCACTCCGGACGGTTGCGTTCCGAGCGGTCGACCTCGGTGTCGACCCACCCGGGGCAGAGACAGGAGACGCCGACGCCGGTGCCGCGCATCCGCATCGTGTTGAAGAGGCCCTGCGTGATACCGACGACCGCCCACTTGCTGGCGCTGTAGGCGGAGTGACCCGGGAAGAGCCCAGCCATCGAGGCCGTGTTGACGATGTGGCCCTCACCGCCCTCCACGAGGTGGGGGAGGAACGCACGGTGCCCGTGGATCACGCCCCACAGGTTCACCTCGAGCACCCATCGCCATTCGTTCTCGAGGACCCACTCGCCACCCGATGCCCGCCCTCCGGCCACGCCGGCGTTGTTGCACAGGACGTGCACGCGCCCGAAGGCGTCGATCGCGGCGTCGCGGAGCCGGTCGACCGCGGCGCCGTCGGTGACGTCGGTCGGCACCCCGATCGCCTGCGCGCCGGTTGCCCTGATCGCCGCGACGGCCTCATCGAGCTTGGGTTCCTCGACGTCGGCGAGGACCGCGTTCATGCCGGCGCGAGCGAACCGCTCGGCGAACGCCCTCCCCATGCCCGACCCGGCCCCGGTGACCACGGCCGTCTTCCCAATGAGGTTCTCCATGTGGCGAACGCAGTTCGACGCGTTGCGCCGTGTGCTGGCAGCCAGCGCTTCGGTCGGTGAAGTTGCTCGACTCGTGCCGTTGTTCGTGTGCACGATGCATCGTGGGATTTCGCGTGAGCGCTGTCACCCGCGTGCGCGTGTAGTTCGTCTGTAGGGGCATTCGACGAAAGGGGAACCAGGTATGGACTGGTGGATACTCGAACTGATCACGGTCGCCGTGATGATCGCGATCGTGGCAGTGCTCGGGCCGTTGATCAAGCGATTCGGCAAGTCATACGCCGCCGACGTGTTCCGCGCCAACCCGCGCACCGGCAAGAGCTACCTCGTGCTGATGGACTTCGCCTACTACCTGATCTTCGGCGCGTACATCTTGTTCTCGATCAAGTGGGAACCCGACGCGGGCTGGGAGCAGGAGGTCAATGCCGAACAGCTGCAGGGCTCGGTCGTGCGCATCGGCGGAATGCTGTTGCTCATGGGTCTGCTCCACGGCTTGAACGTGCTCACGCTGCCGGTGATCGGTCGGATCTTCACCCTCAACCGACAACTCGACGACGACGTCGCAGGCCCTCGGGCCGCCTGACAGTCGATCATCGGCGATGAGCGCTGGAGGGTCGAGCACGACGTGACGATCGACGGTGCGCTGACGACGACTCCGGCCGCCGTCGACCCCGACGCGCTCGTCGCCGCGATGTTCGACCGGGAGGCGGTGTCGCTCGTGCGGCTGGCCCGCGTCTTCTGCGACGACCGCAACGCAGCCGAGGATCTCGTGCAGGAGGCCTTCATCCGCCTCCACAGGTCGGCAGCATCGATTCGAGATCTCGATCGGACGCCGGCGTTCCTGCGTTCGATCGTCATCAACCTCGCACGCGACCACAACCGTCGCGGGCTGATGTCATTGCGCCACCGCAACACGGCCGACCGACCGCTCACCCCGTCGGAGCCCGCCGATCTCGCCCTGGTCGACGAGGAATCCGCGACCGTGCTGGACGCGCTGCGCACGCTGCCCGAGCGTCAACGCGCATGCCTCGTCCTGCACTACTACGAGGAGCTGTCGATCGCCGAGGTCGCAGACACGCTCGGTATCTCGAAGAACTCGGTCAAGACCCACTGCCAGCGAGGCCTGGCGTCGCTCGAAGCCCGCCTGGAGGAGTCCGGATGAACGTCGAAGAACGTCTGATCGACGCCCTCCGCACCACTGATCGTGTCGAGCCGGCGACCGACCTGTGGTCGCGCGTGCTGCACTCGATCGACGAGGACCGCGCCCACCGGCGCCGGGTCCGCGTGTCGATCGCGATCACGATCGCCACCGTTGCGGCGCTGGTGATCATCGGCGTCGCCGGGTTGACCGACGGCCCGACGGGCCGCTTCGTGCGAACTCCGGTGATGGAACTGGTCGAGACCATCGCGCTCGTCGTCCTCGTGGCGGTGCTCGGACCGGCCATCCAGAGGTTCGGACGTGGCTACGCCACCGACCTCTGGAGGGCCACGCCGGCGACCGCAACGGCGTTGGTCAGGTTGCTCGATCTCGCCTACGTCCTCGTGTTCGCCGGGTACATCCTGATGACTGCAGAGTTCGATGGCGGCTCCATCGCCGACACGAGGGCGCTGTGCCTCCTCCCCGATCTCGACTGCTACACGGTCGGCTCGCAGTTGCAGTCGGCTGCGGAACGCATCGGCGGGCTGATCCTGGTGATGGGCATGCTGCACGCCGTGACGATCGCCGTGCTCCCCGTCGTCGCTCTCGTGTCGAACTCGACGCGTCGTGGGCGACCGCTTCCGAAGTGGCTCACCGTCCTGCTCGTACTCGCAGGTGTCGGCGTCGGGTTCTTCCTGGTGAACGCGCTCATCGGCGCGATGGTCGGGCTGTCCGGCGCCTGACGGTCGCCGGCGACGTCTGGGTGCCGGATCACGATCCGCGTCACCCGCGTCCGCTCCTCGTCCGTCTGTCAGGGTGAGGAGGCGATGCTGTCGTGGCGAACGTGATCGAGATCGAAGGACTTCGCAAGTGTTATCGCAAGCGACGAGGAACGACAGTCGCGATCGACGTCCTCGACCTGGCCGTGCCGGAAGGAGGTGTCTTCGGGTTCCTCGGGCCGAATGGGTCCGGGAAGACGACGACGATTCGCTGTCTGCTCGGGCTCGCCCGGCCGACGGACGGTCAGCTCCGCCTGCTCGGTCGGGCGGTCCCGAACGGACTGCGCGAATCGATCGCACGCACCGGAGCGATCGTCGAGACGCCAGCGCTCTTCCCGACCATGACCGCTCGCGAAAACCTCCGGCTCCTCGCGTCGATCGACGGCATCGCCGTCCGCAGCGTCGACGAGATGCTCGACCAGGTCGGCCTCGGCGATCGCGCGGGAGAGCTGGTCAAGCGCTACTCGCTCGGCATGAAGCAACGTCTGGCGCTGGCCGCCGCGCTGCTCAAGGACCCCGACCTGCTGATCCTCGACGAGCCTGCCAACGGCCTCGATCCGGCCGGCATGCGGGAGGTCCGCCACCTCCTGCGGCGCCTTGCCGACGAGGGTCGCACCGTGTTCGTGTCGAGCCACATCCTCGCCGAGATCGAAGCGACGTGTGACCGGGTGGCGATCCTCGCCGCTGGCAGGTGCGTCGCCCATGGCACGGTCGACGACGTCGTGGCAACCACAGGTTTCCGGCCGTCGGTGTTGGTGAAGGTCGCCGACATCGAGGCCGGCGAGCGCGCGTTGCGCACCGCATGCCTCGGGGTCGAGCGCGTCGGTGACCGGCTTCGTGTCGACGTCGCGCCCGAGTCGGCTGGTGACGTCTCCCGCGTGCTGGCGCAGGCGGATCAGTGGGTCACCGAGCTGCACGCCGACCGGTGCACGCTCGAGGACGTGTTCATGACGCTGACGGCGCCGGCGTCGACGAGCGAACACGACGATGCCCGCCAGCAATCGAACGATCTCGAGGAGGTCGTCGCATGAACCTGGTGATGACCGAGATGCGGCGGGCGCTGCATCGGCGCGCGGTACGCGTGCTCATCTCCGTAGCGCTCGCAGGATGTGCACTCGCCGGCACCATCGCGTACTTCGGGTCGAGCGGAAAGTCGGTTGCGCAGCTGCGTTCGGACGAAGGGCAGCCAGCCGTGATGACGGACTGGTGGATCGCGGACGCCAACGAGGGCTTCCTCTCCGTCGCCATGTTCTTCCTGTTTCTCGGCGCCTTCTTCGGCGGTGCCACGGTCGCGGGTGGTGAGTGGCGCGCCGGCACCGTGACCACGGTGCTGACGTGGGAGTCGCGACGGCGCACCCTTCACGTCGCCCGCACCGCGAGCGCTGCGATCCTTTCGTTCGTCATCTCGTTCGGGCTCCAGGTGCTGTTTCTCGCCTCGTTCCTGCCTGCTGTGGTGATCCACGGGACCTCCGACGGGGTCGACGGCTCGTTCTGGGTCGCGCTCGCGGTCGTGATGGCGCGGACGTCTGCACTCGCTGCGGCCGCTGCTGTCGTCGGAGTCGCACTCGGGACCGCTGGTCGAAACACCGCATTCGCCGTGATCACGATGTTCGCCTGGCTGGCGCTGGCGGAAGGGCTCATCAGATCGTTGAAGCCCACCCTTGCCCGATGGCTGTGGGCCGAGAACGTCGGCACGGTCATGACCTGGGCGCAGCTGGAGACCGCCGACTTCGCTCGCGGCCCGGTCGTGGCCAGCGCGACGTTGTTCGTCTACTGCGCAGTGATCGTCGGCGCGGCAGCGTGGTCGTTCGAGCGCCGAGACGTGGTGGCGTCGACGTGAGTGCTGCACGCCCACCGGGATCAGGCGCCGCGACCTGCGAATGTCGCGATCAGCGCAGCGATGCCGAACTCGTCGTCGCGGTCGTCGGCCGCGACTGCCTTGCGCTGGAGGAGTTGTACTTCCGGCACGAGCCGTGGCTCACGAGGCGGTTGGCGTATCGGTGTTCGGATCGTTCGATCGTGGACGAGGCCGTGCAGGACACGTTCGTGGCGGTGTGGAGTTCGGCGGATCGGTACCTCGGAGGAGGCCCGGTCCCAGCCTGGATCTGGGGTATTGGATTCCGTCGACTGCTCATGTTGCTGCGACCACGAAAATCGGTGGTCGACCGGCTGGCCATGCAGCCGCTCCTGGCGCAGCCGTCCGCCGAGGACGCAGCGCTCGTCGCCGTCGAACACGGCGAGATCGGCGCCGCACTCGCCGAACTGTCGCCGGACCTGCGGGTCGTCGTGCGGACGACGGTCCTCGACGGTTTCAGCTGTCAAGACGCGGGCCGGTTGATCGGTATTCCGTCAGGCACGGTCAAGACGAGAATGATGCGGGCCAAGCGAGAACTCCGCGACGTGCTGAGCTCAGAGCGGTCCGGAGATTCCGCCGTCCTTGTGCACCCGCCAGAAGTGGATCGCCATGAAGATCACGATCACGAACGGCAGAAACAACACGTGTAACACATTCCGCCCACCGTGACGGCCCACAGAGCGAGCTGGTCCCATGGGAGCAGGTAGCCGGTGAACGACAACCCGATGGTGAGCGTGAGCAGGATCACGCCGCTGACCCAGTTGAACTCGCGCGGCGGTTCCCGAGAGGTGACACCGTTCCACCGGCCGACCGGCGCGTGAGAGGTGGAGGCCTCAGACCCTCACGACGTCCAGTTCGGCGATGTCGGGGAAGTCGTCGTTCTGCGTGACGACGGGTACGCCGAGCGCCAACGCCGTCGCGGCGATCCACGAGTCGTTGACCGGCATTCGCTGGCCGCTGTCTCGCAGCAGCACTCGCAGGCGAGCCCAGTGGGCTGCGACCGACTCGTCGACCGGGACGGG
>DATKXG010000349.1:0-11595 GCA_035529175.1 Ilumatobacteraceae bacterium
AGAGCCCGAGCTACGTGGTGGTCGAGCGGATCGGGCCGGTCGAGATCCGCGACTACGAGGGCCATCTCGCGGCGGAGACCGACGTCGACGGCTCGCTCGAGCGGGCCGGCAACGCCGGGTTCCGGACGCTCGCCCGCTTCATCTTCGGAGCCAACCAGGTGTCACCGGGGCAGAGCATGAAGATCGCGATGACGTCGCCGGTGACCCAGGTGCCGGCCGACGACCGCTTCCGAGTGCGGTTCATGATGCCGACGCAGTACACGGCCGAATCGCTCCCCGTCCCCGACGACCCCGGCGTGACCATCGTCGAGGTCGGCCCGCAGCGACTCGCAGCGATCCGCTACAGCGGCCGGTGGTCGCAGGACGGCCACGACCGTCACCTCGACGAACTGCGCGTGGTGCTGGCAGCCAACGGTCGATCGACGATCGGCGAGCCGATCTGGGCGCGCTACGACCCGCCGTGGAAACCGTGGTTCCTCCGACGCAACGAGGTCCTGGTCGAGCTCGACGAGCCTCCGTCCGACGACGAGCAGCCGTGAACCCATCAGAACCATTGGCAAGGAGATCGTGCGCTCCAGGGACCTGCGTGACGACATCGACGCCGGCCGGGCGTCGGCGTACGTCGTTCGAGCGGCCATCAACCCTGTGACACCGGTCTGCGCAGACTGGCCGCACCGACTCCCTCCTCCGCAATTTCTCGATCAACGAGGAGAACACATGCATGCGAACCACCAGCCGACACCGCTCTGCGGACCGGTTCCCGACGGCCTGATGCGAGTCAGCGCCGACATCCCGCTGGAGATGTTCGAAGAATTCCGGCGTGCGAGTCGACGCCAGGGAATGCACGTCTCCGAGCTCATACTCGCGGCGCTCTGCTTCGCTGCAACGCAGCCATGAGTGGCCGCCGCAGCCAGGCGCTTGCGAACGAGCAGGAACAGCTGCAAAATGCATGCATGCCGGCGATCACGATTCGAGACGTCCCGAACGAGACCCGAGACCAGCTGGCGGAGCGAGCGGCGGCATCGGGTCGGTCCCTCCAGCAGTACCTCCGAGCCGAACTGATCCGACTGGCCGAACGCCCCGACAACCTCGCCATCGTCACCCGCGCCCAGGCCCGTGTTCGCCAGACCGGTGACGGATTGACCGGCGAACGGATCCTGGAACTGCTCGACGCCGACCGCGCCGAGCGCGAGTGACCGGCGCCCTCGTCGTCGACGCCTCGTTCGTCATGGCGCTGCTGACGGACAGCGACGATGCCATGACCGCGTGGGCGAGGGATCTGATCGACGGAGCAGACCTCGTCGCACCACACCTGATGCCGGTCGAAGTGACGCGCGCCCTGCGCAACGCCGAACGCCGAGAGCTCGTCACGCCCGAGCAGGCTGCGCTCACCCACGAGGATCTGATCGACCTCGACGTCGAGCTCCACCCGTTCGAACCCTTCGCGTCACGAGTCTGGGCGCTTCGCCACGCTGTGTCCCCGTACGACGCGTGGTACGTCGCCCTCGCCGAGCGCCTCGACGCTCCGCTCGTCACGCTCGATCGACGGCTCGCCCGCACTGCCGACGCTCGATGCGAGCTCACCTTCCCTCCCTCCTGACACGGCCGATCAACGGGATTCGTTCGCGTCACACGAGGGCGGCGTGCCACTGGAGGAAGCGGTCGATCCACGTGTCGGACGGCAGGTGCTGGACCCGCATCCCGAAGCCGTGGCCACCACGGGCATACGCATGGAACTCCACGGGCAGGCCCGCCGCCCGCCACCGCTGGTACAGCTCGATCGAGTCGGTGGTGAGCCCGAGCGTGTCGTCGGTGGCCACCGCGAGGAACATCGGGCCGCTGCCCGCCGGCGGTTCGGTCACGTCGACGCCCCGGGTGGATGCATAGATCGGTGCGACGAAGTCGGGGCGAGCGGCCGGATCCGGCGAATAGGCGACGCGCACGGCGACGTTCCCGCCGGCGGAGAACCCCATGAACCCCACCTTCGACGGGTCGACGGAGAACTCGTCGGCGCGACTGCGGACCAGCCGGACCGCCGCCTCGCCGTCGGTGCCGCCCAACGGTGCAATCGCGCTCATGTCGTCGAGCACACCGTTCAGATCGGTCATCGTCTTGTGGACCAGCTCGGCCACCGTGTCGTCGCCGCCCTGCACCAGCCGGTACTTCAACACGAACACGGTGAATCCAGCCGCGGCCAGACGATCGGCGACGGCGAAGCCCTCGCTGTCGATCGACAGCGCATGGAACCCACCACCCGGCGCCACGATCACCGCGTGGCCGTCACCCTGACCGGCGGCGCTCGGCGACACCGGCACGAGCGTCGGGGCGCTGACGTTCGTGACGACCTCGGTGTCCCACAATTCGCTGTGGTACCGGCGTTCGATGCCGGTCCAGCTCTCGCTGCCCGGGGCCGGCCCGTCGTACAGATCGATCGGCGTTGCTCGCATCTCCGCAGCCTGTCCCAACTGATGTCCGCACGTCGAGCGGATCGCCGCCTGTGCCCGCCGATCTCGGTGCCATGAGTCCCGGCAACCGGGACTGGAGCCACCGAGATCGCAGGGCTCGCCGCCGAACGGGCCGCCGTCCACGCCACCAGCGGCACCCCGGACGCCCGCGAAGGCATCATGGCGTTCCTCGAGAAGCGACGGCCGGTGTTCAACCAACCGTCGTGACCCACGGCTCCGCCGGCCGTCGCTGCTCACCTACCATCAGGCCATGGCGACGGTGAAGCACGTCACGGCGTGGCGCGAACGCGACACACATCTCGACCGCGGACCGGTGGGGTGATGGGAACGATCGCGACACGTCCAACCGGCGAGGACGTCACGGCCTTCCTCGACGCGGTGCCCAACGAACGCCGGCGAGCCGACGGCCACGCATTGCGCACGCTCTTCGAACGCGTGACCGGCGCACCGGCGACGATGTGGGGCCCGTCGATCGTCGGCTTCGGGACCACGACCTACACCAACACCACCGGCACCAACGAGTGGTTCGTCGTCGGCTTCTCACCACGCAAGCAGGCGCTGACGATCTACGGAGTCCACGACGGCTACGCAACGACCGCAGACCCACTGCTCGCCGACCTCGGCCCGCACACGACCGGCAAGGGTTGCCTCTACCTCAAGCAGCTGACCGACGCCGATCCCGCGGTGCTCGAACAGCTCATACGCAACGCGTGGCGGTCCGCAAGCGCCGGGTGATCACCACGCCCAGTCGCCGGCCCAGCGACGCCGCATGGACCCCGATCAGCGGTGCGATCAGGTCGCCCAGATCGGGCGGTCGCGATGGTCGACCTCGTCGAGCAGCACCACTGTCTCCGCCGACCGGACGCCTTCGATCTGCTGGAGTTCATGCAGCGCCACGTCACGCAGGTGCTCGAGCGAATCGGCACGGACCATCAACACGAAGTCGAACCGCCCGGTCGCCACGCCGAGCCACTCGACACCGGGCAACGCACTCATCCGAGCCCGAAGATCACGCCACAGACCCTGCCGGACGTTGACGAGCACGAGCGCCGACACCGTGAGGCCCACCGCCTGGAGGTCGACCCGCGCCGAGAAGCCGTCGATCACCCCTCGATCGACGAGCCGATCGAACCGCGAATAGGCCGTTGCCCGCCCGATCCCGACCCGTTCGGCGAGCATCGGCGCCGACATTCGCCCGTCCTCGCGCAACAAGTCGATCATCCGGCGGTCGATGTCATCGAGGTCAGTCACCGAGAGGAATGTATCTCCCAGAGCATGACCGCTGGACGTTCATCTCGAATGGTTGTCTTCTACGCGCCGTTCGGTCCACAGACGCGACAATGGCGAGATGCCATCCGTGTCCGAGGCCGCCGTCGCCCGGGCCGACGCGCTGGCCGAGCAGGCACCACCGTCGTACTGGGCCCGCCGCCGGGAGATCGCGTCCCTGGCCACCGGCATCGACGCCCCGGCGACGAGGGTGGACTACACCGACGTCGAACACGAGGTGTGGTCGACGGTGGCCCGCACGCTCGGCCCGCGCTGGGACCGTCACGCCAGCGAGGGCGTCCTCCGAGCCCGCGACGAACTCGGTCTGCCGACCGATCGGGTCCCGCAACTCGCCGACGTCGACGCCGCCCTTCGGCCACTCACCGGCTTCGGCTACCGCTCGGTCGACGGCATCCTGCCCGGCGACGAGTTCTTCGCCGCGCTCGCCAACCGCACCTTTCCGTCGACGCAGTATCTCCGATGGGAGGGCGCACCGCTGTACACGCCCGAACCCGACGTGATCCACGAGGTGATGGGCCACGGGAACTGCCTCGTCTGCCCCGAAATCGCCGAACTGCACCGCCTCGCCGGCGCCGCCGTCGACCGCATCCACACCGACCGCGCCCGGCAACTGATCGCCGCCGTGTTCTGGTTCACGGTCGAGTTCGGCGTCGTCCGCGAACGTGGTGCCACCACGGCCTACGGCGCCGGTCTACTCAGCTCGCCCAGCGAGCTCGACTGGTTCACCGACCACGCCGAGATCCGCCCGATCGACATCGTCGCAATGGGGACCGTCCGCTACGACATCCACCACTATCAACCGGTGTTGTTCGCGGGCGAGTCGCTGGGCCACGTCCTCGACGTCGTCGGCGGGTTCTACGCGAACGCCACCGACCGCTCGATCGCCCGACTCCTCGCCGCGTGACGGGCGCCGCGCCGACGGTCAGCGCGACCAGGTGAACGGGTACTGATCGTCGGAGACCGCGCGGGCGGCGTCGGTGACGGCGAGCGGCGCGAACGTGTCGAGCATTACCGCCACCTCCTCGGTCGCCGTCTGGTCGAGGCTCGCCTCGACGCTGCCGGGCTGGGGGCCGTGAACGAACCCCGCCGGGTGGTACGAGATCGAACCGACACCGATGCCCGACCCGGCGCGGCTCATGAAGTTCCCCGCCGAATAGAAGAGGACCTCGTCGGAGTCGGTGTTGGCGTGGTGGTACGGCACCTTCACGGCGTCGGGGTGGAAGTCGAACAGGCGCGGCACGAACGAACACACGACCGCGCCGGGCAGTTCGAACGTCTGGTGGACCGGCGGCGGCTGATGGAGCCGGCCGACGATCGGTTCGAAGTCGGCGATGTTGAACGCGTACGGATACACGCACCCGTCCCATCCGACGACATCGAACGGATGCGTGCGATGAACGTGGCGCGACCACCCCGCCCGATTGCGCACCAGCACCGGAACTGAGCCTGCTTCGTCCCCGTCGTCGTCGACGAGGATCAACTCGGTCGGGCCCCGGAGGTCGCGCTCGCAGTACGGAGCGTGCTCGAGGAACTGGCCGTAGCGCGACAGGTACTTCGACGGCGCGGCGACGTGACCGCGGCTGGCGATGACGAGCGCACCGAGCGGTGCGTCGCCGACGACGAACCAGCGGTGCGTGGTCGACGCCGGCACCACGACGTAGTCGCCCGGGCCGACGTCGAGCCGGCCGAACACCGAGTCGAGCCGACCCCGGCCGTGTTGGACGAAGACGAGTTCGTCGCCGATCGCGTTGCGGTACAGGGCGCTGTCGGCCGTCGCGTCGGCCCACGAGACCTCGACGTCGTCGTTGGCGAGCAGCACGGTGCGCCCGGTCACGAGATCGGCGCCCGGCACGACCGCCAGCGCCGGCGTGTGGATGTGTCGCGGGGTCAACGGGACGTCCGCGGTCGCCTCGGCCAGCGCGATGTCCACCGGTTCGATCGCAACGAGCGCGGAGGGTGAGTGGCGGTGGTAGAGCAACGACGAGTTCGACGAGAAACCCTCCTGCCCCATCAGCTCCTCGGCGAAGCGATGACCCGACTCGTCGACGTGGTGGGTGTGGCGCTTGGCGGGCACGTCGCCGAGCGAGCGGTAGTACGCCACGTCAGCGCCGCCTCACAGGTTGCCCCGGCGTTCCTGCTCGTGCTCGATCGACTCGAACAGCGCCTTGAAGTTGCCCTCACCGAACCCGGTGGCACCACAGCGCTGGATGATCTCGATGAACACCGTCGGGCGATCGGTGATCGGCTCGGTGAAGAGCTGCAGGAGGTGGCCGTCGCTCTCGTTGTCGACGAGGATGCCGAGCCGCTGCACGGCGTCCCAGGGCACGTCGAGGAAGCCGAGCCGGTTGCGCACGTCGTGGAAGTAGTCGTCGTTGGCCGCCAGGAACCGGACGCCCCGGGCGCGCAGCGCGGTGATCGCCTGCACGATGTCGCTCGTGCCGAGTGCGATGTGCTGGACGCCCGGGCCGCGGTAGGTGTCGATGTACTCCTGGATCTGGCTGCGCTTGAGGCCCTCAGCCGGTTCGTTGAGGGGCATCGTCACGCCGGCGTCGTTGGTCATGACGGTCGAACGCAGCGCGCTGTACTCGGTGGAGATCTGGTGCTCGTCGAAGTGGCGGAGCTGCCGGAATCCCATCACGTCCTCGTAGAAGGCGACCCAGTCGTCGAGCTTGCCGGCTTCGACGTTGCCGACGACGTGGTCGATGCACTGCAATCCGACCGGTGGTCCGACCGGCTCCGGCGGCAGACCGGTGGTCACATAGCCAGGGCAGTAGTGGCCGGTGTAGTCATGACGGTCGACGAAGGTGTGCTTGGTCTCGCCGTAGGTGCCGATCGCAGCGAGGCGCAGCGTCCCGTGCTCGTCGGAGAGTTCGTACGGCTCGCGGACCGAACGCGCACCGCGGGCGATCGCGGCCTCGTAGGTGGCGGTGGCATCGTCGACGACGAACGCGAGGTCCCGAGCGCCGTCGCCGTGTTCGCGGACGTGGGTCCAGATCGGCGAGTCGGGTGTCAGCCCGGCGGTGACGACGACACGGATGTCGCCTTGCTCCAACAGGTACGACGCCACGTCGTCGCGCCCGGTCTCGGGGCCGGCATACGCGGTGACCGCAAACCCGAACGCAGCGGTGAGGAACCCGGCAGTGGCGCGAGCATTGCCGACGTAGAACTCGAGCGAGTCCCACCCCTTCAAGCGAGAGGCCGGAGCCGTCGCGACGGTGTCGATCATCGTCATGTCATGTCCCCCAAGTGCAGATCGTGGAGCCCCAGGTTCGCCCGATCAGGCAGAACGATCAATACATCGTCAGATCACTGCACAGATTGTCTACTCTGGGACCATGACGACCGCCGGAAGTGGTCACGATGACCAGTGACATCTGGGATGGCCTCGACGCACGACTGATCGGCCTGCTGCGCTCGACGCCGAACCTCCCGGTGGTCGAGATGGCCCGCCGGCTCGACGTTGCCCGGGGAACGGTGCAGGCGCGGCTCGACCGGCTGATCCGCGACGGCCTGATCGTCGGCTTCGGACCGGACCTCGATCGCACCGCCGCCGGATTCGGTGTGCTCGCGTTCACGACGCTCGAGATCGCGCAGGGAAGCGACGCGCCGATCCTCGCCGGCCTCGACGGCATCCCCGAGGTGCTCGAGGCCCACGCCGTCACCGGCCCCGGCGACCTCCACCTGCGCATCGTCGCCCGCTCCAACGAGCATCTTCACGACGTTCTCCAGCGCATCCTCGAACTCCCCGGCATCACCCGCACCGAAACGCACCTCGCGCTCCACACGTCGATCGACCGGACCGTCGCCGACCTCGTGGCACGCGGGCACTGACCCCGATCTCCGAGCACCGCCGGCGCCTCCGGGGTCAGGTCGGGCAGGTG
This sequence comes from Ilumatobacteraceae bacterium, assembly GCA_035529175.1. Classification (GTDB taxonomy): domain Bacteria; phylum Actinomycetota; class Acidimicrobiia; order Acidimicrobiales; family Ilumatobacteraceae; genus Sva-07. Next base: position 7,634 of record DATKXG010000349.1, read on the forward strand.
ACGACCGCTGTTCCCTCGGCTTCTTCACTCAGGTCAGGGTCGCTCTCGGACGTGTGCTCGAAGGTCCCCGTGTACGTCACCGTGGAGCCATCGAACGAGAGCCCGTCGGCAGATCCACTGCCGGTCGAGATCACACTGGACCATCGGTCGTCACCGTCCATCATGTGAACGCCACCGATGAGGCCGTCGCCGTCGGGTCGCACGTCGAACTGCAGTTGACGATCCTGGGTCCCCAGGTAGCTGATCGTGATGTCGATCGAGTCGGGCGCTGCCACCTGGCAGGTCTGGCTGTCCGCCTCGAACAGCGGGATCGTGAACGTCTCGCCCCCGACCTCGAGCGTGGCCGGAGCGATACCGCAGTTGACGGCGACGGTGACGTCCACCGTCGGGGTGTCCATGTCGCCGTCGGCCATCGCCTTGCGATCCTGGCGCACCGCCGTGCCCACGTAGCTGAGCGTGTTCGCGTCGTTGTCGATGCCGAGTTCGCCGTCGAACGGCTGGGCGCTGTACTGGATCCAACTGTCGGCGTCACCCTCGTCGGAGTCGGCGGTGAACCGCCCGAACCAGCCCTCGTCCGCCGGGCTCAGCGTGAGGGTCATCGCGCCGAAGTCGCTGTTGACCTCGAACGCGATCCCCTCGTCGGCGAAGCTGCACCGGAACACCCCACCGGTTTCGTTGGCGGTGTGGTCGATCGTGCGCCCGTCGACGGTCACCAGCGCGTGGCCCGGTTCCGCGAACACCGTGACCGGCCCCGCAGCGAGCGCCCCGGGAACGGCCGCCACACCGCCCAGGTCGCCATCACCGCCGGACATATCACCGCCGGCTACATCGTTCTGCTCGGCGACCTGGTCGAACGGCGAACCGTCGCCGACATCGAGTCCTCCCCCGCCGCACCCGGCCTGCAGTGCAGCCGAGCCCACGGTGGCCAGTACCGCCCATGTGCCCACGCGAGTGCGTTGCATCGGTGCCTCCTCTGCCCCTGATCGGAGCGTGCCCCGATTTCGACCGTACCGAACACTTCACGCACGGTCAACGGGCGCGCCCGGCGACAGGCGAGACTGGCCTCGTGCTCGCCCGCTTCGCCATCGTGTTTGTCCTCGTCGGGACCACCACCGTCGCAGCCTGCGGTGACGACGATGCCGCGCCGCGGCCAACGGGGTCCTCGACGTCTGTGAGCGTCGCGACGAACGCCGACGAGCAGCAGTTTCCGGACATCGTCGAGGTCGCCGTCACTCCGGAGGGCGACACATTCCGGTTCGACGTCACCGTCTCGTCGCCGTACGACACACCCGAGCGCTACGCCGACGCATGGCGCATCGTTGCCCCCGACGGCACCGAGCTCGGCGTGCGCGAACTCACCCACGACCACGCCGCAGAGCAGCCATTCACCCGGTCGCTCAGCGACGTCGTGATCCCGCCCGAGGTGACGTCGGTGACCGTCGAGGGTCGCGATCTGGTCAACGGCTGGGGTGGCGCCACGTTGACCGTGATGATCGAACGCTGACGGTCGAACTTCGAAGGTCGGCTACTGCGCGTCGCTGCGCGGCCTGGCGTCGGCCGGGATGATGCGCATCAGCGCCGACATCCCGATCGAGAAGTGGGAGGAACTCGAACAAGCCAGCCGCCGTCGCGGCTGCGGGCCGAGGAGGTCCCATCGGTTGCCCGCGACGTCGACGAGAAGTGCACCGTGCTCGATGTACATCGGGGCCATCCTGCCCGACCGATGCACCGTCCCTGACGGACCGTCGGGGCTCAGGAGCGCAGCAGCTTGCCGGTCGCGTTACGGGGGAGTTCGTCGACGAAGTTCACGTCGCGGGGCACCTTGTGTCGGGCAAGGCGGGAGGCGATGAACGATCGGATCCCGTCGGCGTCGACCGACCGGCCCGGCCCGCATACCACGAAGACCGCCAGCCGCTGGCCGAACTCGTCGTCGGCCACGCCGACCACCATGACGTCGACCACATCGGGGTGCGCCAGCAGGACCTCCTCGACCTCGAGCGGGAACACGTTCTCACCGCCGCTGACGATCATGTCGTCGGCGCGTCCAGTCACGAACAGCCGGCGCTCGTCGTCCCAGAACCCCACGTCGCCCGACGACATCAGCCCGCGGACCCGATCCTTCGTGCCACCCCCGGTGTACTCGGTGAACTGGCTGTCGCTGCCCACCACGATCAGCCCGACCTCCCCCGCCGCCAGGGGGTCGCCACGCTCGTCGACCACCTCGACCACCGTGCCGGGGATGACCCGACCCGCGGTTCCCGGTGCGGCGCGCAGATCCTCCGGGGTCGCGAGCGTCGCCTGGCCGACCTCGGTCGAGCCGTAGAGGTTGTACAGGTTGTCACCGAATCGGTCCATCCACTTCGTCGCCACGGCAGCCGGCAGCGCCGAGCCGCTGCAAGCGACGATCTGCAGCGACGACAGGTCGCGATCGTTCGTGTCGGCAGCCAGGATCCGCTGCAGCATCACCGGCACGACAGCGAGCACCTGCGCCCGCTCGGCCTCGACCGCGTCGAGCGTCGCGCCGACGTCGAATCGGCGAACCAGCACGGCGGTCGATGCCGTCGCTGCCGTGATCGTCAGCTGAGCGAGCCCCCACGCATGGAACAGCGGGGTGGGGATCACGGCCACGTCACCGGCCCGGTACGGAATCCGTTCGAGCACCCCGATCGCCGACGACAGCCCAGCGGGCCGTCCCGTACGACGCGCACCCTTCGGAGTGCCCGTCGTCCCCGACGTCAACAGAACCGGAGCGATCGGGCGGCTCGGCAGCAAAGGCCTCGACGAACCGAGCGCGCGGACGTCGCCCACAGACCGGTGCGACCCGGGGTCGCCGTCGGCGACCACGACGTGCCCGTCGAAGCCCGAGTTCTCGACGACCGCCCGCAGGTCGCTGTCGACCACCACCGCGCGCACGCCCTCCCGGGCGAGGACCTCGCCCAGCTGCGGCGCGGCGAACCCGGTGTTCAGGTACACGCACACCAGACCCGCCTTCGCTGCCGCGATCGACACCTCGACGAAGTCGCGATGGTTGGCACACAGCACCCCGAGGTGGTCGCCCCCGTCGAGGCCGAGCGCCCGAAACCCCTGCGCCAGCGCCGACGAGGTGCGGTCGAGCTCGCCGAACGTCACCGACCCACGATGGTCGACGATCGCCGCCCGCGAGCGATGCCGGACAGCAGCGGCCATGTAGAGCGCGGCGAGGCTCGGGCCCCAGCGCGTCAGCGCAGCCGTGTTCGCTGCGATCTGCCTCGGATCGAGCCAGCCAAGCCGGCGGGCGACTCGCATGCTGTCACTGACGGCCACACTCCACTCTCGCACCTGGACACCGGACCCGCCCGACCGGCCGTGTCATTCGGCGTCGCCAGAGGTTGGTGTCATCCACCTCGTAGCCTCGGCCCCATGCGGATCATCGTCGTCGGTGCCGGAGCGGTCGGCGGAGTCGTCGCCGCCAACCTTGCGATCGCGGGCACGCCGGTCGTCGCCGTCGCCCGCGGCGAGCACGCCCGGGTGATGCGCAAGTCGGGACTTCGCTACGAGTCGCCCACCGGCACGAGGATCGTCGAGCTGCCGGTGGCCACGTCGGTCGGCGAGATCGACATCACCGACGACGACGTGTTCGTGCTCGGCGTCAAGAGCCAGGACACCGCCGGCGTGCTGAACGACCTCCGGGCCGCAGGCGTCACCGACCAGCCGATCGTGTGCATGCAGAACGGCGTCGAGAACGAACGCCAGGCTCTGCGACTGTTCGCCAACGTGTACGGCATCTGCGTCATGCTCCCCGCCGACCACCTCGCCCCGGGTGTCGTGCGCGTCTGGACCGCGCCGAGCTCCGGGCTCCTCGACGTCGGCCGCTACCCGCACGGCGTCGACGACCTGAGCGTGGAGCTCGCCGCCACCCTCGAAGCGGCGACGTTCGGCTCGATCCCCCGTGACGACATCATGAGCTGGAAGTACCGCAAGCT
>DATKXG010000350.1:0-3413 GCA_035529175.1 Ilumatobacteraceae bacterium
GTCACGTTCGTGCTGACCATGCTGATCCCGCTCCAGTTCGCCGTGCTGATCGGCGTCGGCACGTCGATGATGCTCTACGTCATCCGGCAGTCGAACCAGATCAGCCTGCAGCGGCTGCGCGTCGACGACGAGCGCCACCTGATCGATGACGAACCGCCCGACGAGCTCCCGGCCGGCACCGTCGTCCTGCTGGAGCCGGTCGGCAGTCTCTTCTTCGCTGCGGCGCCCGCGTTCGAGGCGATGCTGCCCACGGTGACCGACCAGTCGAGCAACTCGGTGGTCGTGATCCGGCTCCGCGGACGCGACGACGTCGGCGCCACCCTCATCGAGGTGTTCGTGCGGTATGCGAGCGCGCTGCACGACGTCGAGAGCAAGTTGGTGCTCGCGTCTGTGCAACCACGCGTGCAGGACCAACTGAAAGCGACCGGCATGATGAACGACCTCGGCGAGCACAACGTCTACGGACCTGGCCGCTGGCGTACCGACACGCTGCTCACGGCCTACGACGACGCCACCGCGTGGGTGGCTCGAAGCGCCGACGACCGCACCGACTGACCGGTTCCTCCTGACGGATCTCCCTCGAACGCGATGCCGGGCAGGTGTGTGGGCGGGCGATCGGCTCGTTTTCGCACCTTCTCCCATCGGGCGCCCTTTCGGGGCTGGCAGCGACGGTCGTCCGATCGGACAATGGCATTGTCCCACTCTGAAGGAGAACGCCATGGCCCAGCAACCTGACACTGTCGACCGCCAGGTTCTGTCCACCCCTGACAGCTCCGAAATTCAACCATCGGTCGAGCGGGTGCGTTTCGACGTTCCTTCCTGGGTGCGCAGGGTGGGCACGAACAGCTGGATGTTCATCGGGACCGTGCTCGCGCTCGCCGTGATCACGGTCATGATCGCCGCGACCCGCGACCTCACCATCCCCCTCGCCATCGGCATCTTCTTGGCCATCGTCTTCGCACCGTTCGTCGACTGGTTGGAGGACCGCGGCATCAAACGCGGTGCCGGGGCGGGGATCGTCCTGGTCGGGCTCGTCGCCGTGATCGTCGGTTGCGGCTGGATCACCGCCGAGGCCCTGTACAGCCAGGGTGACGCCCTGACCGAGAACCTCCAGGGGGCGGTCGAGGAGGTCAAGACCTGGGTGGAGGACCTGCCGATCAGCGCTGCCGCCGTCGACGAAGTCGATTCCACCGCCCACGACGCCGCACCGGTGGCGCGCGACGGCGTGGCAACAGCAGTGGCCACCCTCTTCGACTCGGCCGCCGGCATGATCGCCGGGTTGGTCCTCGGGGCGATGGTGCTCTATTACATCCTCAAGGACGGGGCGACGCTGACTCGCAAGTGGGTGGACCGCAAGGCCGATCCCGCCCGTCGAGATGCCGCCGAGCGAGTCATCGACAAGTCGGTCAACGACATCCAGTCCTACTTCGGTGGCCAGACCGCTCTGGCGCTCGTCAACGGCGTGTCGATCGCGCTCGGCATGTACTTCCTCGGCGTACCAGGAGCACTTGCGGTCGGCGTCGTCAACTTCGTCGGCGCCTACATCCCGTACATCGGGGCCTTCTTCGGCGGCGCGTTCGCCGTGCTCATGGCGCTCGGCGACGGTGGGGTCGGGTTGGCGCTCGCGGCACTTGCGGTCGTCCTGGTTGCTCAGGTGGTTCTCGAGAACCTGCTGCAGCCCAAGCTGCTCGGCACGAGCCTCAACCTTCATCCGCTGACCATCCTGCTCGCAACAACGCTCGGCGGCATGATCGCCGGGATGGTCGGGCTGATCCTCGCCGCCCCCGTCCTCGCGATCGGGCTCGACCTGTCCAGAGAGCTGAAGGCAGTCGGATTCTTCAACGACCAGCCGGCGGGGCACGGCGGAGCGCCGGGATCGACACCGGACACGTCGACAGCAGCCCTGCCCTGACCAACCGAATCCACGAACTCCACACATTCCACGTTCGACAAAGGAGCACGACATGAGCAAGTCCCAGATGATCACCCAGCAACCGGTGATGAAGACGACGATCCCGATCCCGGAGAATCGCACCACACCGGACAAGGTCGAGACATCGATCGGGAGTCTGGAGTTCTTCGACGGGGTGCCCGTCGGCGACACCAAGGACACACTGGTCGACTTCGTCCAGCGCGGTCGGGCGGTCGAAGCGTTCATCAACATGACCCCGGCGGCGTCGATGTATTCCCTGCGACAGGGCCATCGCGATGAGGGCTTGACCGAGTGCAACAAGATCCTGATCGCCGAGCAGCTCGGCGACTCCAAGCCACTCGTGCTCACCTGGAACAACACGTCGCTGTACACGTGGGGGTTCCTCGACCTCAAGAAGGACGGCCCGACCGTCATCGACATCCCGCCCGACGTGCTGGGCATTCTCGATGACATGTACTTCCGCTACATGAGCGACATGGGCGCCGCCGGCCCGGACCAGGGCAAGGGCGGCAAGTATCTGGTGCTGCCTCCCGGCTATGACGGTGACGTCCCCGACGGGTACTTCGTCGTGCAGTCGCAGACGTACTGCGTGTGGAACTTCATGCGTGGCTACGTGCGCGGCAACGTGCAGGATCCCGCCAACGTCGAGAAGGCGTCGGACAACATCAAGCAGAACCTCAAGGTGTATCCGCTGTCCAAGGCGGACGATCCGCCGGCGATGGAGTTCAAGAACATGTCGGGTTTGGCGGGCTACAACACGATCATGCCCAACGACGGCAGCTTCTTCGACGTGGTGAACGAGATCGTTCAGGAGGAGGCCGACGGATGGCTCGACCCCGAGCTGGCCGGACAGCTACGAGCGGTCGGCATCGTCAAGGGCCAGCAGTTCGACCCGGATGATCGGCTGAAGAAGATCCTCGCCGACGCCGTGGCCATCGGCAACGCGTATGCCCGGGTGAACACCGTGTATCCCCAGGACGAGGGGAGCTACATCTACCACGACGAGCACACCGAGTGGGTCATGGCGTATCCCGACAAGGACACCACGTTCCTTCAGGAAGGCGCCCGCCGCATGGACGGCAGGCTCTGGATGCACTATAACGCCGTCTGCGTGACCCCGGCGATGGCCGTCACGAAGCCGGGCACCGGATCCGACTACATGATCACGGGCCTCGACGGCAAGGGTCGCCCGCTCGATGGCGCGAAGACCTACAAGCTCCGCCTGCCGGCGAACTTTCCGGTCAAGGACAACTGGTCGGTGACCATCTACGACCCGCAGACCCGCAGCATGCTGCAGACTGATCAGCCGTTTGCCGGCATCAACAGCTTGAGCGCCGATCAGAAGCAGAACGAGGACGGCTCCATCGACGTGATCTTTGCGCCGGAGGCGCCGGCTGGCATGGAGAAGAACTGGATCCAGACGATCCCCGGCAAGAGCTGGTTCATCCTCCTGCGTGCCTACGGGCCGCTGGAACCGTGG
>DATKXG010000351.1:0-4953 GCA_035529175.1 Ilumatobacteraceae bacterium
GTTGTGGATCGCGTTCGCGTCGGAGGTGATGGGCGCGATCGAGGTCGACGGTGGCGCCGAGCGGGCGCTCACCGACCGCCCGAACAGCCTGCTTCCCGCTGGTGTGGTCGGGGTACGAGGCGCATTCGCCGAGGGTGACACTGTCGACATCGTCGGCCCCCACGGTCGGGCATTCGCCCGCGGGCTCGCAGCTGTCGACGCCGGGGTCGCACGCATGGTCGTCGGCCTGCGAACGAGTGACCTCCCCGACGGTGTCAACCACGAGGTGGTCCACCGAGACGACCTCGTCGTCCTCCCCACCTGAGCACCCCACGCCCGCGCAACACCACGTTTGCGCTCGGATTCGGATGACCCGTCCCAGCCGGATCTGCACGCAAGCGTGGTTGGGTGGTCCACTCGCCTGAGCCCCCACGTTTGCGTTGCAGTTCGGATGACCCGTCCCAGCCGGATCTGCACACAAACGTGGTGAGGCTGAGGTTGGAGGGGGTCTCAGGACGGGCGGAGGCGGCGGCGGACGGCGTCGAGTTCCGGGGCCTTGAGCAGCACGAGCACTCCGAGGTAGACGGCCGCGCCGACGATGGTGCCCACCACCAGGCGGACCACTGCATCGACTCCGGCATTGCCGCCGACCTGCTGGGTGACGAGCCACACGGCCTCGGCCATCAGCATCGATGCGAGCAGCATCCGGCCGATGCTCGACAGCAGCGGCCGCACGGCGAAGCCGGGCACCTTGTAGCTCAGGATCTGCATCGACCACAGCGATGAGATCACGTACGCCAGCGCAAACGCGAGCCCCAGTCCCAGCACGCCGTAGCGATCGACCAGCACGAACGCCAGCACGATGTTGATCAGGTTCTCCACGACGTTGATCTTGAACGGGGTCTTGGTGTCCTTGTGGGCGTAGAACCCGCGCAGGAGGAACATGTAGATCGAGAACGCGCCGAGCCCGAGCGCGAGACCGGCGAGCGCCCGCTGCGCCGCGTCGGCGTCGTCGGCGGTGAACTCGCCGCGCTGCAGCAGCGCGCCGATGATCGGCTGGCGCAGCACGAAGATCCCGACACCTGCCGGGATCGTGAACAGCGCGGTCATCCGCAGACCGAGCGACGCCTGATCGACGAAGCCCTCGCGGTCGCGGCGCGCGACCGATCGGGACATCTCCGGCTGGAACGTCGTGGCGATCGACACGGCCAGCAATCCGTGGGGCAGCACGAAGAAGGTGAACGCGAAGATGTAGGCCGAGGCGTCGCTCGATCCCGGTTCGGCGAGGTTGCGGACCACGAGGAGCGCGACCTGATTGGCGACGACGAAGCCAACGGTCCAGAACGACAGCGACAGCAGCTTGCGCACGGCGGGGTGACCGAAGGCGAACACCGGCCGGAACCGGAAGCCGGTGCGAGCCATCGCCGGCAGCAGCACGAGTGCCATCGAGGCAATGCCGACGGTGGCACCGAGACCGAGCGTCCACCGCAGTCGATCGTCGGTCAGGACCTGCTCGATCTGCCAGCCGTCGGGTCCCGGCGACGGCAGCGACAGCAGCGAGGCGATGATGACGAGGTTCGGCAGGATCGGACTCCATGCCGCGGCGAAGAACCGGCGGCGGCTGTTCAGGAAGGCGTTGGCCAGCCCGGTCAGTCCGTAGAAGAGGATCTGGATCAGGAAGATCCGTGCGAGCGTCGTGCCGACTTCTCGGTACACGTCGGGATCGACATCACCGCCGACGTTCACCGAGTAGAGCCCGAAGATCAGCGGCGCGGCGATGACGGCAACGGCGGTGAGTGCAGCCATCAGCACGACCGACGCGGTCAGCACGACGTTGGTGGCATCGTCGTCGTCGGTCTCGACGAACGTGGAGAACAGCGGCACGAGCGTCGCCGAGAGCAGCCCGCCCAACAGCAGGTCGTACACGATGTTCGGCGTCTCGTTGGCGAGCAGGTAGGCGTCGCTCAGGGCGGTCTGTCCCAGGACCGCCGCGAGCACGGCGATGCGCAGGAAGCCGGTGACCCGGGAGATGGCCGTGCCGCTGGCAACGACGACGTTGCTCCGCAGCAGTCCACTCATCCGAGCGAACGCTAGTGCTGCCCCCTGATCAGCCCGCGGCACCGATTACATCACGGGTCAGACCCGTGATGTAATCGGTGCCGCTCAGGCGGTGGCGACAAGGGCGGCGTTGACGATCTGGTCGGCGGAGAGGTCGAACACCCGATGGAGGTCGGCGATGGTGCCCGACTGCCCGAACTCGTCGACGCCGACCGGAACGATCCGCGATCCGAACACCCCGGAGAGCCAGGCCAGGTGGTGGCTGGCGGCGTCGTGCACCGTCACGATCGGCGCGCGGCGATCATCCGGACCGAGCAGTCGGGCGAGATGGTGGTGGTGTGGGGCCGGGCGTGCATCCCTGGTCGCATCGCGCAGCCCCGTCCGCCACTGTCGGTACAGGCGATCGGGGCTCGTCAGATCGAGCACCAGCGCAGGCACGCCCTCGGCGTCGAGCAGTTCCGCAGCGGCGAGCGCCTCGGGAACCATCGGCCCACAGGTGGCGATCACGACGTCGGCCGGACGAGACCGGGCCGACCCGTCATCGGGTTCGCGGAGTCGGTAACCGCCGGCGAGCACGTCGTGTCGCAGTTGCTCCTCTCCGAGACGTCGCGCGGCGGCCTCGAACGGGGCCTGATCGATCGGCCGAGTCGACAGCCGGAGGTAGAGGCTGTCGCCGTCGGGAGCAGCGAGGCGGTCGAGTCCGTCGCACAGGAGCCAGTCGAGCGCTCGGGCGTAGGCAGGCTCGGCATAGGTGACGCCGGGGAGCTCGAGCCCGATCGACGGGGTGATGCTGCTCTGGTGGGCGCCGCCCTCCGGTGCCAGCGTGATGCCGGCGGGGGTGCCGACCACGACGAACCTGGCCCCGTTGTAGAGGGCGTAGACGAACGCGTCGAGGCCGCGACACACGAACGGGTCGTAGACGGTGCCGATCGGCAGGAGGTGTTGGCCGTGCAGCTCGTGGCCGAGACCGAGCGCGTGCAGCAGCAGGAACAGATTCATCTCGCTGATGCCGAGTTCGAGGTGATGTCCGGCGGCGGTCTGCTTCCATCGAAGCAGGCGCTCGTCGCCGAGGAAGTCGGGCTGCTCGGCGGCGTTGAACACGCCCATCTTGTTGATCCAGCCGCCGAGGTTGGTGCTCACGCTGACGTCGGGTGACGTCGTCACCATCCGGTCGGCCACCTCCGGAATGTCGGCAAGGCGGGTCAGCAACCGGCCGAACGTCTCCTGCGTGCTGACCGGCTTCGCGCCGACGCGGCCGCCGACCGATGCCGGAATCCGCACGACCGGTCGGGGGGCCGGTTCGCTGTTGTTGAGCTCCCCGCCGATCGAGTTGCACATCTCGCCCTCGGGGGAGTCGTCGGCGAACCGGTCCCACTCGGTGTCCGACGTCAACCCGAGCGAGGTGCGCAGGTCGTCGATCTGTTGTGGCGACAGCAACGCCGCGTGGTTGAGTGGGTCGCCGGCGAACGGGAGACCCCACCCTTTGACCGTGTAGGCGAATACGACGCTCGGCCGGTCGGTGACGGCGTCGCACCGGCGGTAGCTGTCGATCAGCGCGCCGAGGTCGTGGCCTCCGAGGTTCTGCACCAGCGGTGCGAGCTCGTCGTCGCCGTAGCCGCCGATGACGTCGCTCACCGACCGGTCGGCACCGGCGAGGAGACGTTCGCGGAGCTCGTCACCGCGCGAGGCGAACAGTGACTGGTACTCCTCGTTCGACATCGCGTCGATGAACTCGCGCAACGTCTCGCCGCCAGGCCGGGCGAATGCAGCCTGGAGGCGAGCGCCGTACTTCGCCTCGACGACGTGCCATCCCGCGCCGTCGAAGAACTCCATCAGCTTCTTGATCTTCTGATCGGGCACGACGCGGTCGAGGCTCTGCCGGTTCGTGTCGACGACCCACATCACGTTGCCGAGGCCCTGCAACGCCGGGTCTGCGATCGCCTCCCAGATGTTTCCCTCGTCGAGCTCGGCGTCACCGGCGAGGGCGATGAATCGCGCGGGTCGCTGTCGGCCGGCACCGAAGTGGGCATCGACGTAGCGGCGGGTCGCAGCGGCGAAGAGCGGGGCGACCACGCCGAGGCCGACCGACCCGGTCGAGAAGTCGGCGACGTCAGGATCCTTCGTGCGGCTCGGATAGGCCTGGAGCCCGCCGAGGTCGCGCAGCCGGGTCAGGTACGAGCGGTCCAACTCGCCGGTGAGGTACTTGATGGCGTGATACACGGGCGACGCGTGGGGCTTCACGGCGACCTTGTCGTCGCCGGTCAGGTGTCCGAACCACAGCGCGGTCATGATCCCGACCATGGACGCGGACGACGCCTGATGGCCGCCGACCTTGATCTCGCCGACGGGCCGGTCGTGGTTGGCGGCGTCGACCATGCGAACCGCCAGCCACAAGATGCGTTGCTGGACCGATTCGAGCGTCGCCACGGGAGTCACGTCGCCATGCTTGCGCATCGGGAGGTCGCCGGCCGCGTCAGTTCGTTCGAACATGCCTCCCAAATTTCGGAGCGATCGTTGCCTTCAGCGCACGTTTCGCTCCGAATTTCGGGTTGGTGGTGCACGACTTCGGGTGGGTGGGTCGGTTCGGGGCGAGGTCCGGGCATCTACCCAGCGTGGGGCATCCCGATTGACCCGCGGGTCAAGGCGGCGGATAGCGTCGTCGGTATGACGACCACGGATGCCGGCACGCCCGGGAGCAGCACCAACCGCTTCGAGAGCGTGCAGTCGGTGCGCGATGCCCTGCGCGACGTGAACTATCTCGCCGACGAGGGCATCGCCGGGGTGGCCTACCTCGCCGATCGGCTGCAGAAGCCGATCCTCGTCGAGGGTCCGGCGGGCACGGGCAAGACCCAGCTGGCGAAGTCGATCGCGGAGATCACCGACGCCCGCCTCATCCGCCTGCAGTGCTACGAGGGC
>DATKXG010000352.1:0-2643 GCA_035529175.1 Ilumatobacteraceae bacterium
TCGACGACGACCCGACGGTGCGTTCGGTCGTCGTCACCGGCGCCGGTACGGCGTTCTCGGCGGGCGGCGATCTCGGGTGGATCGCCGAGCAGGTCGGTGACTATGCCCAGACGATCCGGGTGATGCGGGAGGCCGGCGACATCGTGCGCACGATGATCGACTGCGACACGCCGATCGTGTCGGCGATCAACGGGGTGGCCGTCGGCGCCGGCCTCGCGGTGGCGTTGATGGCCGACATCAGCATCATCGACGAGGACGCCCGGCTGAGCGACGGTCACATCCGCCTCGGCGTGGCCGGCGGCGACCATGCGGTGGCGATCTGGCCGCTGCTGTGCGGCATGGCCAAGGCGAAGTACTACCTGCTGACCGCCGACTTCCTGGACGGGCGCGAGGCCGAACGTATCGGGCTCGTGTCGAAGGCCGTGCCCGCCGACGAGGTGCTGACGACCGCGCTCGGCGTCGCGGAGAAGCTGGCCGCCGGCCCCGTCGATGCGACCCGGATGACCAAACGGGCCCTCAACCACTGGTTGCGACAGGCGCTGCCCAACTTCGAGGCGTCGCTCGCGTACGAGATGTTGAACTTCCTCGGGCCCGACGCCGCCGAGGGCCTGGCAGCGCTGCAGGAGAAGCGTCGGCCCGACTTCCGATCGGCGGCGACCGGTGAGACGGGAGTGCAGGCGTGAAGGACCTCGAGGAGCTCGACCTGACCCACGACCTCGCATTGGCGCTCGACGTCGCCGACCTCGTCGACGCGTTCACGCTGCCGCACTTCCACGAAGCCGACTTCACGATCGACTGGAAGCAGAATCAGACCGAGGTCACCGAGATCGACCGGCGCGCCGAGAAGATGATCGTCGACCAACTCGTCCGCGAACGGCCAGGGCACGGGGCATTCGGCGAGGAGCACGGCGTGGCGGGCGACCAGCAGTCTCCCTGGCGATGGGTGATCGACCCGATCGACGGCACGTCCGGGTTCGTGCGCGGCATCCCGATCTGGGCGACGTTGATCGCGCTCACCCACGCCGAGCGCGGCGCTGTGATGGGTGTCGTGTCCGCTCCGGCGCTCGGACGCCGCTGGTGGGGCGGGCTCGGGCTCGGCGCCTCGATGAGCGTGTTCGGCGACGAGCGCCCGATCGTGGTGTCGACCGTCGACGATCTCGCCGAGGCGCAGGTGAGCATCACCCACAACCACGGTTGGGACGCGCTCGGCCTCACCGATGCCTTGGTCCGCCTTCAACAACGGGCGCGCCGCTCGCGCGGGATCGGCGACTTCTGGCAGCACATGCTGGTGGCCGAGGGAGCCATGGACGTGGCGGTCGACGCGGTCGGCGTGGCGCCCTACGACATCGCCGCGGTGAAACCCATCGTCGAGGCCGCCGGCGGCAGCCTCACCGACCGCTTCGGGAACCCGACCCACGAACACGAGACCGCGATCAGCACCAACCGCCTCCTCCACGAGGTGGTCCTCGACGCACTGCGCCGCTGACGTCCGCGATGTGCCCCTGACAGGACTCGTACGTCCTGGCCGGGAACACAGCGGGTAGCGTCGTCAGCCATGTCGAGCGAGCCACCGTCGCCGTACGAGACCCCGGCACGTTCCGACGTCGCGCCCGAGACCCGAGCGATCACCGCGGGCCGCTCGGCGAGCGGATCGTCGCTCGCTCCGGCGTTGTGGGCGTCGAGCACGTGGGAGTCCGAAGGCCTCGATGACGCCCATCGCCGAGCCACCGGCCTGCGTCACGACGGGTTCTACTCCCGCTACTCGAACCCGACGGTCCGGTCGTTCGAGGAGGCGATGGCCGATCTGGAAGGCGCCGAGGAATCGTTGGCGTTCGCGTCCGGCATGGGCGCCATCGCATCGACGGTCTTCGCGCTGTGCTCGACCGGCAGCCACATCGTCACTCAACGACAGCTGTACGCGGGCACGCTCGCCTTCCTGCAGGGGCCGTGCCGACGGATGGGGATCGATGTCACCTATGTCGACGTCGCCACTCCCGGCGCCTTCGCCGAAGCGGTCGAGCCCGGACACACGATGCTGGTGCTCGCCGAGACGCCCTCGAACCCGCTGCTCGAGCTCGCCGACCTCGATGAACTCGGCTCGATCAAGGGGCCGTTCACGGTCGTCGACTCGACGTTCGCCACGCCGCTCGGCCAGCAGCCGCTCGCCCACGGCATCGACATCTCGCTGCACTCCGCCACCAAGGGAATCGCCGGCCACAACGACGCCACCCTCGGCGTGATCTCGGGCGACGCCGACCTGCTGGGTGAGATCTGGGCCTACTCGGTGCTGCACGGGGCGACACCGTCGCCGTTCGACGCGCTCAACGCACTGCGCGGACTGCGAACGATGGGTGTTCGCACCCGCCAGCAGAACGACACCGCCCGCTCGTTGGCGATCACGCTCGCCGACCATCCCGAGGTCCGAGCCGTGCATTATCCCGGCCTCAGCGAGCACCCGCAGCACGCGCTCGCCACCAAGCAGCTGCGCCAGTACGGCACCGTGTTGTCGTTCGAGGTCGCCGATCGCGACACCGCAGCGGCGCTGCTCGGACGGCTGCGCGTCGCTCGCATCGCCACCTCGCTCGGCGGGCCGGAGACGATCGTGTGCCACCCGTCGACGTCGACACATGCCAGCCTCACGCC